>JAFYQR010000028.1 GCA_017559825.1 Thermoguttaceae bacterium | reverse complement strand
GCGCTTTTGCGCGACGCCGAGGACGGGCGTTGGGACGAGATCGATCTTTTCGACGCCGCACTCATCGCCGAGGGACTGACGACTCGCGAACGCCGAGCGCCGCAACGCGAAAAGTTCGAGCGTTTCGCCGCCGAGATCGCGACGCTGACGGAGCGCGAGACCGATCCGCTCGAAAAGACGAAAACCGTTTACGGCTACCTGCACGACGTCGTTTTGACGGAGAAGTACAACTTGAATTGCTCGAGCCTCGTCGCGTCGCTTGAAACCGGCGTCTTCAACTGCGTTAGCGCGACGGCGTTGTTCAACTGCTTCGCGGCTCGCGCCGGGCTGGACGTCGCGGCGCTCGAAACGACCGGGCACGCGAAGAGCCGCGTTAAGTTCGCCGATTCGTTCCTCGATCTCGAAACGACCTGTTCGAGCTGGGAGCGGCTGCCGGATAAAATCCGCGCTTACTCGCGGCCGCGTCAAACCGCTTCCGACGACGGTTCGACGGCGACGTTGCAAAACGTTTCGTTCGACCCTCGAGAAGCCGATTCGACCGCGGAAGTCGGAACGACGACTTTCGACGCGGAAACGTCGACGCCGGACGCTCCGCTCGGCTATTCGTTCACGCGAAACCGCAAGCCGATGCGCGAAATCGGCGACGTCGAGCTCGTCGCGACGATTTATTACAACGTCGGCGTCGATTTTTATCAAAAGGAACGCTTTGAAGAGGCGATCGTCGCTTACGTTAAGGCCGCGCGACTCGCGCCGAACAACCAAACGATTTTGGGGAACCTCAAAGCGACGCTCAACAACTGGGCGATTCAGATCGCGATGAAAGACAAGGACTTCGAACGCGCGATTCAGGTTGCCGAGCAAGGGCTCCTGCTCGATCCGAACTTTCCCGAGTACAAGATGAACCTGCCGATTTTCTTCCATCGTTGGGTCGACTGCTTGGCGCTCGAAAATCGTTGGGACGAGGCGAAGCGCGTCGAGCGGGAGTACTTGAAACGCTTCCCGAAACCGACGCCGCGTTGAGCGAGTCGGCGAAGAGAACGAAAGAAAAGAAAAAGGGCGCGTCTCGGCGAACGAGGCGCGTCCTTTTTCGTTAAAATCGAGCGAACGCGTCGCGAAAATCGACGGCGGAACGCTAGCCGAGCAGAACGTCGGCGGCGAGCATTAGACAGAATCCGGCCAACAGCGAGTACGTCGCGGCTCGCTCGGCGCCGTGCGCGTGCGTCTCCGGAATCATTTCGTCGCTCACGACGTAAAGCATCGTTCCGCCGGCGAACGCGAGCGCGAACGGAAGCGCGACCGGAACGACCGACGCCGCGGCGCCGACGACTCCGTAGCCGAAGCCGACGCCGAGAACCTCGACGAGCCCGGAAACGAGCGCGCAAAGAATCGTCTTACGAGCGTCGACGCCCGCGACCAAGAGCGCCGAAACGACGATCAGGCCCTCCGGAATGTTTTGCAGCGCGATCCCGCCCGCGACGACGAGCGCTCGCGACGTCTCGACCGTTCCGAAGCCGACGCCCGCCGCGATTCCCTCCGAAACGTTGTGAATCGCGATCGCGACGACGAAAAGGAGCGTTTTGCGAAGCGTTTCGCCGCCCGACGCGCCGCTCGGCGTTCCGTCCGGCTCGATCAAGCGGTGCAAGTGCGGAACGAATTTGTCGACGAGCGTTAGCGCGTAAGCTCCGGCGAAAATCCCGACGATCGCGGTCGGAAGCCCGAGCGTTCCGCCGTCCTCGACCGCCGGCAAAATGAGGCCGAGCGTCGCCGCCGCGAGCATGACGCCCGCCGCGAACGCCAGCGCGACGTCCGAAAATCGGTGCGATATTCCTTTAAACGCGAAACCGAGCGCTCCGCCGACGAGCGTCGCTCCGCCGACTCCGAGCGCCGTTAAAAAAGCCAATAACATGCCGCGGTAACCTTAGAACAAAAGTTGTCGATTAAAAAAAGAGGTTGCGGTTCGAGCCGGTTTAGCGGCGAACGCGGTCGCTCGGCACGTAAACGGAGCGCAGCGGCAAGACCGCGTCGTCGCCGAAGTCGAGCGTTAAATTCGGGTCGTTCGGGAACGTCGGCGTCGACGCGAGCGGCGCCGGAGGAACGGGCTGCGCCGCGGCGACCGACGGCGCCGCGACAGGAACGACGGCGGCGACCGGTTCGACTTTGGGCGCGTCCGTCGCTTGCGCTTCGTCGGCGCTCGGCGCGTCGGCGGGCGTTTCGATTTCGCCGAGCTCTTCCGTCTCGGCCTTTTTCTCTTCGGCCAACGCCTGCGCGAGTCCGTCTTCGCGGATTTTTTGGAGCCGTTCGATCGCGGCGGCGTCGAGCTCTTGGTAAACGGCGGCGGAGTGAATCGACGGTTTTTCGGCGTCGGAAACGCGTTCGCCGAGCGTCGCCGGGAGCGCTTTGTCGGCGCCGAGCCGCATCCCGGATTCGTAAGACGCGTCGGTGAAGGGGCCCGCGCCGAAAACCCAACGGTCGCGGATGTTCGAGGATTTCGTTTGGACGCCCGATTGCCAAATGATCGCGCCGGTCGTCTTATTGTACGCCCACATGTTCAACTTCACCTGCGCTTTTTGGTCGGTTCGCTTGATCAGCGCGAATTCCGGAATCGAGGTGGCCGCGAGCGTTCCGATGGCGGGAATCGACGTTTCCGGAATACCGTACATTAACTCGTAGCGGTTGGTGCCGACGGCGCCGGGCGCGACTTCGAGGACGTAGTCGGCGTCGTCGACCGAATCGCGAACAAACGCGCCGTTCGCGGCGAGCTGTTGACGAACGAGGCTTTTAAGGTATTCGGCGTCGGTCGGCGAGTTGGCGATATTGATGTGGATTTTGAGTCCGGCGAGACGCGAATAGTCGTATTCGTCGACGACGTCCTCCATCGCGCTCGAAATGAGGAGCTGCTCGGTCGCGGTGCGGCCGGTGTCGCTGAACTTCGTCGTGCCGCAACCGACGAAGGGGGGCGTCGCGGCGAAGGCGAGCGTCGCGGCGAGAACGAACCGGCGGCGAAACGAGGAAAAAAGGAACGAACGCGAGGAAAAATAGCAAGGCATAACGGAAAACGGCGACGAGCGGAAAACGACGCGAAAGGTTCGGAAACAACGGAAACCGATATTTGCGCCGAGTATAACGAATTTTCCGGTCGCAAGGAAGAGCGTTTTACGCCGCCGCGACAAGAATGTCGACTTTTTTCGCGTCGCGGCTGTTGAAATAGGGGTTTTGCGGAAGCGGCGAGGTTTGCGCGAGCGAAGCGGCTCAACGGACGATTCGCGTCGCGGCGTTCAAAGCGGCGGCGCCGACGTCGGGGCGGGCGGCTTGGGCTCTTTCGCCGTTTGCGTCGTCGGAAGCGGCGGTTGGCGACGAAACGGAGCCGTCGCGTTCGAGCCGAGTCGGCGCGTCGACTCGAGCGAGTTCGAAGCGCGGAACGATCGTTTCGGGACGAATCGCGATTTCGACGCGTCGGTTGCGCCGTCGGTTCGTTTCGTTTTCGTTCGAGACGATCGGCGAGACGCCGCCGCTTCCGCCGACGGTCGTTTGGTTCCGCGCGACGCCGGTCTCTTCGACGAGAAACTCGGCGACGAGATACGCCTTTTGAACGCTGGCCGCCTGCGCCGAAAGCGCGTCCTCCGGGCGAGCCGGGTCGAGGTCGGAATGGCCTTGAATCGCGAGGACGTTCGTCGGATAGCGGCGCAAAATTTCGGTCGCGAGGAGGCGCAGGCGGTCTTTGCCTTCGTCGCTGAACTCGTTCGAGTCCGGCTTGAAGAGGAGGTCGTCTTGCAGCTCGATCGTCGCGACGTCGCCGTCTCGGCGAATCGGGAGAATTTTCGGGTCGGAGAGACGCAGGTCGAGCCCGGCGACGCTGTTGTTCGGGACGACGACGGTCGACGGAGCGCGGCGCGAAGCGGCGTCTTGAAGGCGGCGGCGACGCTCGAGGAAGTCGCGCTCGGAGCGCAGCTCGGCGGCGTCGGCCAAGAGAACGCGGTTTTTCTCGGCGAGCTCGGCGTTTTGGCGGCGGAGCGCGGCGACCGTTTCCTCGGCGTCGCGGCGGTACGTC
>JAFYQR010000027.1 GCA_017559825.1 Thermoguttaceae bacterium | reverse complement strand
GTCGAGTCGAACGCCGGAGCGCTCGGCGGCGTCGCGGGACGAGCGGGCGCTACCGCGTCGGACGTCGAGGAGCCGTCGGCGCAGCTGATTTCGATCGGCAGCTCGACTCCGGCGACGTCGACGCAAACCTTTTGCAGCTCGTGTTGGAACGACGAACGGACGAACGCGCAAAGGAACTCGTTTTCGACGCTAACGACCAAACCGGACGGCGACGCGGAGAAACGGGCGCCCGCGAACCAATAGGAGAAGCGACGCTCCCCGATTCGTTCGAGCAACGCTTGGCGAAAAATTTCGTCGACGTTCATTTCTCGTTCTCTTGCCATCCGTTCGAACCCCAAACCCGCCGCCGGGTTAGGAAAGCGACGATTCGGAACTCGAGCGGCCCGTCGTCGCGGTTTTATCGTTAAATCCCCCGTTGTTTGCTAGGAAAGTCGCCGCGTTTTACCTAGTTTGCCGGTTTTCGGCGGAAAAACGGACGCGCGTTCCGGAGAAAGCGCGGCGCGGCGACGTTCGATAAGGAAACCGGGCGGCGAGGGGGGAGCGCCGCTTCCGCGGAACGCCTGCTTTTCTTATCGGCGTCGCCGCGAAAAACCGACCGGTCTATTTTCCTTCGACAATTAAATTTTACAAAATCGCCGCTAAAAGTCAAACCGCTCTTCCGGGCGCCGCGCTTTTTTGCGGACTTTTTTTGCGAGTATAATCGATATTTTGCAAAAGCGGAACCGCGATTTCGCAATTTTTTTCTTCAAACCGCTCAAGTTTTTCTCGCCGAGTTTTGCGAAAACTCCGCGTCGAGACGAGATTTGTCGATTAAAACGACGGCGCCGAAAAGAACGGCGCGTTTCTTCGCTCCGACCGCGGCGCCAAGATCGCGGTCGGAGCGAAAGAGAAAAAGAGTAAATTAGACAAGCCGGGTAAGAATCGGGCGTTAGCGAGCCGAGATCGGGAGAGCGCGAGGCAACATGTAATAACCGCGAGGCGTCGCGACCGTTTCAAGCGCTTTGTCGAGCGGTTTGCTCGCCGGAGCCAACGCCGAAAGCCCGAGCGCGGACGACCAACTTTCCGTTTCCTCGAAACGAACGACTTGCGCCGTTTTCGCCGTCAGCCCGGCGGCTTCGATCGTCGCGGCGATCGCGTCGTCGAGGAAACCGATTTCGTCGATCAAACGGAGTTCCAGCGCTTGATTCGCGGTGTAAATCCGCCCGTCGGCGACGCGGCGAAGCTCTTGTTCGCGCTCGTTCGCCGTCGCGTTTTCTTTGGTTGGGACGGCGGTTTCGGCGAGCGTTTCGTCGTCGGCTTCGGCGGGTTGTTCGACTGTTTCGGCGAGCGTTTCGTCGTCGGCTTCGGCGGGTTGTTCGGCGAGTTCCGGCGCCGTTTCGTCCTCTTCGACGAAGACCTTCGCGGAAACGCCCTCGACGCGGCGGCGCGGAGCGGCTTGTTTTTCTTCGCCGCGGTACCAAGGCCGCCCGGCGCGAACAACGTCGAGGAACTGCTCGTAACTTTCGTCGACGAGCGCCTGCCAAACGGCGGTTTCCTCCGGCGTCGGCTTCTTCATAAAGTCGCCCATCCCCTTCATCGGGCCGCTGACGACCGGAGTCGACGCGACGCCGAATTTTTCGCAGAGCGCGGACGCGTCGTACATCGGGACGATCACGCCGATCGAGCCGGTTAGCGTCGAGCGTTCCGCGAAAATGCGGTCGGCCGCCGTCGCGACGTAATAGCCGCCGCTCGCCGCGAGGTCGCCCATGCTGGCGACGATCGGAATATCGAGTTCTTCTTTAAGGTCTTTTAACAGCGTATAGTAATAGTCGCTGCCGGAGATCGTGCCGCCGGGCGAGTTGATTCGCAAGACGACGCCGCGAACGCGCTCGTCTTCGGCGATTATGTCGATCGCCTCGCGCAGGAAACCGTATTCGTCCGTTTCGATCGTTCCCTCGATCGGGAGCACGACGATTTTACCCGCCGATTTGTCGTCGCCGGAGAGCGTTTCCTCGACGACAAGCGCCGACGTCGACGCGTCGTCCAAAATAGCGACGAACGCGCCGAGCCCGATAATAAGGAGAAAAAACGCCAAAAAGCAAAACGTCGCGACGCCGACGACCGTCGTCGCCAAGTCTTTCAGAACGATTTGCCCGAATCGAATCGGACGCGGCGGCGGAACGCGAAAGGGCTGCGTCGGACGCGAAGCGGCGTTCGGCGTCGCGAAATTCGGCGAGAATTGCGGTTTCGGCGTCGAGGCGGCGTTTTCGTTCGTCGACTCGGTTTTGATTTGGTCGTTGTCTTCCGGCGTCATCTAAAAATCCTTGCGAAAATTTGCCTGTTTTACCGACGCGAACGCGAGAATACGCCGCCGCGTCGCCTTTGTTATTATACGCAAAATAGAGAACGAAGAGAAGAGGTCTTTCGGTTTTTAAGAAAATTTTTACCGCGCGACGCAAGAGAATCGGTCGACGGCTCGGCGTTGCGAACCGTCGACCGACGCGAGCGAGCGTTCGTTATTTTTCATCGCCCGATTTTGGCGGCGTCCAGCGGTAAAGGATGTTTTTGCCGCGCCAATCCTCCTCGACGAGAATCAAGTAATCGCCGTTTTTGCGTTTGAGCGCGGCGACCGAATACGGCATGTCCTGCCAACCGGCGCCTTCGCCGACGGCTTCCCCCGGAACGAACGCGCCGAGAACCTTCCCGGTCGCCGCTTCGAGCGCGTAAGTCCGTTGGCGGTTTTCGTCCGGCTTGACCATTCCGCAGAAGATATAGTCGCCGGCGACGTCGAGGCCCTGCGGCGTCAGCGGCTTGCCGTTTTCGCCGTCCGGATTGACCGGGAGTTTGACCGTCCAAGCGATTTTCGGCGCGCCCGACGTCCAACCGTCGTACCGGCGAAGCGTTTTTCCGCAAACGCCCCAAGAGTCGATTTCGTCCGTTTTAAGATAACCGCTTAAATAAAGCGTATCCGTCGCCGGAACGTAAACGACGCGGCGAACAAGCTCGAAATCTTCCGGCCAAGGCCATTCTTGCGGGTTTTCCGTATCGTAAATCGGCGCGTAAAGGTTTGGAACGTCCGTCGACTCGACCTTTTTCCAACCTTGGAAGCGATAGCGGCGAATCGAGCGGGTCTTGTGGTAGTCGCCGTGCCAAACGTCGCCGTTTTCGTCCATTCGCCAAGCCCAAGTTTCGTCGTCGGAGCGGATTTTCCCGACCGGACGCGCGATTTGGCCGCCGTTTTCTTCGTCGAAGGAATAGAAGTTGAAGCCGCCGCCGTATTGGCCGATCGCGTAATAAAGTCGGCGTCCTTCGAGGATTTTAACGAACGCGGTCGCGGCGGTTCCGGGACGCTCGTCCTCTTTTTTAGCGTAACGGAGATGGTCGACGGTCGTCGCGACATGACGCCAATCGAGGTCGGCGTTTTTCGAGTCCGGGTCGAGTTCGAAGATCGCCGTCCGCGTGTAAATTCGGGCGCCGTCCGAGTCCGGGTCGAAGCCGTACGTGTCGACGAACGCGTGGTTTTCCCCCTGCCAACGGAGCGAGCCGTCCGGAGCGAACGACCGCAAGACGAGCGTGCCGACCGGCGCGCCGTTGAAGCCGAGCGAAACGTAAAGGTTCCCCTGGGCGTCGGTTCCGGCGCCGCGCGGCGAGTAAAGGCGCGTCGGGAACGCTTCGCCGTCGGCGAGTTTGCGCCCCTTGGCGTCGGTCGTTTTCGAGAAGAGCCCGCCTTTTTCGCCGAACGTTTTCGTCAGTTTCGGCGCGCGCGGGTTCGCGACGTCGAAGAATTTGACCTGTTGGTCGGGCCCGTCGTCGCAAACGATCAGGAGCGCCGGATTTTTCGCGTCGAAGGCGAGGGAAGTCGGCGCGGCGAGCGTCGCAAAGGCGCCAATCTTCGTTTCCGTCAACGTTTTGCCGTCGGCGCCCAAGCGGAGAAGGCGGATTTGGTTGTCGACGAGAATCCAAACGCCGCCGCGACCGTCGAGAACGACGTCGCGAATCGCGGGCCCGCTTTTTTCCTCTTTTTTGTCGTCGCCGTCGCCCTCTTTTTTAACGGTTTTCGGCGCGGCGCCGGGGAGCGTCCAACTCGCGAAGGTTTTGAAGTCTTTCGTTCGCCGCAATTCGAGCGACGTCGTGTAAGCGACCGCCAAGACGCCCTTTTTCGCGTTCGCCCCGACCGGCTCGTCCGGGAGCGCGACCTCGTCCGCCGGTTTCCAAGAGTCGAGGTTTTCCGTCGAGCCGACGAAACGAATCAGCCGCGTCCCGGTGTTCGCGATGAAAATCTCGTCGCCGTCGAGCGCGACCGCTCGGTTCCCGGTGTTCCAACCCCAAGCGGTCTCCTTGCCGCCTTCCTGCTTCAAGAGGACGCGGTTGACCTTGCCGTCGCGGTAAAGACCGGCGCAACGCCCCGCTTCGTCCCAGTCGCAACCGGCGAGAACGAGCCCGTTCGGCGCGACTTCGATTTCGTCGGCGCCGTTTTGAACCCAATAGCCGAAACCGTTTTCGCCGCCGTTTCCGGAGAACGTGTTCCCGACCCAGCAAACGTCGTAATTTCCGGGCGGAGCGATCGACTTCGCGGCGTCGTCCGCTCCGAAAGCGAACGGCGCGACTCCAAAGGAAATAAGGGCGGCAAAAGGCGTTAAAACGTCGATTGTAAAGCTTTTTTTCATTAGCGGCGTTCCTATTGCTGTAAAATGGGCGATTGAAGCGTCGGCGGCGAAACGTTTTCCGCCCGACGTTCTTTTAGGCGCAAAGTCCGGATTATTCGGAGTCGCGAAGGTCGGCGAGTCTCTCTGAAAAACAAGCGCAAACGTCGTTTAACCCCTCTTCCGAACACTCGAACGCGACGCAGTCGTCCGCTGCGAGTCCGAGCGTCGCGCCTGTTTCAAACGCGTCGATATTGGCGGCGAGGAAGAGGAAGTTCCAGCTGTAAACGTTGGTTTGTCGGTCGACGCGCTCCTTAACGTCGACGTTTGTAAATCGGCGGCTGGCGTTTTCTTCGCCGTCGGTCAAAATCGCGAAGAGAACTTTGCTCGGACGTTCCGATTCCGGCATTGCGGCGAATTCGTCGCCGATTTCGTCGACCGCTTCGCAAACGGCGTCGTTCAACGCGGTGCAACCGGAACAATTATAGTCGCGCATTAGGTTGTTTTCGAACGTCGCGAGGTCGGCGGCGCGGACGATGCGCTTCGTTTCGTCAGAGAATTGGTAAACGTCGAGAACGGTTTTGCCCGGCTGCTTGCTTTGCTCGGCGATAAACGAATTGAAAGTCCCTTTGACGTCGTTTTCGACGACGCCCATCGAGCCGGAAGCGTCCAACACGACGCAAACGTGAATATAATTGGGGTTCATAACGCGATTCCTTGAAGTTGAGAAAAGGAAAAATAGGGCCGAAAACGTCTCGTCGCCGGCTTCCGCGAACGGAATACGGCGTTTCATATTAATACGCGTCGATATTAATAGACGTTCAAGAAATAGACTAAGGCCGCGACGGCAAACGCGGCGAAGCGAACCGTCGCGGTCGATTTAAGCGGAACCGTTCGTTCGCGGACGTTAATAAGATGCGAACGAACGGCGTTAAACGCTAATTAACTCAAACGGTCGGGAGTTCGAAGCCCTTGCGTTGTTCGCGACCGTAGAAGGACGCGGCTTGATCGTTGCCGACGATTTGTTCTTTCACCGGGTCCCATTCGACGACGGTGTTCAAACGAGCCGCGATACCGCAGAGGTGGCAGCAAGCCAACGCTTGGACGTGCGACCAAATGTCGGAAACCGGCATGCCGCCTTCGCGAATGCAGCGAATGAAGTTTTGCTTGTGCCCTTCGAACGGTTTGCCGTTGTAAAGCGCGTTGAAATCTTCTTGCTTGAACGCGTCCGGTTTGAGTTCTTCGATGACCTTGCCTTTGCAACGCCCGCGGCTGACGTGGAAACGCCCCTTCGTCCCTTCGAAGAGAAGGCCGTTGCCGTCTTTCGAGGAGCTGACGACGCGCATTTCCGTGCCGTTCGAGAGTTGAACCCCGACGTCGAACTCGTGGCTGGTGTTATAACGATTGTTGACGGTCGGGTACCCGTTTTTGAACGGAACCGGGTGTTTCGCGTTCGTGCCGTCGACCTTGAGCGGGCCGGTTCCGGCTTTGTCGAGACCGAGCGCCCAGAACGCGCTGTCGACGTGGTGTGCGCCCCAGTCGGTGAATTTGCCGCCGGAGTATTCGTACCACCAACGGAATTCGTAGTGGCAACGGGTGCGCCCGAAGCGGTTGTCGTTGTTATTCTTGTTGATGAAGTCGCCGTCGCCGAGGAATTCCGTGTACGGCGCTTGGCCGAGGTACGTGTTCCAGTCGAAGTTGGCGGGCGGAGCCATTTGCGGAATGTCTTTGTCGCCGGAGGTCGGGGCGCCGTCGATGTGGCAAATAACCTTCTTGACGTCGCCGATCATGCCGGAGCGAACGATGAGCGCGGCCAAGGCGAATTGGTCGTGTTGCGAACGTTGTTGCGTCCCGACTTGGAAAACTTTGCCGTATTTTTCGACCGCTTTGCGAATGAGCGCGTTTTCTTCGAGCGTCAGCGTAACCGGTTTTTGGCAGAAAACGTGTTTGCCCGCTTGGAGCGCTTCGATCGCGATCTTAACGTGCCAGTGGTCCGGCGTAACGACCGTAACGACGTCGATATCGTCGCGTTCGAGGAGACGGCGATAGTCTTTGTAGACGTCCGGCGTAATCGTTTGGCCTTTGTCGTCTTTTTTACCGACGCCGGAACGAATCGTGCGCCCGATCCCGTATTCCTCGTCGAGGTCGCAGATCGCGACGATGTCGCAAAGACCGTTGAAACCGTGCGCGTCGCCGCGGCCCATCGAGCCGACGCCGATGCAGCCCATGCGGAGACGATCGCTCGGAGCTTGCGCCCAAACCGGTTTGACCGTTTCGGTCCAAGGAATCGCGGTCGCGGCGGCGGCCAAAGCGGAGGATTTCAGAAAGTCGCGGCGATTAAGATTGCGCATCGTTTCGTTCCTTAATTAATATAATAGGGCAAATTCGACAATATTCGACAAAAGTTTTTGAACGCCACAATCTTGGCGTCGTTGCAAAAACCGTCGTCAATGTTGTTATAATCGACTTTTAAGGCGACGTCAATGAGTTATTTGTAAATTTCGAGAAAAAACAACGCGTTTTGTTGGATTGAGCAAAATAGTTAAAATAGAAGAAAGCGGCGTTCGCGTTGCGAAGAGAAAATCGCTTGAAGACGTTGAAAAAAAGAAGAAAAAGGGAAATTTTTTAAGCGGCTCCCCTTGTCGAAGCCGAGAAGACGTTTATAATGAAAACCGACGTCCGAAGCGTTTAGTAACACATAACCCTTTCCGAGGCAGAAAGCAAGCGACGAATGATGAGCGGAGCTTGCGGTTCCCCTCCGAGGTTTCGCGCGACGTCGTGAAAGTCGAGCGAAAAGAGTTTTTCGTTCGGGTTTGTTGAAATTTTTCGTCGGTAAAACGAGCGAGCGACGGGGTGGGACCCGAGCGACTCGAACGCGGCGCGGGCGGAAAATCGACGTCGGAACGCAGGACGGTAAGTTTCCGTAAAAGTTTGAGCCGTCGAACGGACGAATTTAGAAGTGGAAAGACGGAATCGTCGACGCTTTTGAAATTCGGAGCAAGTTTTGGGAATCGGAACGGCGCGCTCGCCTTTACGACGTCTTCCCGTTTAGGAAATTAAAGAGGAATAACAATGTCTCGAGTTTGTGAAATTTGCGGTAAAGGCAAAATCGTCGGTAATCACATCACCACCCGCGGTCGCGCGAAGCGCCTCAAGGGGGTGGGTACGAAAGTTACCGGGATCACCTCCCGCGACTTCAAACCGAATCTTCAACGCGTTCGCGTTACGACCCCGAACGGCGGTACGAAAACGATGCGCGTTTGCACGCAATGCCTCCGTTGCGACGCCGTCGTCAAACGCGTCGCGCAAAAACCGTTCCGCATGGCCGTCGAAAAGTAGTTTTCGCGTCCGCGAACGTTGCGAAATCGGCGTTGACAATGTTTGTCGTTGAATAAACGGAAAAACGTTGAAAGTCGATTTGCCTTTGAAAAAGAAAGTCGTCGAATGGCGGCTTTCTTTTTTTTCTTGAGGTTAAAACGAACGTTGGCGTAAATCTTGTTGCGTTTAGGCGAACGTTGGAATAAACGGCGAAGCGACGAAGACGAGAGCGACGCGGGAAAACGTTCGCGAAACCGACGACTTGGTCGGTTTGTAAAAAAGAAAATGTGAAAATGAATAAACGACGCTGATAAAGCGTTTGACATAAAACGTTAAAACGCGGAGTTGGGCTCGGTTGGCAAAAATGGGGGGAACGGTTTCCGCTCTACGAATCGCGAGCCGGTTCGAACGAACGTTAAGTTGGCGGGAAGGGGAAAGCGTTTTGGTTTGCGGCGATTGGCAAAGGAAAAACGCCCCGTTCGGACGGCGGATTCGACGCGAACGGGGCGTTTGGGGCGTTAAAATAGGCGATTCGCGTTATTTAACGGCGACTCCGCGATACTCGAAGAGTCCAAACCAACGTCGGCTCTTTTCGCCGAGCGATCGAACGGAGAGCGTCGCCGTTTTCGCGTCGGCGTTCGCCGCTTGAAGGAGCGCGTTCGGAACGGTCAGCTTGAAGACGCCGAAAAAGTCCGGGCCCGGTCGCTCGACGCGCAAAAGTTCGAACGAGAGCGACGCGCCGGTTTTCGCGTCTTTCCAATCGCAAGTCGTTCCGACGGATGCGTTTTCGTCGTTCGGCAGGTCAAAACGAACGACCGCTTTATCGTCGACGAAGAGCTCGAAACCGCCGGTTTTCGCTTCCGACCAATACCCGAGCGCGCCGACGAAGGCGAACGTCGTCGAGCCGTTCGGATCGAGGGCGGCGCGGTCGAGCGGTTTCGTCGTCCAGTCGAGCCGATTTTCGAGCGAATCTTGACGGCAAACGCGCATCGGCGCCGCGTCGGAATACGGCGACGCGTTGATATGCCGCTCGTCCGGCTTCGTCGTTTTTGCAACGCGGTTATACCCCCAAACGACGCCGTCCGGAACCTCGAACTTGTCGAAGTTGGCGGCGGTCGCTTCTGTTTTCGGTTCGAATTCCGGACTCGCGACGTATCCGAGGAGCGCGTCGAGGAGGGCGAGCGCTTCCGGCGCGTCGGTTTGCGTCAGGTCGATCGCGAAGGAGCCGAGAATTTTCGACTCGCCGACGCGGGTTTGCGCCAAGTAGAGGTAATAGGAGTCGCGCCCTTCGCCGACCGCCAGCGGCTCGAACGTTCCGAAGAACGGTTTCGAACGGAAATCGAGCGCGCCGACGCGAATCAAACGGAACCAAAGCTCGTCCATCCAAGGCGCGTTCGGGAAGTCGCCGAACGCCGGAGAGTCGGCGAACGCCGTTCCGATTTGCGTTCCGATCGACCACCAACCGAGCGAAACGTTCGGCGTTTCGGAAGCCGGGGAGATTGCGAAGATTTTGCGGCCCGCCGCGACCGCGTCGAAGAACGCCGGTTCGTCCGGAGCGACGATCCAGATTTCGTCGTCGTCGACTTGCGCGGCGCTTTCGGCGTCGTCGGTCGATTCCGGAATCCGCTTCACGTCGTCGAAGATTGCCGCGAACGCGTCGAACCAAAGGTCGGAAACGGCGAAACCTTTAAGGGACGGCTTTTCGCGTTTCGGGAAAATCCAATAGTCCCAAGCGTTGACGAGTTTCGAATCGCGAATCGAAACGGAGAATTCGAGCGCGGTCGGTTTTGCGACGACGGTTTCGGCCAACTCGATTTTCGTCTTAGCAAGGAGACCGGCGAATCCGGCGGCGACTTCCTCGAACGGAACGGAGCCGGACGCGACGACCGTTTTCGCGTCGTCTTTCGCCGTCAATTTCCAGTCGAGCGTTCCGGCGGGAATCGACTCCGCGTCGTAATGCGAAATTCGGAACTCGGCGTCGAACGAGGCGCCGGCGACGAGAATCGGCGCGTCGAGATTCGTCGTCAGCAGAAGCGCGGTCGGGCCGTTGAAGCGGTAAAAATCGCGCGGAGCGACGCCGTTTGGACGCGGTTCCCAAAACGGATTCAGGTAGCCTTGCGCCGCGACGCAATCCCCCTGCGGAATCGACGCGTCGACGAGCGACCAAAAGTGATAACCGTCGCAAGCCGGGTCGAGGCGCGCCGCTTCGAGCCCGCGTTTTTGGTAAATTCCTTGCAAACGCTCCGACGCGGCGACGCAAGCGGCGCCCCAATCGACGTTTAAACCGAGTTTATTTAGCGTGTTCGTCCATTTTTCGACGCTGACCGGCGACTGACGAATCCCGGTGAAACGCGGTTCGTAACGCGGATCCATTTTGATCGCTAAATTTAAATATTCGTGCGCGACAAACGGACGCTCGATATCGTCGTGCGCGCCGACCGGCCAAGGATTGATGATCGAGCCGGTTTTGCCGCCGGTCGCGAAGTCCGCCGTTCCGTCCGGATTTTTGCCGCCGTCTTGGTGAATCGTTAAACGATCGGGATCGTAACGCTTGATCCAGTCGATCATTTCGCGGTCGAGCGGCGCGCCGAGATAGCCTTCGTTCCCGAAAGAATAGGTCGCGAAGGAGACGTAACGGCGGTTGGTTCGGAAGAGTTCGTAAAGGTCGCGCTTCGGATCGAACGGGAACGGCTCGGTCGGAACGTCGTGATAATACGGGAGTTCCGGTTGGAGGAGCATCCCTTTTTCGTCCGCCGCTTCGAAGTATTCCGGGAAGGGCGAGTGCGTGTGGAAGCGCGCGTAATTGAACCCGGCCTCCTTGTAGATCGACATATGCTCCTTGAAACGCTCGCGATCGGCGGGCTCGATCAGGTTAATTTGGTCGTAATTGTGGTCGCCGCAACCGCGGAAAAAGTAAGGTTTGCCGTTGAGGTAAAATTGACGCCCGACGACTTTCAACTCGCGAACGCCGAACCGCTCCGACCAACCGTGAACCGGTTTGCCGGTCGCGTCCTTAACGACGACGTCGGCGACGTAAAGAACCGGCGTTTCCGGCGTCCAAAGTTCGCAATTTTCGATCGCGATATTCAAAACGACCGGGCGCCAAGTCCCGTCGGCGGCGCGGTAACGGGAGTAGCCGGGGGCCGAGCCGCGACCGACGACTTGCCCGGAAAGCGTTTTGATCGCGACTTCGACCGAACCGGCGCCGCGTTTGGCGTCCGCCGTCGACTCGGCGACGTTCGGGCGTTCGACCGGGCGGAGCGCGAGGAGTTCGCGGTCGCCGGGGGAAAGTTCGTCGTCGAATTTCGGGACGGCGTTTCCATTTTCGTCGATTTCCTTAACGAAAACTTGAACTTGCGCGGTTTTCTTCGAAATATCGCCGCGAACCCAAACGTCGTCGACGTAAACGCTTGGCGTCGCTTCCAACTCGACGTCGCGATAAAAACCGCCGAAGTGGTGGTTGACGCCCCAAAGGCCCGTTCGAGACGGGACGTCGTTCCGCACTTGCGCGACGATTTCCGCCGTTTCGCCCGGTTTGACGAACGGGGTAACGTCGAATTTGCGGGCGCCGCAGTAGGCGTCGACTTGCGCCGCGCGTTGGCCGTTGACCCAAATTTGCGCCGTCGAGCGAACGCCGCCGACCTTCAACCAAACGCGCTTGCCGTCCCAACGCTCCGGAATTTCGACCGTTTTGCGGTAGAGCGCCGGGCCGACGTAAACGTGTTTCAGATCCCAATCGCCGCAGTCCCAAGGACAGTCCCAAGTAACGCCGGGGCCGGGCTCGCCGACGCCTTGAACCTCCCAAATTCCGGGAACTTGGATTTTGCGCGCGCCGCTCCAATCCATCGGGAACGAGCCCCAAATCCCTTCGCCGACGCTCAGCCGGAACCGCCGGGCGTCCTGCAGAAAGTCCCATTCGCCGGAGAGCGAAACGACGTCGACAAGCGGCGAACGAACGGCCGGGTTGACGACCGCGAACGACGGCGGCGCGCCCCAATCTTTTGCGAAAATCGCGTTGCGCCCAACGGCTAACGCGGAGGCCGCGACGGCGAGCGCCGCGAAGAAAAGCGTCGATTTTTTCATTTCGAACGGCTCCTTCGAAGAACGTATTAATTAATGTTGACAAAATCGGCGAAAAAACAACCGACGCGACGCGTCGAGAACGCCGTTTATTATCGCCGACCGAGCGCAGGAAGTCAAGAAAAAAAGAAGAAGCGGCGCGAAAAAAGAAGCGAAAATGTCGATAAAAATCCCGCTTTCCCGAAGTTTGGGCGTTTGGGGAAAGCGGGACGGCTTTGAGCGGCGAGAAAACGTCGCGGCGGATTAAATTCGGCCCGACTCTTCCGTTAGTTTGCGTAATTCGCGGCAAGTTTCCGGCGTCAGAGCGTCGTCGGCGAAGCGCCAAGTCCAGTTGCCGACGCCGACGCCGGGGAAGTTGACGCGAGCGTCGTTCGAGAGACCGAGAACGTCTTGGATTGGGAAGATCGCCAAGCGGCAGGGAGACTTCGCGACCGCTCGCAACGCCGCCGTTCGAAGGTTGGCGATTTGCTCCGACAACGGCTCGCAACGGAGCGAAACGCCGAGCGTCGGGGCCGCGGAGTCGGCGGTTTGCGTCGAGTCGGACGACTCTTCGGAAGGCGCGTCGCCGTCGAGAATCGCCGCCGGACGGTCGTCGTCGCGTCGATAACGCTCGAGAACGTCGACGATTCCGGCGAAATCGAGGGTCGGCCAAGCGCCGCCGCCGTATTTCTCGACGTCCGCCAACCAACCGAGAATCGGGGCCGCGTCGTGCGTGCCGGTGTACGCGATGTAATTTTCCGACCAATTTTCAAGCGGGTTGGGCGCCGTGTTGGTTTTGGCGTCGATTTTCACGTCGTCAAACGAAAATTGAAAAACTTGCATGCCCGGGAGACGGTAACGGTCGCGAAGAGCGCAAACGCCGGCGTTCATGACGCCCAAGTCCTCGGCGACGAACGCTTCGCGGGGGCAATCGGCGAAAATCGCGTCGAAAAACGCCTCTTGCGGGCCCGGTTCCCAACCGTCTTCGTAAGCGACGCCGTTGACAATATGTTGTTTCTTTATAAGATTTTTGCTGCGCGGTTGATTTTCGCTTGATTTTCCAAAAAGAAAAATAATCAGTTTTTTGACGATATTCGACGGTTTGTCTCGGTTTTGCTTTTTTGTTTGATTATCAAGGCCTTCCGAGGCGGACGTCGCGGCGGTTTCCGGAACGCCGTCGCCGGGAAAGCTGTAAAAATTGTAAAAACCGATGAAATGGTCGAGCCGAATGAGATCGAAACGCGAGAGCGTTTTCTTCATGCGGCGGCGCCACCAGTCGAAATCGGTTTCGCGGTGCCGCTCCCAACGATAAAGCGGCGAGCTCCAACGTTGGCCGTCCGGGTTGAAGTCGTCCGCCGGAACGCCCGCTTCGCGAATCGTTCGCCCTTCGAGGTCGACTTGAAAGAGGTCGCGGAAGGCCCAAACGTCGGCGCTGTTTTTCCCAACGTAAATCGGGACGTCGCCGAAGAGTCCGACGTTTCGCTCGGCGCAATACGAGCGCAGTTCGTTCCATTGAACGTCGAAAACGAGTTGCAAAAAGCGCAAATAATCGAGTTCGTCCGCTCGTTTTTCGGCGAATTCCGCCAACGCCGCCGTGTCGCGACGCCGGAACTCGGCCGGCCAAGTTTGCCAAGAATGCCCAAATTCCTCGGAAAGCGCCGCGAAAAGCGCGAAATCGTCGAGCCAAAATTCGTTTTCGTAGCGAAAGCGCTTTTCGAGCGCGCGATATTTCGCTCCGCCGCCGTCGCGGTACCGCTCGAACGCCTTGCGCCAACACGGTCGCCGACGCTCGAACGCGGCGCGGTAGTCGATCCGCTCCGAACGAGCGTCCGTTTGCGGCGTCGACGACGGCGGAAACGCGGGGTTTGGCAAGTTTGCGCAATTTGGGGAAGCGGCGTCCGGAAGAAACCAAGCGGCGGCCAAGTCGGCGTCGTCGAGAAGACCTTCGTCGCGCAAATCTTCGAGGTCGAGATAAAGCGTCTCGCCCGCGAACGCCGAGCGTCCGGCGTAAGGCGAGCCGTAAGCGTCGATCGGATTAACCGGAAGCGACTGCCACCAACGCTGGCCGGAGTCGGCCAAAAAGTCGACGAAACGCCGAGCGCAACGTCCGAGACTCCCGACGTCGCGGACGCCCGGGAGCGAAAAAAGAGGCGCAAGCGCGCCGGAGGAACGACGAACGGACATAAAAACCTCGCAAAATATGGGAAACGCCCGGATTTTAGCGTCGCGGAGAAGCGAAACGGGCGAATATTGTTGAAACGGTAAAATAGGCAAGACGGCGAAAGAAAGACGTCGCCGAAATTTGCCTCGGGCCGTTGGCAAAACGGGAAACGTCGCGTATAATGACGGCGTTCTTGCGTTTTGAAAGTCGGGCTTCCATTATAACCGGAATTTTTTGCCGGGTAAATCGGGGGCGAGAAAATTTTGGCGAGCGTTTGAGGCGGAAAAACGGCGCAAACGGGGCGTTTTTAACGTTGGCTAGAGGAAATAGAGAAAGTGGAAAAAATGGTGAAAGCGGGCGAAGGGCTTGATTTGAGCAAACCGACGCTCGGCGTGATTAGCGACGTTCACGGCGAAATCGAAGCGACGGCGCGAGCGTTCGACGAGTTCGAAAAACGCGGCGTCGAGCGCGTCGTTTGCTGCGGCGACCTCGGCGAATTGGCGATTCTCGACGTTTTTCGGCGGATTCCAACAGATTTTGTCGCCGGGAACTGCGATTCTCCGCGTCGCGAGGCGCTGGCGACCGAGATTCCAAAGATCGGCGGGCGATTTTGGGGCGACGCCGGCGAAATCGAATGGGACGGGAAGCGGATTTTCTTCGCGCACGGGCATGGGCGGCTGGCGGATCGAATCGAGGACGAGGCGTATTCCGGGCTTTGGGACTTGATTTGTTTCGGACACTCGCACCGATTCGAGTTGCGACGGTATGACGAAACGGTAATCTTGAATCCGGGCGCGATTCAATCTCGCGGCGAGAAACCGAGTTGCGTCGTCGTCGACGCGAATCTCCATGTCGAGCGCGTTTTTCCGGCGACGCTTTTACTCTGGTAGTTTGCGGGGGATGGAGGAAATGGTTAAGTTTTGCGATTAACGGCGACGCGGCGTTCAAAAAAATCGCCGCGTTTTTCGAGAAAATTGGGTTTCGGCTCTTTTATTTTGGCCGCGTTTCTGGTATGCTGAAAATCGAGAGTTTGTTCGCAAATTTTCGCTCGCGGTTTTCGGAGCGTTTCGACGGTCGTCGACGCCGAGAATCGCGGGAAATCGAAATTTTTTTTACGCGCGGCGTCGATTTCGCTCGTCGCTTGCGACCGATTTGTCGCCTTTATTAATATATAAGGAAAAAACGCGATGGTTATGAAGAAATTTATGAACGACCCGGAAAATCTGACGACCGAGCTTCTCGAAGGGTACGCGCTTTGCTATCCGTCGAAAATTAAGGTCGTTTCGGAGAAAATCGTCGTTCGCGCGACGCCGAAATCGACCGACAAGGTCGCGATCGTTACCCTCGGCGGCGCCGGGCACGAACCGGCGTTGAGCGGTTTCGTCGGCGAAGGGATGCTCGACGCGTCGGTCGTCGGCGACATTTTCGCGGCTCCGGGCGCTCCGAAAGTCGTCGAAGCGCTCCGTATGTTCAAAGATTACAAAGGGATCATTCTCGTCGTGTTGAACCACGAAGGCGACCAACGCAACGCGAACATGGCGCTCATGATGGCGGCGAAGGAAGGCCTTAAAGTTTCGAAAATCGTTACCGCCGAAGATATCGCGCCCGGCGTCGACGCTCCGATCGAAGACCGTCGCGGTCTCGGCGGCTGCATTCCGCTCATCAAGATTCTCGGCGCCGCCGCGGAAAAAGGCCTCGACGTCGACGAAATCCTCGCGATCGGCGAACGTTTCAACAAACGCATGGCGACGCTCGCCGTTACGCTGAAAGTCGCGACGCACCCGCAAGCCGGGCAAGAAATCGGCGCTTTGGCCGACGACCAAATGGAAATCGGGATGGGCCAACACGGCGAAGGCGGCGGAAACGGGCCGGAACCGATGCAATCCGCCGACTGGGTCGCCGAAACGATGGCGAACAAACTTTCGCGCGCTCTCGAACTCAAAGCGGGCGAAAAGGTTATGTTGATGATCAACGGTTCCGGCGCGACGACGCTGATGGAAATGCTGATCGTCTATCGCAAGGCGTGTCAAGTCCTTACCGCCGCCGGAATCGAAGTCGTTTCCGGTTGCTGCGACGAAATCCTGACCGTCCAAGAAGCCGCCGGTTTCCAAATGATCGTCGGCGTTTTCGACGACGAAACGCTCGCGATGTACAACGCGCCGAGCGACGCGCCGTACTGGGTCGTCCGCTAGTTTGCGGACGGGCGTTCCGTTGGCGAACGGTCGACGGGGCGGAAATTAGCGTAAAATCGCGAACGTCGGGCGCGGGGCGAAGGCTCCGGGCTCGACGTCGGGCCGCGTTTCGTCTTGGCGAAGGCGGCGAGCGGTTTCGACCGTCGGCGACGTTTTTTAAGCGGCTTGCGCGACCGAACGGCGCGGCGCAAGTCGTGTTTTCCCGTTTTTTAACGCTTGGAGCGTTTGCGACTTCGAACGTTCGAACATTAAGAATTTCAACGAAGATGGCTTCCGAATTTACTAAAGATTTATTGATGAAAATGCTCGAAACGGCCCTCGCGGCGGTCGAGGCGAAATTTGACGAACTGAACGCTCTCGACGCGGCGACCGGCGACGGCGACCATGGCACCGCGATCGTGGCGACGATGAAAGCCGCGGTCGAATCGGCGCAAGGGGCGGGAACGCTCGCCGAAACCTTGTCGAATATCGCGATGGGGATTATGACCGCGACCGGCGGTTCGACCAGTTCGCTCAACGGCTCCTTCTTTATGGGAATGGCCGACGGCGCGAAGTCGGAAGCGCTGAACCCGGCCGAAACGGTCGCGGCGTTCGAAGCCGCGTTGGCGACGATGCAAACGATGACGAACGCGAAGGTCGGCGACAAAACGATGATGGACGCGATGCTTCCGGCGATCGACGCGATGAAAGCCGCCGTCGCCGCGAACGCCGAAGCGACCCTTCGCGACGTCTTCCAACAAGCCGCCGACGCCGCGAAAGCTGGCGCCGAAAAAACGTCGGAATACGTCGCGAAATTCGGGCGCGCTCGCAATCTCGGCGAACGCTCGAAGGGAAGTTGCGACGCCGGCGCGACCAGTACGGCGATTATCTTCCAAGCCTACGCCGACGCGATCGCCGCCAACTGAGCGTTTTAAGCGGTCGATTTAAATAAAATAGTTAAAATAGCGAAACGGCGTCGGGCCGTATCGTTGCGAAAGCGCGCGTCGTTTCGTTAGTTTAGATTGATTAGATAATATAGCAAAAGAAAGAGTTCTAACGATGGCCGATAACGAAGGGAACATCGACGCGAAAAATTTCGGGATTGGGATTCCGCAAAAGCAAGAAGGTTTCTTCCTCAAAGGGAACGAACACGCGAGCTGGGGCATTAAGTCGCGCCTTTCGCAAGTTTTCAACGAAAAATCGGGTCGCACCGTTATGTTGGCGTTCGACCACGGTTTCATTATGGGCCCGACGTCCGGTCTCGAACGCATCGACCTGACGATCAATCCGCTCATCCAATACAGCGACTGCATCATGTGCTGCCGCGGTATTCTCCGCTCGGTCGTTCCGCCGACCTGCAACAAGCCGATTTCGTACCGTTTCGACGCCGGCACCTCGATTTTGACGAGCCTCAACGACCAAAGCCTCCAAGACATTGAAGAAGCGATTCGCTTGAACGTTTCGCTCTTGGCGGTTATGGTCGCGATCGGCGACCCGGATCACGAAGGTCTGACGGTTCGCAACCTGACGAAAACGGTCGATATGGGCGTCCGTTACGGCATTCCGACGCTCGGCGTTACCGCGGTCGGCAAGAACCTGACCCGCGACGCTCGTTACCTCAGCCTCGCGACCCGCATTTGCGCGGAAAACGGCGCGAACGTCGTTAAGACGTACTACTGCGACGAAAACTTCGAACAAGTTACGAACGCGTGCCCGATTCCGATCGTCATCGCGGGCGGCAAGAAACTTCCGGAACGCGACGCGCTGCAACTCGCTTACTCGGCGATTTCGCAAGGCGCGGCGGGCGTCGACATGGGCCGCAACATCTTCCAATCGGACTGCCCGATCGGGATGCTGAAAGCGGTTCGCGAAATCGTCCACAACAACGCGACCGTCGACCAAGCGTTCGACTGCTACGAAACGTACAAGAACCAAAAGTAGTTTGACGTTCGTTTCGCTAAGCTGAAGAAACCGAGCGATTTCGCGTCGCTCGGTTTTTTAATTATGCGCGGGGAGAAAGCGGTAGAAGATGTCTTTTGGGAATAATTTTGCAGTGATTATTATTTTATTATTTTGCTTGATCGGTAATAGCGATATGCTCTAACGACGCGCTTTTTGAAGCCGAGTTGGAACGGGGCTCGCGTTTTATGGCGACGCGTCTTGCAAAACGCCTATTTTATCCGCTTTTCCTATTTTCCGATTTGAACCGTCGTCGTCGGAAAAAAATCGGAAAAAAACGCTTTTTTTTGCCGTCAAGCGATTGATTTTAACGCGTCGAAGCGCTACCCTATTATTTAACGACGGCGTCGACGCTCGCTTCGGTTTTCTCGAACTTTTCGGCAACTCCGCCGCCCGCGCGCGCCGTTTGCGAAATTTTCCCATTTTCCCTTTTATATGTTACCGACGACGTCGTTTTGAACGCGCCGTCGACAAGGAGAACCGCATGACTCGCCTTAATCGTCGTTCCTTCATGAAAAGCGTCGCTCTTTCGACCGCCGGTTTCGGCCTCGCCGCGACGACCGGCGCTTTCCCGGCGCCCGCGTTTAGCCGCGAAATCAACGCCAACTCGAAACTGAACCTCGCGCACGTCGGCGTCGCCGGGATGCAAGGCTCGTTCCACCGCGGCGGTATCGCGAAGGAAAATCGAATCGGCGTTTGCGACGTCGACGAAAAATACCTCGAACAATTCGGCGCCGAAATGCCGAACGCGAAACGCTACGTCGACTTCCGCGAAATGTACGCCGAATTGGGCGACAAACTCGACGGCGTCGTCATCACCACGCCGGACCACACGCACGCGATCGCCGCGATCGAAGCGATGAAGCTCGGAATCGCCGCTTACGTCGAAAAACCGCTCGCGCACGACGTTTACCAAATTCGCCAAATGCAAAAAATCGCTCGCGAAAAGAACCTCGCGACGCAAATGGGGACGCAAATTCACGCCGGCGACAACTATCGTCGCGTCGTCGAACTGGTCCAATCGGGCGCCATCGGCGAAATCAAACAAGTCGACGTTTGGTGCGGCACCGTCTGGGGCGGCAAACCGCGCAACACCGACAAACAAGACGTTCCGAAGGGCCTCCATTGGGACCTTTGGCTCGGTCCGGCGCCGGTTCGCGACTACAACTCCTGCTACTTCGGCGGGAACTGGCGTTCGTTCTGGGATTTCGGGAACGGCGGCATGGGCGACATGGGTTGCCACTTCATGGACCTCGTCTTCTGGGCGCTCGGCCTGAAATATCCGACGACGATCGAAGCGAACGCCGCGGAAGCCGCCGACGCCGACTACGCGCCGAAAGACCTGCAAGTCAAGTACGAATTCCCGGCGCTCCCGGGCTCGAAGTCGCCGCTTACCGTTACTTGGAGCGACGGCGCTCGCAAGCCGGATTCGCTGAAAGAATACGGTCTCGAAAATCAAGGGAACGGCGTTCTCTTCATTGGTTCGGAAGGCGCGATCTACTCGAACTACGGGCAACACACGATTCTGCCGAAAGATAAGTTCGAAGGCTTCAAGGCTCCGAACCCGACGATTCCGAAGTCGGTCGGCCATCACCAAGAATGGATCGACGCGATCAAAACCGGCGGTCGCGGCGAAACGACCTGCAACTTCGACTACTCCGGTCGCTTGGCGGAAACGATTCTTCTCGGCCCGGTTGCGTACCGTTGCGGTCAAAAGCTCGTTTACGACGCCGAAAATATGAAGGTTACGAACTGCGACAAAGCGGCGGCGTTCCTGAAACAAGCCGTTCGCGCCGGTTGGGAAGTCTGAACCGTTCCCTCCGCGTTCGCCGTCGGTCGGAAAGTTTAACGCTTTTCGACCGGCGCCCGCAAGCCGAACCTCGCGCGTAAACCTCGGACGAACGGTTGTTTAAAGCGCCGTTCGCCCGACGCGCTTCGTTCTTTTCGCAACGTTTGCGTTTCCCGTTTTTCGAAGCGGGCGACGCAAGCGCTAGGGGCGTTTTGTCCCGTCTAAAAACGCTCGTTTTTCAAAGACGAGCGCGTTCTTTTCATTTCGAGCGCGTTCCGCTCCTCGACGACTTCGGAACCCCGTCGAAAGCGTTTCGTTTTAGAATCGCGAACGGGAGTCCGACGACGGTTCGACTGGGATTGACAAGGAGAAAAGCGGAAAAAATTTTAGAGTCGCGACCGGAAATCCGACGACGGTTCGACCGCTTCAACCGCCGCCAACGCGTCGATTCGATTCTAAAAATCCTCGACGGTCTCGACAACAAATACGAAAAATAAACCTAACGGTCGCGTCTTTTGCGCCCGCGTCGAGCGGAAACGCTCCCTCGGTACCCGACGAGGGCGTCGACGTACCCAAACGCGCCGCGGTAATGCGTCAACGTCGGTCGCTCGGTAAAAAACGGCCAAATAACGACGATTACGTCGAACCGCCGACGGCGCCGCTCTTCGCCGATTCGCGCCGCGAAGACGTCGGACGCTCGCGCCAATTTCTTGCGCCGCCGCGCGTCGACGGCGTTCAGCGTCGGGTAATCCGGGTGTTCCCGCCGCCGCGTCTTCACCTCGACGAAAACGAGTTCCCGCGTCTTGCGGTCGAGGTAAACCAAGTCGATTTCGCAACATACGGCGTCGACGTTGCAGGCGATTACCCGCGCCCCGAGGAGGTTGCGCACATACTCGAACGCGAACCGTTCGCCGTCGAGCCCGAGTTTGTCCTTCGGGTTCGGCGTCGGTCTGTTCGGCGCGTCGGAAAAATCCTCGAACGTCGTTCCTTTGCCAAACGGTCGTCCGAACCAACGCCGCCAAAGCGCGGGACAAACGAACTTTAACGCTTCCTTCGCCAAATCTTGAACGTTAAAAACGGCGTTCCTCGTCTTCTCCGCGAACCGCCGCCCGACCGTCCGCAAAACGCCCCCCAACGTTCCGCCGACGCGCCGCGACGCCGTTCGAAACGCGCCGCCTTTCGTCGCCGCCGTCGTTTTTTCGTCTTTTCGCGTCATTGTCGTTTCTCCGCCGCTTGTTTTCAACGCTCGTCCGTCCTTAGTTTACCCGTTTCCGCTGCGAAATTCAAGCGCCGACGACAAAAAAACGGCCCGCGACGCCGACATTCCGCCGACGCCGCGAACCGTTTCGCTTCGTTTCGTTTTCGTCAAATTTTCGCGTTGCGAGCGTTCGACCGCCGCCTTACCCCCCGTTCAAGGCGCAAACGCGGACGTTCCGACGACGTTAAAATCAAACCGTTTTCAAACGTCGCCGAGTCGCCGCCCGCCGCGTCGAGCGTCAGAGCTGCACGACGCGAATCGCCGGGTCGAGCCGGTCTTGCAGAATCGTCGTTACGATCAGGTCGAGCGTTTGCGAAGCCGCGTCGCACCCGTCGCAAGCGCCGGTCATCGCGACGTACACGACGTCGTCCTTCACGTCGACGATTTCAATGTCGCCGCCGTCGCGACGCAAAATCGGCCGAATCGCGGTTTCGACCGTCTCTTCGATCCGCTTCGCCTTTTGATACGGCGACAACTTCGCGAACTCGCCGGGCGCCGCTTTCGGAGCGTCGGTCGTCTCGAACGTCGGGTTTTGCACGACGTCGCCGGTCGCGGTCGTCGAAACGGTCGCGAGCGGAATGAAACCGGTCTTCTTCGGCTCTTCCGCGACCTTCGGCGCTTCGACCGTTTGCGTCGGCGCGACGGTTTCCGGCGTCGGCGCGGCGCAAGTCCCGCTCGTGCAACCGCCGCTCAAGACTTCGTCCAAAATATTTTGGATTTCGGCGCGACACGAACCGCAGGCGCCCCCCGCTTTCAACGCGCCGGTTACTTCGTCGGTCGTTTTCAAGCCGAGTTCGCGAATTTGACGGCGCAGGTACGGTTCGGTAATCCCGAAACATTGGCAGACGACGCGCCCTTCGTCGACGTCGTTCCCGAGCTTTTTGAAGCCGAGCGCGGTCAAATCGACGCCGCGACGCGAGGCCCAGTCCCAAACCGCTTCTTCGAGCGCTTCGGCGCCCATCACGGAGCAGTGAACCTTTTGCGTCGGCAGGCCTTCCAAAAACTCGACGACGTCTTGATTGGTGATTTTCAGCGCGTCGATCGGCGTCGGGCGGCGTTCTTCGATGATGCGGCAGAGCGCTTCCGACGCGGCGATCGCCGACGTGCAGCCGAACGTCAGGAACTTCGCCTCGACGATTTTATCTTGCGTCGGGTCGGTTTCGTTTCGCTCGACGCGAAAAGTGAACTTCAACGCGTCCCCGCAAGCGACGGAACCGTGTTCGCCGACGCCGTCCGCGTTCGCGACTTCGCCGACGTGCGTCCCGGTTTTTCCTTGAACGGCGTCCATAAATAACTGTTTTGTCTTTTCGCTATATTGCCAACCCATTTTTTTACCTTATAATAAACGTTGCCGCCGCGTCGGAAAAACGCCGCGAACAAAGGAGGTTTTGGCCGAATGGAAGCCGATTTTTCGTCGGTTTATTCGATTATATACGCCTTGCGCGGAAATACAAGCAATTCCCAACCGTTTTTGTCGACATTTTATTATTTTGTCGCCCAAGCGCGTCGACGAATCGCAAACGCGGCCGACGCTCCGTCGGAGCCCCGCCGCGTCGCGCCGACGCTCGCCGTCCCCTTATTATATTCCTTATTTTCAAGTTGGGACGGGGGGGCGCAAACCGACGCGCAAATTTTTCCGGAAACGCGCCGTCCTTTTCGGCAAACTCGCCGCAACCCGCGCTATCCGCCGATAAAACGCAAAAAAAACGATTCAAAATACAAAACGACAACCCATTTAACCGTTAAAGGAACCCCAATGTCCGTAAAATTCGACGTCGTCAACGAGATGACTTGGCGCGGTCTGTTGAACCAAATCACCGACGAAAAGCTCGGCGAATTTCTCCTCGAAAAACCGCGAACCGTTTACGGCGGTTTCGATCCGACGGCGGATTCGTTGCACGTCGGGCACTTGGTCGCGATCATGAACCTTCGCCGCTTCCAAAAGGCGGGGCACCGTCCGATCGTTCTTGTCGGCGGCGCGACCGGGATGATCGGCGACCCGAGCGGCAAAAGCGACGAACGCAAACTCTTGACGCCGGAAGCGGTTCAGCACAACGTCGACTGCATCAAGAAGCAAATGGCGCGCTTCGTCGACTTTGACGATAAAGAAAACGGCGCGATTTTGGTCAACAATTTCGACTGGATGAAGGAATTCAGCTACCTCGACTTCCTCCGCGTCGTCGGGAAACGCTTCCCGGTCAACGTCATGATGACGAAAGACTCGGTGAAAAGCCGCCTCGAAGCGGAAAACGGGCTCAGCTACACCGAGTTCAGCTATATGTTGCTGCAATCTTACGACTTCGTCCACCTCCACCGCGAATTCGGCTGCGAAATTCAAATCGGCGGGAGCGACCAATGGGGGAACATCACCGCCGGCATCGACTTGGCGCGTCGGATGGACGGCGTCCAACTTTACGGCCTCACGAGCAAGCTCCTCCTCAAGAGCGACGGTAAGAAAATGGGGAAAACGGAGTCCGGCGCGCTTTGGCTCGACCCGACCCGCACGAGCCCGTATCAATTCTACCAATATTGGGTCAACGTCGACGACGCGGACGTCGAAAGCGCGTTCCGTTTCTTCACCGACTTGGGCGAAGCGGAGGCGACTGCTCTCATTGAAGAACACCGCGCGAACCTCGGTCGCCGCATTCTTCAAAAGCAGGTCGCGAAAGAACTGACGCTGATCGCGCACGGCGAAGCGGGCTTGGCCGCGGCGGAACAAGCGACGGCGATCTTCTTCGGCGCGGAAATTGAAAGTCTTTCGGACGCGGAACTTACGTCGATTTTCGCGGACGTTCCGAGCCAAGAGCTTCCGCGAGCGCAACTGGAAAGCGGCGAAATTGGAATCGTCGACGCGTTCGTGTCAGCCGGCTTGGCGAAGACGAAGGGCGACGCTCGCCGCGCGGTGCAACAAGGCGGCGCCTACGTCAACAACCGCCCGGTCAAAGACCTCGAATACAAGCTGACCCCGGCGAGCCTGGCGAGCGAAACGGTCGTCATTCTCCGTAGCGGCAAAAAGCGTTACGCGTTGCTCAAATTCGTTTGATTTAAGCGTTTAAGAACCGTTTAAAATAAAAAAACGCCGCCCGGCCGTCCGCGCCGCTCGGCGTTTTTTGCTAAATCGCGTCGCTCGTCGGTGTTTCGTCCGTCAACGAATCGCTTCATATCCGAAAAAAAAACGGCGATTTAATTCTTACTTCGCGTTCTTTTCACGTTAAATTCTATTTGTCGCTCGCCGCCTCCAAGGGCGACTTAAAACGTCTCGATAAATTTATAATTCTTGCGTTGGGAGTTTGCAAACGTTGGCATGTTCCAACGATAAAACGTTTACGGTCGCGCAAGGGAATGTTAAAATAGGCGACGATTTCTAGAATTTCTTATGGAAACCTGCGTAAAACAAGTAGTTTGCGTACTCTTTCGCGAACTCGACGTCGTAGCGGAAGAATACGTCGACCGTGTCCCGCAACGCCGCGTCGACGCCGCCGCCGAGGTCGAGGCGGTCGCGCGCCATCCGGTGTTTCGCGTAACGATAAAGGATCGGAAACGGCGTGTTTTCGCCGCCGACGTAAAGAGCTCGGTCGCCGAACTCGTGGTTCCAAGTCGCCGTTAAAAAGGGTTTTAACGTCGCTAAACGCGTCGCGTACTCCCAGCTGAATCGACTGCCGAGTTTCAAGCGGTACGACGCGTCGGAGTAGTCGCTCGGACGGCCGAGGAGAACGAGACGACGCTCCGCGTCGGACGGCTCTTGCAGCGTCATGACGCGAAAATTAACGAGCGGTTCGACGCGGGTGTAGCCTTTGTCGAAACGAACGCCGAATTCCGCTTCGTAATTCCATTGCGTCGACGAATATTTCAGCACGTCGAACACGGAGCTTTGCGCGTTCCAACTTTTGCCGGCGCCGATCGACAAATCGAGCCGCCAAAGGGGGCCGAACATGCTCATATGGAGAAAACCGGCGAAGGAATCGATTTCCGATTCGTAAATCGCCGCGTCGGGGGTGATTTGAATATTGCGGCCTTGAAAGCCGTAGCCCCAAATCGCGTTCTTCGTCAGGCGCCAGTCTTGCCCGACGCCGCCGCCGAACGACGCGACCTTAAAACCGGAGGCGTAAGGCGACTCGTTTTGCTCGTCTTGCGAGCCCCAAGACGCGTCGGCGTAGGCGAAGAAGCGACCGCGAAACGGAACGATCGGCAGATTCGAGAGGTAGGCGCCGCGTTCGATTCGCTCCGACGCGGCGTTTTCGGCGAACGAAAAGGAAAACGCGGTTTCGACAAGTTGGGGGAATTGGGAAAAATCGGCGAAACGCGGCGTTTCGGCGGGAGGAACGTCGATTCCGGCGAGCTCGCAAAAAAGCGCGGGACGGCGAGATAAAGTCGGGAAAAATAAGTTTTCGAGAGGAGACGCGGAGGACGGGCGATTCGAGGCGGACGGCGAAGCGGAGGGGAAGGCGTCGTTCGCGCGGATCGCGTCGGAAACGACGAG
>JAFYQR010000240.1 GCA_017559825.1 Thermoguttaceae bacterium | reverse complement strand
TCTGCGAGTTCAAGCTCTTCCAGCTTGCCGAGTGTAATCTAGATGTAAAAGCGTTTACTCGCGCCCTTGGACGCGCATTCTTGAATTGAAACGCAATTTCTTCTCCTCCTCGATTAGAGCGTTTCCGCTCCGGTTCTTTTGTTACAATGCGAGCGTTAGGAGGAACCACAAAATGAAAACCGCTTGCAATTATCAAAACTTCAACCGAGGTCGGTTGGTCGCCGCGTGGATTTGGAACGTCGTTTCGGCGCGACCCGACGGTTTGGAACGCGGACGCAAAACGAGCGTCAACCCGGCGGCGCTTTACCGTCGCGCTTCCGACTTGGGACTCGACTCCGGCTTTATCAACCGAACCGCGCGACATTACTTTCCCGACCTCGACCTCCGCGCCAATGTCTGGAAGATTCCCCACCGCCCTGAGTTTCGTCTTTTCGAAAATGAGGCGGACGGCGAACTCGGACGCGATTTCAACGATTGGGCGTATTTTCTGTTCGCCAAAGAAGGACGCGTTCCCGTTTCGGTTTTCAAAGATTACGCGAAGCAAATCGGCGTCGACTTCCGAACGCTTCGTCAAACGGCGCGAGCGTTGCGCCTCGATACGATCCAAGGCGACGACGGCAAGTATTACTGGGTAAGGCGAGATCGATTTGCGTTCTCGGACGTCGTCGGAATCGTCGCCGGAAAGCTGTACGAAAGATACTTTGAAAACAACCCGAACAAATTTTTGTTCACGCCGCAAAAAATCGTTAGAATCGAGGAGCTGCCGGACGTCCCGTCGACGCGGTTGATCGTCGACGCGTCCCTGAACTGCTTGCTCGCCGAAGGCTTGGCGAAGACGCATATCTTTTTCGACGCGACCGCCAACGAAGACCGCGAAGGATTTTATTAACGCGACCGCCAACGAAGACCGCGAAGGGGGTATTAACGCAAACGTCGACAAAGACCGCAAAGGATGTTATTGACGCGATCGCCAACGAAGACCGCGAAATTTTATTGACGCGAACGTCGACAAAAACCGCGAAGGATTTTATTGGAGATGAAAAAACAAGAAACGCCCGCTCAACCGCAAGTCGTTCCCGACGCCGTCGCCGACGTCTTAACGCGCCCGTTCAAAATCGCCGCGTCGCCTTTTCCCTACGCACGGAAGAACTCCGTCTTCCCGCGCCCGCTCAAAACCGCCGCGTTTCGTTTTCCCTATGCTCGGAAGAACTCCGGCTTCACACGTCCGCACGACAGCGCCGCGTTTCGTTTTCCCTACGCTCGGAAGCCCCACTTTTTCCCACGTCCGCCCGAAAGCGCCCTGTTTAGCTTTCCCTATGCTCAAAGCGACAACTTTCCGCGTCCACTCAAAATCGCCGCGACGCCGAATCGCCGCCCAAGTAATCCGGTTTCACGCCGGATTAAATCTGGCGCGACGTCGAACGACAGGCGCCCGCCCCTCGAAATATATTAAAGCGGTAAGCAAAATTAACGAGCCACCACAACGACGACAAAAACGTTAAAGCAACAACAAACGAAATTATCGCGCCGACCAAACGACGACGAAAGCGTTAAAACAACGGTAAACGAAATTATCGCGCCGACCAAACGACAACGAAAGCGTTAAAACGACGGCAAACGAAATTATCGCGCCGTCGAAAACGGCGGAGCGTTGCCGCCGCCCAACGAAATTGCCGCGTCCTCGACAAAGCGCGCTCCGTTCCCTAGCGCGCCGACGCGAGAAAAGCCGCCGGTTTTCGAGCGCGGTCGTTTCTCCGTCCAGATTGAAACGACCGGTAAACGCCTTTACCCGCCCGACTCGGCGCGCGACGCGACCAACGCAATCCGCGTTCCGCTCCGATTAAACCGCTCGACGTTTTTCTCCAATCGCTTTTCCGTCAAAAACTTGAATTCTCTCCCCGTCCGGTTGAGTTTCTGCGCCTTAAAAGAAAACGGAACCAAGGTAATTTGAGCGCGGCTTCCGGCGCTTATCGCGTCGCGCGTCCCCTTTCGCCCTAGCCGCCCCCCGCGAGGTAGGACGCCAGGCGTCCAACCTGCGTTAATATTGTTCTCGTCGACTCTTACGAAAAGCGCGAATCTTCGCAAAAATCGCCTTTTTAGAGCTTAGGGGCTTGCGTTTGAAACGCCTTCCTGTATAATTTACCCAGCGACGATCCTGGGTGTTTTGGTTTGCGTCGTTTTTTCGTCGGCCCCGTTTCCTGCTCGATAAACGAGCAAAAATCAATGACACACACATCTTGTAGTCGACTTTGACCGCCCGGAAAAGTGCGCCGGTTGCGATCCGGTCGAGTGTTACGTAAGAGGCGAAGCGCTTTACTTCCGTTCCAACTGGCGCGATCTGCTCGTCTCCCTTCTTTCGCGTCTTATCGCCGAACGCCATCCCGCTCTCCGCGAATTTTACCACGCGGGGAGTATTCTTGCCAACGCGCCTTTTTTCAAAGAAACGAAAGACGATTGCAACGGTTACGACGCGCGTATCTTGCCCAACGGTCGTTGGATTATCGTTCATTACTCCATTCCGACGCTGATTAAAATCATCGGCAAGATTTGCAAAATCTGCGGCATTTTGCGCTCGGAAATCAAAATCACGTATCGCCCCAAAGAAGCGGCTCCCTCCGTCGACAACGCCGCGTCAACGCCGTCGCTTTTTCCAACGCCCTCCGTCTCCTCGACCTCCGCGCCCGCTACAAACGTTGCGCAAGCGCCGTTGCGTTCCCCAACGCCCGTTGCCAACGTTGCGCAAACTCGCGACGACGCCGGCGAACTTATCGTCGATTTTACCCAACCGGAAAAATGCGCCGGTTGCGATCCGGTCGAATGTTATTTTAGAGGCGAGCCGCTTCCCTTCCAATCTAATTGGCGCGACATTATCGTCGCGTTGCTCGAGCGCCTTATCGACGAACAAAACCCAGGAATCGAGCGCTTCCGAACAATTGGTTTAACCGGGCTTGCGGGACGCGTTCCGTTTTTCAAAAGCAGCCAAGAGGAGTGTTACGGACACGGGCCGCGCCAATTGTCCAACGGGTATTGGATTATCACCGATTACTCGATATCGTATTTAGTTACAATGATAGAGCGTATTTGCAATATTTGCAATATTCCTCTATCCGATATTAAAATTACCTACCGCCCCAAATCGTACGCGAAACCGGAAAACGACCGCGCAAAGCAGATCGACGACCTCGCTCAACAGGAAAAGTACGCCGATAGCAGGCCGGTCGAGTGTTATTTTAGGGGCGAAGCACTTGCGTTTGGCAAATCTTGGGCCGACGTTTTGGAGGCGGTCGTCGAACGCCTTATCGCCGCCGACGTTCCGCAAGTTGCCGAGCTTTATCATTCCAGCTTAAACGAGCGTTCGCACGGCTTACCGTTCTTTCATCAAACGAAGCCCTGCTCGACGTTAACGTCGCGACGCTTGTCGAACGGCGTTTGGATCATCACCGGCGTCTACGCGCCGTCAACTCTGAAAACGCTTCGAGAAGTCCTAGAATTTTGCCAAATCCCGATTTCCGACCTCAAAATCACGTATCGTCCGAAATCAAATACGAGCCTTACCCCGTCGCCTGTCGTTGAAAAACGCAATGCAACCGCCCCTATAACGTCCGTTGTTGAAAAACGGCAAGAAATCTTGCCCTCAACGCCCGCCGTCAAGGTTGCCGCGCCCGCTCGAACCGAAAACGCAGCCTTCCCGAGCGTCGCCCGGCAAACGTTGCAAACCGATTACGCCAACGGGTTTAGATTCAACGAATCGACGCTTCGTCTCTTTGCCGACAAAATCGGGTTCGCACTCGATTCCGCGACCGTCGCCCGAATGAAAAAAGAGATGTTTTGTCGCGACGATCTTTATTTCTTGCCGGAAACGGTCGCCGACGTCAAAACGACGTCCGAGATGATCGCGACCGTCGGCGATTGGCTCCGCCGCTTCGAAATGTTCGATTTAGGCCGACTTTACGAACGCTTTGAATCGCGTCTAAACGCCGCCGCGATTCGCAACCTTGAAGATTTCGAAGGTTACGTCGCGTTTTCTTACAACGATTCGACAATTCGTTGTTTCGACAAATGGAAAGCGCGCTTTCTTCGCGTCGGCGGTCGGTCGCAAAAAGAACTTTTCACCGCTCTCTTCGAACGACTTCGCGAACGCGTCGCGGAAGAAGGGGGAACGCTTGACGAGTACGCGTTAACCGACGCTTTCCCCGCCTTTACATTCGACGCGCTAAGCCGCGTCGCCAAAGAATCGGGCGAAGAGCTTGTCGTTACGGCGATTAACGACGTCGCTTGCGTGCAAACGTTCGACGCGCTTGGTCTTCCCGACGACTTCGAAAGCGCGTTAACCGAAACGCTCGACGAACTTGCGGCCCTCGAATTGATGCCGACGGAGGACGTGCTGCACGCCGCGCTTTCGTTGCGCTTCGGTTTTAACTTCAACGTACAATACAACTTAACGGAAACGAAGACGTATCGCCGACTCATCGAGTTAAACTACAACGGCGCGACGCCGCGTCGTTGGAAGGGCGGCGTCTTCGGCGAAATCTCGGAGGCCGACGAATAATGTACGCTTTCGATTGGGACCTCGAGACCGGCGCGTACCGCCTCACGACGCAAACGGGCAAATACGTCGCGAACGAGATTCGTCCGGTTTTCGCGGAAGAGCTTGTTCTAACAGGAATGAACAAACGCTTTAAGTTCGACGAAAACGAAAAACGACCGTTCCTTTGGGCGCGCAAAAACGTCTACCTCCTCAACGGCGAAAAGGTCGCGCAACTCAACGGCGTTCAATACGGCAAGCCGCTGTCGGTCGAGTATTTTTTCGACGAGAAACGCCGCAAGCTACAACCTGTCGATATCGAGGAAGCGGTCAAGCGAAACGCGCCGATTATGACGCACGTCGTCGCCGACGCTAAACGTCGAATCAAAGAACTTTACGACCTCGGCGCGAAGCGAAGCGACGTCGCTTATATCGCGTTTTCCGGCGGGAAAGACTCGGTCGTGTTGCTCGACCTTTGCAGTCGCGTCCTCCCGACCTCGGCGCCGGTCGTTTTCAGCGACACCGGGATGGAGCTTCCGGACTCTTACGACGTTTGGGACGAAATTCAAACGCGCTATCCGGAACGCGAATTTATTAAGGTCGCGCCGAGCGTTCCGGCGTTGGATTATTGGCGAACTTTCGGGCCGCCGTCGCGCTCAATTCGTTGGTGTTGCTCGGTTTGCAAGAGTTCCCCGGCGATCGCGTATTTGAAGCGGCGCCTCAATTTGGACGCGGTGCGAGCGACGGCGTTCGTCGGAGTGCGCGGCGACGAGAGTTCGCGACGCTCCGCCTACGAGGACGCGGCGGACGGCGTCAAAAACGCGTCGCAAATGAACTGCATGCCGATTTTAGCTTGGGGCGCGCACGAGCTTTGGCTCTACATTTTCGAGCGCGATCTACTTGTTAACCCCGCCTACCACAAGGGCTTAACTCGCGTCGGTTGCGTAATGTGCCCGGAGTCGTCGGAAAAATACGCTTGGTTTGTCGACAAGGCGTACCCCGGCGCGCTCGCTCCGTACAACGAAATCATCGTAAACACAAGCGCCAAAACGTTTAAGTCGAAAGAAGAGGAAACGGAGTTCATCGGTTCCTCGAACTGGCAAGCGCGCAAAAGCGGCGTTACGTTAAGCGACACGATCGCCAATCCGGTCGAAGACAGTTCGACCTTGCGAAGCGTTTTTCGCAGTTCGCACTTTTCGAAACCGCTCTTTTTCGAATGGATCAAAACGCTCGGTCGCGTCGTCAAACCTATTGATTCGCAAGACTTTACCTTGGCGCCGCGCAAAGCGTCGGAAGCCGCGCTTTCCTTCCGTTACGAAATCGAGTCCGGCGCCGACGTCGTTGCGTTTGAGTTTCCCGACCGCGAAACGCAGATCGCGAAACTCCCCGTTATTAGAAATTTATTACGCAAAGTTTCCGCTTGCGTCGGTTGTCCGAGTTGCGAAGCGGAATGCGCTTGCGGCGCCCTGTCGACTCGCGACGGTCGCGTTCAGATCGACGAAACCAAATGCGTCGGCTGCCGCAAGTGTTACAATCACGCTGATTACGCCTGTTGGAGGTTTATGTCGATGCGCACTCCGGAGAGTTCCAATTCCGCTTCGTTAAAAATCAATTCGTACAAGAACTTCGGTTTGCGCGAAAATTGGGTTTCGGCGCTTGTCGATTTGCGCGACGAATTTTTCCCTCACACGCCGTCGCACCCGCTCGGCAACAAAATGGTCGAGTCGGCGAGCAGTTGGTTGCCGCAAGCGAATCTTGTTAAAATCGTCGGTAAAACGAAGAAAACAACGAAGTTAGTCGATATTTTCGCGCAATACGGTTCGTCCGATCCGCTCGCTTGGGACCTAATTTGGCTCTCGCTCGTCAATCGTTCGACGCTCGTTAAATTCATCGCGACGGAAACGGAAATCAATGTGCCGCGCGCCGTCGACGATTTAAAGGAAGCGCTTGTCGGTCAAGGACTTAAAGAATCGGCGGCGGACGCGGGTCTCGCGGCGTTTAAAGACATGATCACGAAATCGCCCCTTGGCGGCGCCGACGCGGTTACGCTCCCGGAACTCCAAGGCAGGAGCGTCGTTCGCATTACGCGTCAAGCGAAGTCGATTTCGCCGCTCGTCGCGCTTTACGGTTTGTACCTCGCGGCGGAACTCACCGAACGGTCGGCGTTTACGGTTCGCGAAATGCTGACCGCCGAACTCAATTCCGCGTTCGTTTCGCCGTTGGTCGCGTTCGGCGTCGACCCGGAAGAATTTAAGAAAATCTGCGAAGGGCTCCGCTCGCGCTATCCGGACTTCGTCTCCACCGTCTTCACGCACGGCAACGATCAAATCGAAATTCACCCGCGACGTTTTGGAACCGACGACGTCCTCGCCCTTGTTTTGGAGAACTAACCGTTATGTCTAACCCGAGCATTAAAAAGCGTTACAACGACTATCTCCAAGTTCAAGCGAACTTTCACCCGGTGATGACGCGCGAAGCGATCGACGCGACGCCGGAAACTTGGATGGAGTTCTTCCCGCATGAAACGTATTTAAACTTCCTTAACGCGTTGCTGGAAGGCGTTTTAGGAGGCACGAAAAGCGTTTGGCTTTACGGCAACTTCGGAACCGGCAAGAGCGCCGCCGCGCTCGTTACGCAAAAACTTTTCCTCGACTCCGAAGAGCGCGTCAAGCGTTGGTTCCGCGACCGCAAGCTCGACTCGGCGCTCGAAAAGCGTCTTTTCGATTGTCGTAAACAAGGCGTTTTGGTCGTTTACGATTACAACGCCGACGGACTCGAACCGCACCAAGAGTTTCTGGCGCGGCTCGAACGCGGCGTCGCGGAAACCTTGCAAGACAACGGGTTGGAAGTCCCGAGTTCCGGAAGTCGCGACCGAATTATCGAACGTCTGCGACGCGAAGGCGCGAACTTCTTCAAAACCCGCGACGCGATGCTCGACGAACTCCCCTACCTCACCGCCGCTTACAACGACGTCGAACAAATCGTCGCCAAAATCGAGCAAAGCGGCGACTCCGAAGACGCGAAAATCGCCGCCGGTCGCCTTTTGTCCGACGTGCAAAAGGTCTTTCGTCGCGACGAAATTTTCCTCCGCGTCGACGTGCCGACGTTCAAACGCTGGATTGCCGAAGCGTTGCGAATCAACGGCTTAAAACGTATCGTTTACATTTTCGACGAGTTTTCCGGTTTTATCGAAAAGAACAAAACGAACCTCAAAACGCTCGAAGACGTTACCGAAACGCCGGACGTTAGCCAATTTTTCTTCATTCCGACGACGCATATGAGCATTAACGCTTTTTACGCGGAAGGTTCGGAAAACGCCGGAAAATTGACCGAACGTTTCCACTTTCGCAAGCTCGAAATGCCTGTCGACACGGCGTTTAAGCTTGCCGCTTCCGCGTTGAACGTTCGTCCGGAACTGAAAGACGAATGGGCGGCGGAGCGCGATTCCCTGCAACGCGACGTCGCCGACGTCGCCAACCGTCTGCGCGAAGCCGGCGTCGTGAAGAACTCGCAAGCGTTTTACGACGTCCTGCCGATTCACCCGAGCGCGGCGTACCTCCTGAAGCACCTCGCGGAAACGGCCGGCGCCAACCAGCGCAGCCTCTTTGAATACCTCAAAGGCAACGCGGAAGGTCGCGAATTCCAAGACTTTATCGAAACCGGCGGTCCGCTCGTATACGGCAAACAGTTCCTGACCGTCGACTATCTTTGGAAGTACTTCCTCGAGCGCGAGGATTTGGGGCAACGGCGCGAAGTTATCGAAATCCGCTCGGAATTTAACCGCATTCGCCAAGTCCCCGCCCTGCGCGGCAAGACGGACGAAGCCGACGAAATCCGCGTTTTGAAAGCCGTTTTGCTTTTCGTTCTTCTGTCGCGATGCGGGGGGCACAACCTTCCCGACACGTTGCGTCCGACGGTAACCAACGTAACGGCGGCGTTTGAAGGCGACGGCGCGCTCTCCAACGCCGAGCAAGTCGTTCGCGAACTGGCCAACGCCCATTGCTTTTCGATCGCCGACAACTACATCGAGCTTTACTCGGCGTCGCTCGCTAACGAAGATTTGGCGCGCGAAGTTGAAAAGTACCGTACGAGATTCCACGAATTCCTTATCGCCGACGGACTTAAAGACGAAATCGACAAGCTGACGAAGTCTTGGCGAGGCGGCGCGAACTACTCGGCCGGTCGTTTCGAAATTCGCGCGACCGGCGTTTCGCATACGCAGCATCATCGAATGCAACCGGCGACGCGAGAACGCTTTGGCTCCGTCAAACCGCCTAAAGACGACGGTTCGATTTGCCTTTGGTTCGTCGCCGCGCAAAATAAAGAGGAGAGCTTGGTCGCGCCGGAACGCATCCGCGGCGTCCTCGAACACCTTCGCGACCACCGTATCGTAATGTTCGATTTCCCGGAACTGACCTTTTGCTCCGACTATCTTGAACGTTGGGACGAGTACGTTCAAAAGTGCGCCGAGTATGCGCTCGAAAGCCACGGAAGCGCAAAAGAAGAAATCAAAAAGACTTACGAGCGCATCGAACGCGAGTATTACGACAAAATTGTCAAGAAAGATCCGAAAATCGTCGCCTACTACGCAGACCGAAACGGCGTCGTTGAGTCGCGCGAAGTACGTTGGAGCGAGTTGGGTAAATTTTTCGCCGAATACGTCAAGAACTACTTGCCCTGCTGCGTCGACGCCTTAGGAATTCAAACGGCGTTCGCCGCGACGAGTTTTCAAAGTTGGGCTAAAGCCGGTCTTGCGTTCGACGCAAGTCAAGTCAAAGGGCAATTTAACCAGATCATACGCAACTTCCAGATTAAAGGCGTCGGCGGCAACGACGCGGCGTGGTTCGCGCAAAATCCGGAACATCCGTTGGCGAAAATTCGCGAGCTTTTCGAGAAAAAAATCGCCAACACGCTGGGCAAAAACGCGCCGCTTTCGATTCGCAAGGTTTACATCGAATTGCAACGCTATCCTTACGGTTTGCGAATGAACGGGTTAAGCGCGTTCGTCCTTGGCTTCGTTCTGAACGACCTGCTCCTCGGCAAGGGTTATCGTTGGACAAACGACCAATTGTCGCAAGAGCTTGACGCGGAAACGCTTGCGGAGATTATCGAAGCGGTCGTGAAAGACGACGGCGCGGATAAAATCCCGCAAGAAAAGAAGATATGTCGCCTTTCGAAGGAAGAAAAAGCGTTCGTGCAACGCGCGCCGCAGATGTTCGGCGCCGACTCGACCGGTTTAAGTCGCGTCGAGGACGCGATTAACGCGATCGCGGAGAAAGCGGTTCAAACGGCCGGGCGCGTTCCGCTTTGGGCGCTCGCCGATCATGTCGCCCGCGTCGCGCCCGCCGAAGCGGACGAGCTAAGGGTCGTTCTTGAAGACGTTTGCGTCGTTTGCCGCGTCAGTTCGAAAGGCAAAGTCGAAGAGCGAACGCAAGCGGTTCGGCGACTTGGCGAGCGCATTTTGGCCGACGCCGACCTCGTCGAACGTATTCGACAACACGTCGCGTTTGGAAATTTCCACTCCGGTTTCCAAGCCTTTGTCGAACGAATCGAACCGGAACTCGTCGCCTTAGCCGCCCGACTCGGCGACGCGACCTGGGAATACCGCGACGCGATTCTCGCGAAAAACAGCGAAACCGCCTGCTGGCTTTGGCAAGAAGCCGACGTTGCAAGCGTCGTCAAAGAAACGCTTTACGAATACCGATTCGTCGAAACGGCGCAAAATATCGCCGCCGCGTCCGGTTTTACGCCGTTTAAGAAATTAACGGACGTTTTGGAAACGCGCGTTCGCCGTTCCCTGTTGCCGAAATCGTTAATCGTCGACGTTTGTCCGACGCTCGACGAATTTTTTGACGCGTTGCAAGAACGTTCGGCGCAACGACTTAGCGAAACCGTTAAAGCGAACGCCGACGCGCTTCGTCGCTTCTTCTACGACGACGAACACGCCGAAGCGACGCGGATTATTAAGTCGAAACTTAAAACCGACTCCCCGTTGCCGGACTCCGAAGCGTTGGACGTTTTGAGAAATTTTGCCGTCGCGGCGCCGCAAAACGTTTTCGAAATGCATCAAAACGCTTTCCTAAGCGCCGTCGTCGCGGAAGTTGAAAAGCGCGTTACCGAATCGATAATTTGTCGTTTACACGAAGAATGGCGTCGCGTTTCCGGCGCCGAGTCCCCGGACGATTGGGCGTTAAGTCGTTTAATTCCGGCGCGTTGGCTCTTCGACCCGCTTGACTTCGACGGCGTCGAGTTTGTCAAAGCGTCGCGCAATCCGAACGCTTATTCGAAAACGCGACTCGAGGAACTCCTCCTTTTTGCGGAAACGCTCGAACCGATCGCCTCGCGCTATCGCGTCGAAGCGTTTATTACGGCGATCACGCCGAAACAGTTCCAAGCGTTCGACTTAGATCCGGAGGAAATTTTAGGTTTTCTGGCGACGCGTTATGGCGCCAATCCGAACGATTGGCCCGAAACGCCGTCGCTCGACGATTTGTTCCAAAAGCGTTACAAGGAACTTTTCGCGCCGAAGATTCAAGCGAAAATCGAATTGACGGATTCGGAAACCTTGAAAAACAAGCTGTTGCGTTTGACGCTTGATAATCCGGAGGTAGGGTTGTTTTTCTGGGATTAACCAATGAAAACGATTTCAGTTTCAATAAACGAATACGGACGCGACTACCTTGACGACGGCGTCGCGACGCGGCTGATTCTCTATCCGAACGCCGACGTCGCGGCGAAGTCGCACGAATTATATCAAAGCGCAAACGCCGTTTTAATCGGAGTTAGCGACGTTTTCAACGACGGGCTTGAACTCTTGCCCACGATCGACGACGTCTTACAACAACTCGACGAGCGAATCCGAGCCGAAGCGCCGCGACGCGTTGTCGTCGAGTTTGACGCTTACCTTTCACTCCTTGACGAGCAACGCGCCGACGAGTTTTTAAGCGGAGTTATTTCAAGAGTTAAAAAGCATCAGTTGAACGTTTGTTACTTAACGTCCCGTTGTAGCGCGCAAGTCGCGATGAAAACGTCGTCCAAACCGCAACTTGCCGAAGCGCGCCAGATCGTCGAATTAACGGGCGACGCCGCCTCTTCGCCGAGCGCGACGGTTCGCGTTATCGCCGCCGAATTCCTGCCTCCGCGTTATAAAAATTGCGCGGAAGCGGATTGGCGTTCCGTTTTGCGACGCCTAGAAGCGTTTTTCAGACGACAGAATATCGACGGAGCCGACGTTTGCGAAGGCGCGTTTTACCTCGCGCCGCCGTCGCAACCTAAGCGACAAGCCGGGTTATCGTCAAATGTCGAATTTTTCCTCGACGTTCCCAAAATTGCGCGCGAACTTTGGGACATTCATTACAACGCGTCGGCAACCGTTCTTTGCGAACTTATGAAGCGATGCGTTAAGCGCGACGCAAGTCCGACGGAAACGCTTGAAAATAGTTTCGGCGCGGAAAACCTCGCTCCGACGAAAGCGGTTAAGCGCTTTAAAGAGTTGGCTTACGATCCGCTTTGGCCCGTTTACGTCGCGTTTGTCAAAGAGCGAATCGACGCCGACTCCTATTTGCGCAACGTCTTAGAAATTGAAGGGTTAAAACCGGACGCTTGGCTAAGCGTTTACTTCGACGTCGCCGCGCGAACCGTTTCGACGAACGCTGAAAGAGCGCGGAAATTCGCCCAAGAACGTTTCGCCGCTTTCCAAACGTTAAACGACGTCGCGGAAAGTTGCGTCGCCCAATTTGTCGGTCAAACGCGAGAATACGGCGACGCGATCCTTCCTTGGCTGAACTGCGGCACGGAAGCGGAGCGGCAAGAGCTGATTCGCCGCGCGGGCGTTTGCGGTTGGGCGGACGCGGCGCCGCCGATTCTGGCGACGCTTTTCCCGACGTTGGCCGATTATCTTTCGAACGACTTCGACTTTGGCGACGACGCGCTAAATCTTTATTTTAAAGACTATCGGCGTCAAAAAATCGTCGGGAGCGTCGAACCTGAGTTTCCTCGTCGAGCCCTCGAAACTCAAATTCCCGCGACGATTTCGCATCGCACGGCGGCGCTGGCTCGGGAAAAGTACAACGCGTCGACGGCGCTACTCGTCGTCGACGGGATGGGCGCCGAATACTTTCCGCTTTTACTTGCCGCCGCGCGAAGCCGTCAAAACACGGAAGTCAAATCGGCGCAAATTGTTACGGTTAGCTTGCCGACGTCGACAGAGCGTAACCCCATCGATTGGCCGCGCGAGCGCCGCCTTCCCGACGTGAAAACGCTCGACGTCGTCGCGCACGACGGCGCCGTCAAACACGAGTCGAACACGCCGGAACGCAACATTTCGGCGTCGCTTCAAGTTTTTGAAAAACAAATATTTAACGCCGTCGCCGACACTTTGTCAAAATTTGAGCGCGTCGTCGTTACAGCGGATCACGGAACGTCGCGTCTCACCGTTCTCGCGCATAACGCCGGGCTTGACGAAACGCTCGCTTGGCCTGAAGACGCGGACGCGATCGCCGACTGGCGTTTCGCCGTTGCGCCCCCCGACCTTCCCGCGCCCGAGAAAGTCGAGTCGGTTTATTGCGCCGACAAAAACATAAACTACTGGTGCGTCAAAGGATACGACCGTTTTCCGAAAAAAGGCCCGAAGTTCAACGAAGCGCACGGCGGCGCGTCGCTCGAAGAGCGGTTGGTTCCCTTCGTCGTCTTTACACGCCGTCAAAACGACGCGGCGACGGTCGCTCAACCTCAAATCGATAAAGCGCGCCGTCACCAAGATACGCAAATCGTTGAAAATCCGGACTTTGACGATTTCTAATCGCAAACGCGCCGTCGGTTTTTCGGCTTGTTTCAACCAATTAAACGACAAAGTTTAAAGCATGTACGACTTCCAAAAATTACGCGAGTGTTTCCCGCAAACGACGATATACAAAGACCCGTCCGTCGCCAACGTCTTCCGCGCCGCGAAAATCGAAGCGTTTTTGCGCGACTGGATTGTCAAACGCAAAGCGAACGCCGACGGTCAAATCGATAACTTGCAAGAACTTAGCGAATACGTCGCTCGCATCATCCCCAATCGCGACGACCGCGAACGCTTGATCGACGAAGCGTTAAGTTCCGGCGAAACGCGAGCTTTTCTTGCGAAAGTCGGCGTCGTTTTTAATCCGAAAACGAACGAACACACCTTTGAAATCAACAGTTTAGGCTTTGCGCACAACGAAACGATTATCGAAGACTACGTTTGGGAACGCGTCAAAGACGAACTACTCGGCGAAGCGGGCGGCTGGGGAAAAGTGCGGTTAGCTATTTGCCGCCGGAGCCGAAAAAGAAAAACGGTCGCTTTACGTTGTTGGAATTTAAGAACTTCCGTCCTTATCAGGTCGACCTGGACTCCTATCGTCAAGCGCGCGCCGAGTACGAAATCGAGGAATGGATCGACGTCTTGCTCGGAGCGATCGACTATAACCCGGACTCGTTCGCTCGTCAAGGCGCCGCGCCGCAAGACGTTGAGTTGGCGAAACATACGATGCTAACGCGCTTGCTGCCGTTCGTCGAACCGCGCGTCAATTTGATCGAATTGGCTCCGCAGCAGACCGGCAAGTCGTACATCTTCGGCAAGATCGGCAAATACGGTTGGCTCGTCGGCGGCGGAAGTATGAGCCGCGCGCAAATGTTCGCCGACCTTCGAGACGGCAATCATCGCAAGGGCTTGGTCACCTTCAACGACTTCGTCGCGATCGACGAAATTAAGTCGATTAACTTCAACGACGACAAGGAGATGGGCGGCGTCCTTAAAGGCTATATGGAAGACGGGCGCGTCAAAGTCGGCTCAACGCAAGTCGAAGGCGACGCCGGAATTATCTTTTTGGGGAACATCGACGTCGACGATATGAGCGACGGCCGCGATATGTTCCGCGAGTTGCCGGAAATTTTTCGCGACTCCGCCCTACTCCAACGCGTTCACGGCTTCATCCCGGGACGTTACATTCCTTCGCTTTCGATCGAGGTCGCCGCGAAAGGTTGGGCGTTGAACGCCGAATACTTCACCGAGATTATGCACATGTTGCGCGATAAGCGAGAAACCCTGCGATATCGAGGTTTAGTCGAACGTTTGGTGCGCGTCGAATCGGCGACCGGCGAAACGTCGAACCGCGAAAAAGAGGCCGTTTTCCGCCTGTGCTCCGCGTATATGAAACTCTTTTTCCCGCACGCCGACGAAACGCTGATTGAAGACGTTCGTTTCAAAAACGAGTTTAAACGCTACTGCCTCAATCCGGCGGTCAAGATGCAGAACACGGTGTTGCGCCAAATGCAGATCATCAACCCGAACGAATTTAAATCCAAGAGTATGGCGACTTACCTCGTCCGTTAAACGCCGATGAAACGTCAAAAATGCCGCGTTTGCGAGGGCGACGTCGATAAAACGGCGCGCGCCCTTTGCCAAAAACTCCTCGACCGCGACGCGAAAAAATTCTTCTGCCTCGCCTGTTTGGCCGACTTCCTCGAGACGACGGAAGACGAATTGCGCGAAAAAGCGGAAGAATTCAAAAACGAAGGCTGCGAGCTTTTTCGTTAAACCGCGTCACTAAAACGAATTAACGCTAATGAAACCAATTGTTTACGTCGACGCCGCCGCGACGACGCCCCTTTCGGAATTCGCGTTCAATCGAGCCCTTCCCTTTTTGCGCGAGGATTTCGGGAACGCTTCGAGTCGTCATTCGCACGGCGTTACAGCGCGTCAAACGCTCGAAGAATCGCGAAGAACGATCGGCGAAACACTCGGCGCGCGTTCGGAGGAAATCGTCTTCACGTCCGGCGCGTCGGAAGCGAACGCTTGGATTCTGAACGCGATCGCGGCGCCAATCGTCGCCGCGCCGGCGATTAACGTTAAGGACGTAAACGTCGTTTCGACGGCGTTTGAGCACTCGTCCATTTGGGAGACGCTCCGTTCGTTGGAACGTCGCGGCGTCGCCGTTACTTACTTGCGTCCAAACCGCGACGGCGTTATTTCGACGGCGGACGTCGCGGCGGCGCTGCGTCCGAACACGCGGCTCGTCTCGATTATGACGGCGAACAACGAACTCGGAACGCTTCAACCGATCGCGGAAATCGGTCGCCTCTTGCGAGAACGCGGCGTCGTTTTCCACACGGACGCGACGCAAGCGGTCGGCCATATCCCGTTAAACGTCAACGAGTTAAACATCGACTTTTTAACGGCGTCCGCGCACAAGTTCAACGGTCCGAAAGGGTTCGGCTTCCTTTATCGACGACACGACGTCGATCTTCCGGCGTTTATTCTAGGTGGTTCGCAAGAACGCGGCCTGCGCTCGGGAACGGAGAACATTTTCGGCGCGGTCGCGACGGCGGCGGCCCTTACTGAGAACGTCGCCGCTCTTCCCGAAACGACGGCGCGACTGTGTAATTTAGAAAACGCGCTCCTTCGACGCCTTCGCGAAGTTCTTTCGTCAAGCGATTTTAGCGTCGTTGGAGAATCGGCGGCGCGGTTGCCGGGCTTTTTGAATCTTGTCTTCAACGGCGCCGACGGCGACACGATGACGCGTCTCCTTGACTTGCGAGGCGTTTGCGCGTCGACCGGTTCGGCGTGTTCGTCCGGCGACGTTAAACCGTCCCGAACTCTTTTAGCGACAGGACGTTCGGAACTCGAAGCGCGTTCGTCGGTTCGCGTTTCCTTCGGACGCAGCGCCGTCCCCGACGACGCCGTCGCAGTCGCCGACGCCCGAAAATAAACCTTTCCCTATTGAGTTTCGCGACGATTACGTTTGTCTTCACTCGTGTCGTTAAAGTTCGTCGAACGTTTTCGCAACGCGGGCGTTACCGCTCGGACTAAGTGTTCGTCGTCTTGCGCAAGGACAAGCAAACGTGCCAAACCTACGTCGCCGGCGCGTTCAATATGTTACAAACCTGTGACTTACGCGTTATCAGACTCGCCAAACGATTATTCTTCTTTCGTTCCTTGCGCCGAGCCCACAAGTTAAGCCTAAGAAAAACTCGCGCCAAGGCGGGCTCGTTCCTTCGCTGCCGCTCGCTCGTTTGTTAAAGAGCGAGAACGAACGCCAACGCGCGTCGGATTGGCCGTCTTTTTTCCGAGCCGGTTCCCTTCGACCTCGTTTACTTCCGTCCCTTCTCGCTCGTCGCGGTTTTGGTCGCGCTCGCTCTTTTTCTTAGCGCAACGAAAATCCGCCTTTCGCGCTTCTTACTTGACGCCGATTACAATTCTGCTAGAATGAAAAAGTTGCGGTTTCGTTCGCGCCGCGCGTTCCGCTTGTGTCGAAGCGCCTTCCGATTCTCGCCGGTCAAGTCGGCATCGCCGTTTGCGAACGCCGGTCGCAAAGACAATAAAGAAATTTCGGCGAGAATTCGCGCGCAACGCAACGTAAAACGATGTCATATAACACAAGGCGTCAACAATGTTGTTGTTTTACAAATCGGTCGACAAATCAACGTTAACCGAAGGTTTCGCAATACCTTCGGTTTATTGCGACGTACTCGGCGAAGCGTTGGGCGTTCGACCAAAACGCGGCGAAAAAAGAACGATTTCAGTCGTCGTCGACGACGTCGAGTACGCGTCGACGCTCAAAAACATCAATTTCGACGAACGCAAGTATCCGACACATAAGGATATAGTGCAAATCCGTTACGCTAAGGCAAGCGCGTTGGCCGTCAAATTGCGCGAAAAATTTGAGCGCTCCCAAAATTTGTTGCAAACGTCGGCGAACGACGCGAAAATCTTGGCGCGGCTGCCGGAAAACCAGAAAGAGTTTTTGGCGGTTTACTCGACGTCGCGCAAAGGAACGATTTTGTTAGATTGTATAACGAACGCGGAATTTAACGAAGAAGCGTCCGAACTCCTTCCTTGGGGCGAACTTGCGGTCGAACGTTGGTTCGACGGACGCGATCCCGACGCCGGAATCGTCGTCAAGACTAAAGTCTGCAAAATCAGGACGTTAAACCGAACGATCGGCGACGATCTCAAAAAAGCGTACGGGTACCGCTGCCAAATTTGCGGTCAATTTATCGGCGAGCCGTACGGCTCTACGTTGATTCACGCGCATCATATTCAATATTTCACACGAAGTCTAAACAACAACCCTAGCAATATCATGATTTTATGTCCGAATCATCATTACATTATTCACGATCGCGAACCGATCTATCGCCCCGATAAAAAGGAATTTCATTATCGAAACGGTTTTGTCGAGAAACTATTGCTGAACCTTCATCTTTAAACGATTGTCGAGCGCCAATTTATCTCCAAAACCGTCTCCAACCGACCGCGCAACGCGTCTCCTCTTCGCGACTTGCGGTAAAAACCGGAATCGCGGAGCGCAAGTCGTTGCGGCGTTTTATCTTAGGCTTCTAAAAAAGGCGGCCCTTCGCCGGCGGCGCGCAGTGTTTCACCATTGCGTCGAACGCGGTCGGACGGTCGTATTTCAACGCGGAATCGGTTACGTAAAAAACGTCGAGCCGTCGCTCCATTTCGGCGATTTCCGGATGAACGACAACTCGAGTTACGCCGCGCTCGCTTACCGCGTAAACGCCTGCTTCGTCGAAACTTATCTCGATTCCGCTATTCTTTAGCATTCGCTTCAACGGAAGAAGCGCGGCAAATTGCGCGTCGATCGCAAGCGGTTCCGGAAAGGCCGCGCTCGTTCCCCAACGCAATAAGGCCAACGCTTCGAAACGGTCGAGACTCCCGTGATAAAAGCGGTTGCGGTAATGCTTTAAACAGTCGAAACACGCCGACTTACAGCGGCAGTCGCTCAACGACCTTTCCGTCTCCGCAAGCGCTTCCTCGATCGACTCCGCCAAACTCGTCGCGTACCCCGCCCCGCTTGATAACGAGTCGTAAAGGTAAACGTCGACGACGTTTTGACGTTCGCGAACGCGGAAACCGGCGACCAATTCGTCAAAATCGAGGTCAAGAAGTTTGCAAAACGTTTTGCGCAGCGCCTCCGCCAAAGTGCGAGCCGCGCGATTGTTCCAAGCCTCCGACGCCCCCGGCGGAAGCGCGATTTCCAACACGAGCATGTCGGCGATAAAATCGCAACCTAAGTTCGTTTGCAACACGCTTTTATGAACGCACTTTTGCGTCGAACCGTCGGGACGCGGGCAAAGTTTCAACGCGCCTTGCAACGCTTTCGCCTTGGCGTCGTCCTTCGCCAACGGAGAAATATACGGCGCAGGCGCGGCCGCTCCGCACTCGCGACAAACGACAAAGCCCGATTTTTTCGGACCGCGGTTCACCAAAAGGACGCGCTGGTTGCGCCGCGTCGCCATTCGCATATTTCCCGATTCGCCGATCGGCTCCATTTCGTCGTCGTTCGGAACCGTCGAGCAAATCGGCTCTTCGACGCCGGAGTACTCGTCTTTATCGTTAACGCCCAGCGTTTCTTTGCCGCCGATCGGCGCGAACCCCCAAGGTCTAAGCGCCGGCAAATCATCGGTTAACGCGCAAGAGCCGCAAAACGGACACACGCCGTTATGTTGGTCGCTTTCAAAACCAAACCAACCGCAAGCGCATTTTAAAACGCGCTTTAAGTAATTCGCGTCGTTCAAATACGTTTCCGCCGACTTGCTTCCGTAACGCGTCGGATAAGAAAAGCCGCCGATTTTATACGATTTCTTGTCAACGACAATCTCCCGACCCGGCGCGTATTCGCCGATCGCGACGTCGACGCCGCGGCTCACCTCGTACTTAATCTTGCCGGAGTCGCGGTCTCTAATGTAAACGCTCACAACGTTTTTCGGGAAAGAGTACGTCGGCGCGACGCCCTCTTCGTACAAGACGTCGAGAAGGCTTTTGGCCCAAGTATGGCCGAACGTGTCCAAGCTCTCGAAAAGTTCTTTGTGTCGTTGGCGCTTTTCCAAAATTTGGTCCAGTATCTCGAAAAGCTCCGCTTCAAACGCCTTTTGCGAAAAGACAAAACGACGCGGCGTCAACTCCGCAAGATTGGGGCGCCAATCGTTCCGAACAAACGATTTAAAATCGTTCAAGCGTTCGTCCAAAAAGGTCAACGCGGAAAAACGGTCGAGATACTCGCCGCGCGTCTCCCAAAAACTTCGGAACGCGATCAACGCCAAATGCCGTCGAACCAGCTTTTCGTTCTCAACGTCGACGCCGGGTCGACGCGGATCGCCGCGAAACATCGGTTCCGGCTCGTTGAAGTAAACGGAGTCGCGCGCCCCGTCTTCGCAAAAGGTTACGATCGTCGAAAGGCTCGCGCCTCGCCGCCCGGCGCGCCCCGCCCGCTGCTGATAATTTTCGCGAGTCGGCGGCACGTTGCGCAACCCGACCGCGACCAAGGAACCAATATCGACCCCGACCTCCATCGTCGTCGTCGAGCTTAAAATATCGACCGGGTATTCGTCGGGTTCGACGACGTCCTGAAACCGCAGCTCGTAACGCTCCGTTTGCGCCCATAAATCGTCGCGCTGGTCTTTGTGCGAAAGTTGCGCGGTGTGTTCCTCGACGTCGATTAAGCGAATCGGCGCCCCGGCCAACGCGTCGGCAATCGGCTTGCGCCAAAACGCGAGACGCTCGTCCAACTCTTGCGCGCTAAGGCTTAACGTTTCGAAGGAACCGCAGAATGGGCAACGCCCTTTCAAGAGGAACGGCGTCAAACGCGAACACTTGCCGCAACGGAACCAAGCGCGATTTTCGTCGAAGCGCGGTCGAACGTAATCCAAGTTAAGGTAATACTTTCCGCTGTCTTCGCGCTTGTCGAGGAAGCGGTCGAACGCTCGTTTCCAAGCGCGCTTTTCCCGCTCGACGCGCTCTTTATCCGACGCGACGTCCCAACCGAAAATCTTCTGAAACGTCGTCGAGAGCGTCCACTCCTCCTTCAAGCCGTACCCGCCGCCGTAAAGGGGGCGAGCGACGCGTCGGCGGTCGTCGTGAAACGCGTGTCCGAGCGCCGCGGCGTCGACGATCGTCGTCAAAAACCAAGCGTTAAACGCTTCAATAAAAGTCTTTGCGTCAACGTCAACGCCGTCGTTTTTTAGCGGTTTCAATTCGCTCAACGCGCCCTGCGTTCGCTTGGGCGTCGGTTCGAGCCAAAGCGTCGCCGCGTCGTACAACGTGTTGTGTCCGCCGCAAAACAAGCGCAACGTATACTCTTGCATTTTATACGGCGCGGCGTCCATTTTTTTATCGGGAACGAAGTCGTCGCCCCAATCTTCCGCCGCTTCTTCGTCCCCCAAAAGTTCGTCGTATAACTTCGCCGCGTCCTTGTCGTGCAGAAACGGAATTTTTTTATTCTTTGCGGCCCAATACGCAACGAAGCCGTATAAGTCCTGTAACGGCAAGACTTCCTTTTGTTCCTCCATCATTCGAACGGCAAGCGCGAAAAGCTGTCGCGCCGCGCCGACGTCCGCCGTCGTCGACATATCGCGAGCCAGTTTCGCCGCGCGTTGGCGACTGTCGGAAAAGAGCAAGACCTTGCGCCCTTCGTTCGGCAAATGCTCCTTTCCCGCGACGCTCGGCTGCGAATGGAACTGCGAGCGAATCACGTTGAAAAAGGCCGCGTCGCCGCGAGCGCCAAACGTCGAAATTTCGCCGCGCCCGAACCCGCTTCGACAGCGAGGACACGAAGTAAAAGTGTAAACATCGGGACGCTCTTTTTGAACGTATTCGGAGTAATAAAGCGTTCGAACCCCCGGAACGTCGGCCCAAGAATCGTCGCGAAAATCGACGTAACCGCTTTTAACGTCCAAGTAACAACGACGAAGCGGATACTTCGCCCCGTCGCCGCTTTTCTTTCCCTTCTTCGGCAACGTCGCGTCGTTGCTCGGAGCCTCTTTCAACGCGGTCGGGTCGAAGTTACGCGGCGCCGCGAAGAGTCGAACCTCTTTCATCGGTCGACTCGAATCGGCGGCGGGATAACGCCATAAAAACGCCGTTTGCTTCCCTTCGACCGCGCTCTCAAAGACCCAACCTTTAACGAAAAGCGCGCCGCAACGCCGGTCGTTTGCCAGCTCGTAAACCGCGCTTTGACAATGCGGACAAAAATCGTGCCGCCCGTCGATAAAAATCGCTCCCAAACCGACGTCGTCGTTCGGGTTCTCCGCGACGCGAACGACGCCCGGGCACTCCGGATTAAGGCAAGCGTAAACACCTTTGATTCCGCGAAATAGGGCGTGCATCCGCGCCGGGAACAAAACGGCGTCGTCCTTCTTCGCCGACGTCGCGACCGCCAGCAAAACGCTCGCCGCCTCCGTTTTTTCTTCCGAACCGAAAACGCGTTTCGCCAAATCGGACAACGACGTCGCCGCGCCTTTGAAACGTCGTCGCCGGCAGCGCGTCGCGACTCGCAAGAATCGCGTTGGCAAGACTTAGCCATTCGCGTTTTTCTGTTTGCCAACTCGGAATTTGCCGATAGAGCCGCCGCCCCTTTTCGACGCGCGTCCAATAATAAACCGTTTCCGCGCCCGTTCTCCAATCGCCCGGAATTTTCGCCAACGAAACGCGCTCGTCGTCGGCGTCCGGCGTCGATTTCCAATACCGACGTCCGCCCTCATTTCGTTGACCGCCGCGCGTTCGGTTCGTCTCCAAAAATTCGACCGCTTTTTCGTCGGCGACGCTCTCCGAAAAAACGAGCCCTTGCGTCGCCGTCTTAAACCGTTCTTTTAAAGGGCTAACGTCGATCGCGAACATCTCGGCGACGCTCTTTCGCCATTTAGCCGACGCCAACCAATCGCCGCCGCGTTCCCCGCCGTCTTCTTCCCAGCGTTCGTTCGCCTCTTCCGCTTTTCGATCAAAATTGCGACGCGACGTCCAATACGTCCCCAACCCCGCGACGGAAGCAAAATCGCAAGGCGCGACGCCGCGAACAAACGCGAACGACTCGCCGACGCGAGCGGCCGTTTTCATCGGCGGCGCAACGTAATACGGCAAGGAATAAAAGAAGCCGTTTTCCCGATAAAGATCGAAAATACAATCGGTTACGCGGTCAACGAACGTGTCGTTTTCGAACGGTTCGTCGTTTTTTCTCGCCGCGCCGCCAAAGATCGGGTCGGCGGTAAGAGACGCGGAAAACACGTCGAGAAAAACTCGCAAGGTTTCCGCGACGCGTTCCTTGAAACGTCGAACGGAGGTTCCCCTTTCTTCGGCGTCGCTTGCCGCCTCTTCGTCGCGGCGCCAAGGCGGAGGCGCCGTTTCGTCCTCTTCTTGGGCGTCCCAAAGCGTCGCAAGCGCGTTACGTCCGGCGACGGAATACGCGAGCCGCAGAATCGTCGCCGCGCTTCGATCGCCGCTAACATAAGGAACGCCAATATCTTCCGCGACCGTTTTAAGAAAAACTTCTAAAAACATCCTTCCGCTCCCAACGTCTCCAGCCTTTGCGTCGCTTATTCGTCGCCGTCTCCGAGAAGTCGGCTAATCGTTTCGCGACATTTAGCGTCGAGCCCCGTTTTTTCCTCTTGGAACGTTTCCCGCAAAAACTCCAAATTTCCGGTCGCCAACGCAAACGGCGCGACGCCGCAGAGAAGCGTTAAGCGTTTGGGGCCTGTCGCGTCAAACTTTAACGTTTCCGTCCCGATTTGGCGAGCGCGACGCAACATCGCCGTCAAACGTTTGACGCAAAAAGCGCTCGCTCGCATTTTCGCGAACGATTGGCCTTCAACCTCGAACGCGTCGTCTTTTTTTTCGCCGCCCCGGAGGAACTCGACGTTCTTTCCGGCGATTAGCGGTTTCCCTTCCCAGTTGGCGTCGTCGACGAGAAGCTCGGTCAACAGGGGCGCGAAATAGTTGTAAAACCCGACTGGCAAAAGCGTTAAGTCTTCGACAAACGGCGTCGTTAAAATCCAGCTCTTCGACGATTCGGCGACTGCGTTCGGCCAACGGTCGACCCAACGCGGATGGAGCGCGTTTTTAACCAAGACGATTTCGTCGTCGCCGTCCTCCGCTTGCGCGACCGCGTTTCCGTCCCAATCGCCGTCGCAAACGAGCGTTCCGAATCGTCGCCCGCCGCAAGCCGCCGCCAACGCGTCGACGATTCGTTCGCAACAGGGCCCCGCCAAAATCAACGGTTCGCGCCGTTCGACCGCCGCGACAAGAAACGCCGCAAGTTCTTTATAAAAATCGCTTTGAACGCGTCTTTTAAGATTTTGCGCCAAGATTTCCGCCGAATTTTTCTCGCGCTTATCCGTTTCGATCGGTCGAAACACGCCTCCCGACGTAAACAACGCTAATAACGACGCTTGGGCCCTTACGTCGTTTCCTGCTTGTCCATTCGTAAATGTTAAATGCGCCGCGCTTGACATTGCTTGAAAGTCGCGCGCTTTATTTTGTTGTTCGTCGTTCTCCTTTTCCAAGGCGAGAACCTCTTCCCAAAGCGTTATTTTGTGTTTTTCTAAATCTTCGCACTCTTGATTTAACGACTTATTTTTTTTCGATAAAACCCGCGTTATTTTGACGTAAACTTTCGTTTGTTTTGAGAATTGCGTCGCCCTCTTCTTCATATCGCAATTTCTGCGATTCTAATTCAGCGATCTTTTGATCCAAAACCTTTTGCGCGTTCACCGCTTCATCGTATTGTCGACGCCTAAACGCTTCTTCCTCGATAAACCTTTGGCGTTCTTCAGCAGTAGCTTTAACGCATTCTTCAAGTTCCCGCTCAAGCGAACGGAGTTTCGTCTCTGTTCAAACAACGCGTTCTTGTAACGCCTTTTCTTCCATTCGCAATTTTTCCAAATTCAACGACATCTTACCGGCTTCTTTGTCAAGCGCTTCGGTAATAAGTTGCAGGGCGTGTACGGCGTATTTTTCCGCTTCTTCATGCGAACAACTAAGCGTTTCTTGAATTTCGCTCATAACCTGATCAGGTCTCCTGGTATTAACAAATTCTTTAAATTTTGTCGTCTCTACGCGGTTAAGCGCGCTTTGTCGCAACGCGTCCTTAGTACACAAACGCTTGACAAGAATATCTTTTGCAATTTCAATTTCGGATTTTACAAAAACACGCTTATTGGCAACAGGCTCTAATTTACGACAAAAGTACCAACGCTTGTTTCCACTCATTACCCTAACTTTATCGTTTGGATAAACAGTACACAAAGGTAAAGCAACTGTTTCAGTTTTGAGTCTCCAAACGTCGTCATCAGAAATTTCGCAATCGTTTTTGGTGCATAACACACCTTCCCAGCCCCCTTTAATAGTATCGTATATCGTAATAGGCAAAAAGAACATTAATTTCTCCTTGCGCTTTTACTTTTATTCCCACTTCTTTAAGCCTTTTTATTATTGCGTTTACTCCTTGTTTCTTTGTAACGATATAATTCGTGGCGATATAAATCGGTGTTTCCTGCGCTTTTCGCATTAGCGCTTGCGGGACCCAATCGTTACTTGAATCCTTTCTATCCGGCGCCACCGTCCATTCAATAATCCCAAAACCGACGGGAAACTTGCCGTTATGATATAATAATCCGCGATTATCAAATTTTCGCGGTCGCGTTGTGTCTTCAATAAACGCGTGTAGTTCGTTTCCTTTAACGTCCGCTAAACGTTTAATTACCGTTCCTGTGCTTGTCACCAAGCAGAGCGATTTAAACGTTTGTTCCTGTTGGTCGTTGCATAAATAATCATCGTTAAAACTTGCCATTGATTCTCCTTTGCCGCTAATTAATCGCGACTCGCGCGTTTTTTTTCCCACCCCCCTTTAAAATTACTAACGCTTCTTGCGCAATCTCGCCCCGTTGCGCCGCTTGCCTCAACCAGGTCTTCGTCGCCGGATACGCGCCGCCCAACCGCGACGCCAGCGCCGCCGCGTGCGTCCGAGAAAATCCAACCGTCGCCCCGCCTTGTTGCGACCGAAGTGCCCGCGCCAAATCGCGATCGGAAAGCGCGTCGGTCGACGTCGTATCGCTCTCGCGTTCAAAGCGCAACGTCCGAACGCAATCCCTGCCTTGCCAAACAGTTAGCGTCGTCCTCCAATCGACTTCGCGCACCGTCGTCGACGCTGCGCCCGCCTTCAACTCGCGACGCTCCGCAAGCGCACCCTTGCGCCGAATCTCTAAAACGCCGTCGAACGGAAAGTCGACGCGAATCTCGCGACGCGCCGGGAGGGTCTTCGCCGTCTCGTCGTCAAATCGCGTCGTCGGATCGTCCGGGTCGACGAACGCGACCGTCGGCGTCTCGGCGGTAAAATTCAGCCGATCGCGCCAAATCATCGCGTAATGCAAAACGCTCGACTCCCCTTGCGCGAGGAGCGCGATTTTCCCCCAATTGGCGTCTTTGCCAATTCTCAAAAAACCGCGCGTTTTGCTTTTATCGATCTGCAAACAACCAGTACGACTTGTCTTCGGATAAATTTCCTCGTTAATTTGGCATTCGCCGGCAAAATAAAAATAAGCGAAACCGTAGTAATCGCAAGTTCTAACGACGGCGCCATCCGTCGCGCTCGGCGGCCAAACCTCAATCAAGCGCGGCGTTTTGGCTTTCAAACTGCAAGAGTATCGCCAAAAAAAGCGTCGCGTCGCGTCGTCAGTCGCCAACGGCTTCACTTTGCAAAGCGCGACCTCGCCAGAAAACTCAAAGCGTCCGATAAACTCGATTTCCACCGCCGCGCCGTCCGCGTCGGTCTGTATTTCGTAAACGGCGCGTCTTGTCAAGAGGTAGTATTCGCGCCCGACGTAAACGACGGAATCCGTCGGCAATTTGCGTCCGTTTTTCGCGTCGAACCAAAGGTTCAACGCGCGGTCGGAAACGCCGTACAAAAACGGGTTCGTCGCGCTTATCCCCCAATAATTAAGCAACTTGTTAGCCGCGTCGCTCGAACACCCCTCTAATTTTAAGCGATACCGCGCCAACGGTTGGTCGGCAAATCGAGCTTCCGCGCCAATGCGCCCGAGCGTAATATAATTCATTCCGCGACGCCCAAAAAGCGACGCGAAATCGTAAACAAACGCCTCTTTTCCGGTCGCGTCGTTAAGCAATTTCAAACGACCGCGAGGCGCTTCCTCTAAGAGCTTGCTTGGCGGGCAAGGTATCCCTAACTCAAACGAAGCCGACGGCCAAGAGCGATTCAACGCAAGCCGAAGCGGAAACTCGCGTTCGCTCGTCCAACCGGCGCCGCTCGCGTTTGACGTTCCCTTGCTTCGCTCCGGACAATATTCGTCGTGTTTGCGATTAGAATGCTTAAAGTGCGCCGAGCGCGTCCCGTAACAATCGCCAAGCGGATAGTAAACGGACGTCTCGCCGCAAAAGACTACCCGCTCTCGACAAAGTTGACAATATAAATTTTGTTTAAAACGCGGATTATTTCGTTCCGCCGGAGTATAATCCTTCTCATAATTATCCGGCGTCACCGGGTGTTCGCAACCGTTTTTCCACAAAACGACATGTTGTAAAGTCAGCTCGCCGGCCATTGGCCCTTCTCCGACGCAAAACTTAACGCAAAATCAAACGCGTTCCCGCGACGCGCTTGTTTCGCCTTTTCTCGCTATTCTCTCTATTCTACCGAAAAAAGGCGCGATCGCAACGTATCCCAACCGGCGTCCCACGTGCGTTTTTTCCTCTCTTAATACCGCCAAACAAGACGTTGCGTTTTATGGGCGTTGCGCAATTCCGGAAACGCTCCTGAAAAAATTTGCGCGCGGCGATTCCGTTTGTAGCGTTTACGCGGATAAATTGTCCGCGACGCCGCAAAGGAAGCCGGTTGGCTCGCGCTTTGAGCGTTTTTGGATCGACGCTTCCCCGCCCCAATGGCAATTATCGCCCGCGCTTCGCCCAACGCGAATGGTCGCAACGAACGCCGGCTCACCTCGCGCGCCCTGTTTTATCGTTGCCCAACGCGCTTCGTTTTTTCAGAAATCTTGCGTTTAAAATAAAACGCACGCCGTTTATTACCGTCTTCCCAAGTCCTAACAGTTACAGATTTTAGCGCTCAAACGACTTGCCTCCCTTGGCTCTTTTACAGTCGCAACGTTGTTTTTTCATGAATTCCCGATATAATAAAAGCGTTTTGTTTTTACTCCCAATCGCCGAAAAAACAGCGCGCATTTTCAAGAGACTCAAGGCGTTTTTGCTCGCCCTCTTGGCTCTTGACGCGACGCTCCAACGGCGACTTGCGACCGCCTTAAGAAGAACGTGTTTTATGGAACTATTACCGGGCGTAATCAAAGAAGAACGCGACGGCTACGCGCTTTACGTCGTCGAACGCCTCTCCGAAGAATTGAAAACTGAGATTCGTAACCGCCTGTCGGTCATATGCAACGGCGCCGCGCTAGCGGAATCCCCCTGTTTACTTTATTCCTATCCCGAAACGGCCAAAGAGTTCGCAAAACGTTACAAAGAATCGGAAAAGTCTTCGCAAAATCGACGCAAAGGTATGATCGGCGAACTTCTCGCGCACGTTATTCTCGAAATTGAAGGCCGGTTTATCGCGGCGTCGCCCTTTTTCAATATGGAGGAACGCAACTTTAAAAAAGGATTCGATATTATGATGTTCGAACCGAAAGATCGCGAACTCTGGATAGCGGAAATAAAATCCGGCGCTAAGCAAAAAGATCATCAATCCGCGACGACTTCCCTCGTCGGACTATTAAACGACGCGCAAAACGATTTATACGAACGTTTAAACTCCAACGATAGCGGGCCTTGGCGCAACGCGCTGAACGCGGTGCGCGTCGCGAGGAACGGCGCAAGTTCTGAAACGTCCGTAATGAACAAAATTTTGAGCCAACATGCCGACAACGCGATCGCGCAAAAAAATTCTAGTCAAACGTTTAACGTCGTGTTAATCGGCGCGCTTTTTCACCCGACGTCCGAACGCGTCGCAAGCGGGCCGATCGGTCGCAAATACTCTCGAATTGTCGAAGCACAACGCTTTAAGAACGCGCTTGTCGTCGCGATTCAAAAAGGAACTTTCGAGGCCGTTTACGATTTTTTAAATAGCGAGGCAAACGATGAAACGTCAATTCAAACGCAACTTAACGCTTGAGCAAATTAAAAAAACGAGTTTCGACGCCCTTTATCATCGCTTTATCCTCGGCGAAACGCTAAACGCCAACGAATATGAAACGCTCCTCGCGCTCGCCGTTTGTTTTCTAAACGCAGACGCCGTCGACGTTCGGCGGCTCGGGTATCGCATTCTCGTCGAATACGGGAATCAAACCGGAGACTACGCCCCGTTGTACGAAGTCGCGATCAATCAAGGGCTTTATCCGGTTAGCAAGTTCATCGAAGAACGCTATATCGCCGACGAACGCCGCAATTTCTTCACCGAATGGAACGCCGCGTTCGTCGAACAATATGCTTCGGACGTCGGGTATTTAACCGAAGAACAACGCTCGCTCGGTCAATTCTTCGCCGAACAAAAAACCGCGACCGTCGCCGTCGTCGCGCCGACTTCTTACGGAAAGTCCGAACTCATTTTGTCGGCGGTTAAAGAACACGCCGGTAAAAATATTTGCGTTTTGACTTCCACAAGAGCGTTGTTGGGACAAACGCAAAAACGTATTCGCGAAGTCGGCAAAAAATACTTCTCGAAAATTGTCGTCCATCCCGAAATGTACAACGCGAACGGCGCGCCCTGCCTCGCCGTGTTGACGCAAGAACGCCTTCTTCGGCTCTTTAAGAAAGACGCCAATCTCGCTTTCGACTGCGTCATCGTCGACGAAGCGCACGAACTACTGGAAGACGACGGTCGCAATCTCACGTTGGCGGGCGTTATCGCCGTTGCGAAAAAACGAAATCCGAACGTCGCGTTGAAGTTTTTGACGCCCTTTATTCACGAGGCCAAGAATCTCCAGTCGCGCTACGCAACTTACGAAGTCGCGCCTTTTAAAGTTTCCGAGTACGTTAAAACGGAAAAATACTTCCTTTACGACGTAAGAAAACGCGGCGGTCTCCGATTTTACGACCAATTTTTAAACGATTTCATCGCCTTGCCCGATTCGCCGAAGTTGGATAGCGACGAGCAAGTCGTTGTAAAATACGCGGCCGCTAAAAATATCGTTTACTTAAACAAACCGAAAGACGTCGAAGACTTCGCCTTGGCGTTGGCCGACGCTTTGCCGGAAATCGATTCCCCGACGCTCGACGTCGCGATTCAAAATATCGCCGATTACTTATCGCCCGCCTATCATTTATTGACCTGCTTGCGTAAAGGCGTCGTTTACCACCACGGCAGCGTTCCGGACGCGGTAAGAAGTTACGTCGAAAAGCTTTATCGAGACGAGGCGGCGATTCGATACGTCGTTTGCAGCGCCACGCTTTTGTCCGGCGTCAATCTCCCGGCGGAGCGAATGTTTATTCTCGACAATCGACGCGGACGAGCCAACTTAACTCGCGCGTCGTTTAAAAATCTCGTCGGTCGCGTTTGTCGATTCAACGAAATTTTCAATCGCGAAACCGGAACGCTGCAACTTTTAACGCCTCGTATTTATCTCGTCGTTGGTCGCTACTTTAGGTCGGACGCCAATGTCAAAAATTTTTTAGAAAAAAAGGCGCAAGTTCAAATTAAAAACGAACGCGACGACGTAAAAAACGTGTTGCTCAGCCATAGCGACGTCCGCAATAATAAAAAGCGCCAAAACGCTTTACGCGAAGCCCAAGAGTTTTTAGAAAATTACGAAACCGGCGTCGTTCCCCATTACGCCGATCGCCGCGCTCAAACGCCCGTCGGCAAGATTTGCATTGCAAACGGCGTCGTCGAACTTGACGTTTTTGCTTGCGAAGCGAAGATGCAAGCCTTCGTCGACGCGTATAAGAGCAAGTCTCCTAAAATAAGCGACGCCAATGAGTTGCTAAACGTCCTGGGCCAACTTTTCGTTCCAAATCCCGAAAAGATTCCGAAACGTTGGACGCCTTTAAGTAAAGAAGGCGCGCGGAGCTTTTACGCAATGTTGTTTGACTGGCGCGGCAAGCGTCTCTCCTATTCGGAAATGGTCGCCCGCTTTGTCGACTATTGGCTCGGCGAACTCCGAAAAAATTACGACAAGCTAATTTACGTCGGCAAATGGGGCGAAGTCGCCTTTGACGAAAACGGTCGGCTCACCTGGGTTCGCGCAAGAGAAAAGTCGCGACGGCAGTTGACGAACTTGGCGATCGTCCGCGTTAAAGAGGAACAAGATTACGTCGACAACACGTTGTTAAAGTTAGCGGAGGTTCTTCACGAACTCGACTTGCTCGACGCGTCGTTTTACAGTCGAATCAAATACGGAACCGACGACAAAGAGACTATTTGCTTGATTAAAAACGGTTTATCGTCGAGCGCGGCTAGTCTGCTCCTCAAAAAATATCGCGCTTGCCTGACGATCGACGTCGCCGAAAGTCGCGTCGTTTGCGACGTCGAAACGCTGGTTAAGGCGATGGAAGAAAAGCGCGAAAATCAAATCGTTGTCGACGAAGTTGAAAGCTGCATGTAATCTGGTAACGCGCGACTTTCTCGGAACTTTTCAACGTCGTTAGGAAGAACGACGCGTTCCCCTAAGCGAACGCGTCGTTTCTTCGCGCTTGCGGGCTGCGATCAATACGTTCGTCGGCGCTCGTCAACCGTTTAACGTTAAAAATTCGTCGTACGTTAAAACGTTGGCGTCGCCGACCAACTTAGTTAAAAACGCTCGAAATTTCGCGTCGATCGTTAGCGAAACAAAGAGTATCAATCGCTTTTTCGCTCGCGAACAGGAGACGTAAAACAAGTTGCGATTGCGCTCAAACGACTCTTTCTTGCCTTCCGGAACGCCGCCGACCTTAATATCCAACGGGCCGTCAACGAATTATTCGGACTAGGAATGATTGTCCCGATGCAATGTAGCGTCGTCAACGTCAAGCCGTCGTTCGCGTTCCGAACAACGGCGCGGGACGCGAACGACGCAAACAACGTCGGCGTTTATTGCGACGACGTTTTCGGTTCGTCGGCGACACCTTGCCAATTGTTCGCGACCTTTTCCCAATTGACCGCGCGTTTGTCGACGCCGGTCCAAACGGCCCAATAATTCGGGTCGTCCGATTTCGGTCGTTGCTTTTCGTCGAGATCGTTCATTCGCACAAGCGTCGGCGTCTCCGCGGCCCAACCGAGAAGAATCGCGTGCTGCGACGGAAGCGTCGGCAATTCGCGCAACAAACCCCGAAGCGAGTCCGGAACCAATTTCGCGACAAGTTCTTGGTCGCGGTCGGAAGTTAAGCGATGCAGCAAAAACGTGTTGCATTGCGACAACACCGTCGGCGAAAGTTCGCTCGGACGTTGCGACGAAAGAACCAAGCCCAAGCCGAACTTGCGACCTTCGCGAGCGATCTTTTCGAAAACCTGCGCGCACGCTTTCGACGCGGAGACGTTCTCGCCGTCGTCGTTGTAACGCTTAATAAACGAGTGCGCCTCCTCCATCACGAGCGTCGTCGGGAGGACGGCGCCGTTGTTCTCCTTGCGGTAACGCTGCAACGCTTCGAGCGTCAAGCGCGCGACGACGGCGGCGATAATATGCGTCGTCTCCGCCGGCAAGAGCGACAAATCGATCACCGTAATCGACGGAGCCGCGGAAGCGCTCGGACAAACGTAACTGTTCAGCCAGTCGACGAGCGTCCCCATTGTCGCGTCTTTATCGGCGGCGTTATCGTTATCGGAAATCGCGCCCTCGGAAGCGATTACGGCTTTTAACTTCGCGTCCGAAAGCAACGTGCGAATACGTAATAACATCGTTTCGAAGTACTGCGACGTTCCTAATTTAATTGCAGTTTCTCGAATAGCATTAAAAATTTCTTCAACATGAAAAAAGTCGAGGGAATTGTAAGGCGTTTTTGGGGGCGTTAATTCGATATTTACCTTTTCAAATACCTTTAATAACTCTTTGGGTACAAGCGGTGGATATTGCGGCCATTCCCCACTTACTTTTCTATTGACCTCTTCAATTGCGGCTATTAGCTCCGCAGCATATGCGTTGTTTGTAATTGTTTTTAAATCGCTTAAACAAGCGTCTAAACTTGCTTTAAAAGTTCGACCTCTTTTACCGTCACGACAAAGAACTTTTGACGCAACCTCTTCTCGAATAAACGGTAACATACACTCCAAACAATAGCGTAAGTCGTCGTAAGACGATTCGGCGTCTCTTACAGTTTGTCGACTATCGCGAACCGAGCGCAACGCTTGAATCAGCGTCGGGCGTTGCGTTTTTTCGCTCGCTTGCGCGAACGCCGCCCACTCGTCGCCGTTCCAAAGCCATATCGGAACCCTTAACTGTTCGATTCCGCGCGACTTGTCCTCTTCCGCGCCGTAAACGCGAACGCCGGGGAGCCCGCTGAACGTCGACGTATATTCGCCGTTGGGGTCGAGAACGATAAAGCGAGCGTTCGCCGGCTTTTGTTCTTTCGTCTCCTCTTGCTCTTCGTTCTCCGCTTTCTCTTTGATCTTCGTTTCAGCCGCTTCAATCGACCAGCGAATCGCGCCGGCGACCGAACACGACTTCCCGCTTCCGGTCGAACCGAGAATCGCTAAGTGTCGCCCAAACAAGCGGTCGGGATCGACCGACACGCTCGCGCCGTCGGCCAGCGGACTTACGCCAAGCGTAACGTTGCGCTTCTCTCCCGACTCGACGATCGCTCGCAGTTGGTTCGGAGTCGGCGTAAGAACCGGATCGCCGACCGAGGGAAAGCGTTCGACGCCGCGCGAAAACGAATACGACGTCTCGCCGCCTTCCCGTTTTTCTTTGAGGAGCCCCAACGGGTTTAAACTCATTTTTCGCAACGGATACGGGAGGTCGAGAAGCCCAAAATCTTGAACGCCGCGTCGTTTCGGATATTGCGAACGTTCGATCGTGATCCACTCGATTTGCGCGACGAGCAGCCCGGATTCCGTCGGGATTAACGCGTATTCGTTGACTCGCGGAAAAGGCCGCGGGACGCCGGCGTTAAGCGCGACGTTGTTTGGCGCTTCGACGTCGAGCAAAACCTTAATTTCGTTCGGCGAAACAAAGTCGACGCTTCCGATTCGCAGCGATTCGACGTAAGAGATCGGCGAAAAGGTCATTGTTTACCCTCCTTATTTCCGCTTTGGCTCGACTTGCCGTAACGTCGTTCCAGATTTTGCGTCATACGACACAACGTTTCGTCGAGCGCCGGTCGCGGTAAGAAGTTGTCGACCAACTTGTTAAGGTCGGCGAGATCCGGCCCGATCATCAGCGATATTTGATTTTGCCGTCCCCAGTCTTCGAAGGCTTTCATAATTCTTCCCGAATTATCGTCGTAAGCGATCGCGACCAAATGCGTCGAAGGAATCGTCAACATATCCCTAATAACGCGGTTGATGTGTTCGTCGCCGAAGCTGTAACCGTAGGTAACGAGAACGCCGTTCGGACGGCAAATCGCGGCGGCGAAGTCGCGAAACAATTCGACGTAAGGATATTCGGCGGTTTCTCGGTCTTTCGCCGCGTTCGGGTAAATCATAATTTTCGACGCGTCGGCGTTCAAGCCCGGCGCCTGCAAATACGGCCCGACCGTCGTCGCGCCGAACGGGAGCCCAATTCGCCGAATTTCGTCGTTTGCGCTAATCCAGTCGATCGAACCGTGCAACTTAGCGTAACGAACGACGCCTTCGAGGTAACGCGGTTCGCCCCGAATCCCCGGCGGATTGTAATGCATATCGACGTCCAAACGGGACGAGCGGAAAATCGGCGAAAGCGCGCCGACGAAACGGTCGACAAGCCGTAGTCCCGCAACGTCGGCGCCCGCTTCGAGAACGCGGTCGTAGTTGGTCGTGAACAAATTCAAACGTTCGCGAACGCCGGAACGACTGGCGAAAGGAACGAGGAATCGCGTAAGTTTTTGAAACGCTTCCTTTCGCTTCTCTTTGGCGGCGGTCGCGATTTGGTTTTCGATAACTAAAATATTATCGGCGAACTTTTGGACTTTTAACTCGATTTCCGCTCTTAATTCCCGCGCGGCTTCTTCTTCGTCGAGAATTTCTAAACCGCGCAACAGTTCGTTGGCGACGCGGAGATAGTCTTCCAAGTTCGGCCGATCGCCGCGTCCGCCGGCTATTGCGCTTTCCTTAATTTTTGGGTTAATTTTGGACGCGAGGCTTGTCTTGGACTCGGCGTCTCCCATACCGTTGCCGTTTTCGTTCTTTTTATCGTCGTTCTTGTTTTTATTTCGCTTGCCGGATGCTCGCGGCGTTTCGTCGACGTCGCGTTCCGCATCGTCCGCGCTTGGATGAACGCTTTCTTTTGCGACTTCTTCTTGCCGGGTCGCTTCATATCGAATCGCTTCGCTTAACCCGCTTCCAACAAGAAGCGACAAATGTTCCGCTTGCAACAACGCGCCGAGCCAAGGTTCGACGCGGGCGCGCAAATCGTCGACGGAGACCGGACCGGGATTTTGAGTCGGCGCGGCGTCGGAAACGGTAAACCTTGCGTCTTGGGTATTTGACAAACGCGTAAGTTTTACCGGTTTGTCGCCGCGAATTTTGAGAAAATTCTCGTTGATTTTTACTTTTGGATTTTCGATTGGCTCGTTTGACGTTTTACCCGGCTCGGACGCGTT
>JAFYQR010000239.1 GCA_017559825.1 Thermoguttaceae bacterium | reverse complement strand
GACGCCGAGCCGAAGGGCGCGCGTCGACTCGCCGTCGACCTCGTATCCCGTCCAGTCGATTTGAGCGATGAATCCGTCGAGCGCGCCGTGCGAGCAAGCGCCGCCGTCGACGACGCGAATCCCGCTCCCGCCGCGAACGTGGCAAGAGTTCGGAAGCTCGCCGTCCGGATTCGCGATAATCTTCGAACCGTCGAGGTTGTCCCAAAACATTCCCGCTTTAATCGTTAGCGCGTCGTCGTTCAACTCGTAAACAAGCGGAGACCGAACGATGATATTGCGAATTGTCTCGCCGTCGATTGTAATCGAGGCGTCGCTCTCAATCCGTACGGTTCGAGCGTCCGCCGCCTCAACCGTTAAACCGTCGGAAAAATTCAAAATTTGCGCGGCGCTCGAAACTAAAACGCCGTTCTCAAAAACTTGCAACGACGACGCGCTAAGCGGTTCGCTCGGACGCCGAAACTCCTGCGTCATCCGATATTTCTTCGCCGTTCCCGCCTTGACGATTTCGCGGGCCGCGTCTTCCGTCAGTACAAACGAGCGCATTTTCCCTTCCTTTCGCCTATATATTATTCTTCTTCGTCGACAATTTCCCACTCCGCCGCGCCGTTTTCCGGTAAACACAAATCCGAAAAATTCGCCGGTTGAAACGGGCTTCCAATCCGATACGTCATCGCTTGACGTCCCGTCGCGTCGAGCGGAGAAACGCCGATTCCGTCGAGCGACAGCGCGACGTTTTCCGAAAGAGCTTCGCCGTCGGTCGCGCCCGAACCTAAGTACTGATAATACGTTCCGAAACGCGACGCCAAGGTCGCGGGATCGGTCCAACGCCAAATTCGATAAAGCGCGCCGCCAACGTTGACGTGCGTTCCGACGTTCAAAAATCGTTGATCGAACGTTCGCGGATCCGCCAAAAATTCCGCGTCGACGCGCCAATATTTCCAAACGATCTTCGTAACCGTCCCGTTTACGTCGGTTATCTCGTCGTCGGTCGTGCAAAACGTTCGGTCGAGCTTTTCGATTTTCAGTTCGCGCGGTCCGAACGTCATTCCGCAAACCGTTATCGTCGAAGCGTTTACTTTCCCGACCGCCCGCCAAAAACGCGACGCTTCGACCTCCGCCGGCAAGTTGTACGAAAACGAAAAGGAAAAGAGCGAACGCGTCGCCGCGCCTTCCAGCATCACTCCGGCGGTGTTGACGAAATCCCTTGCAACGCCGTCGTTTACGCCGTTCGGAAAAATCGGGTCGCCGACGCCCGGGTAAAATTGCGCGGTCGATTCCTCGACAAGCGACGCGCCGTCGCGGTAATTATACGGCGACAATTCCCAAGGCGGCGTCGGCCCTTTCGCTCGCGTAAGCGTCGACAGCGTTATCGTTTCCGCAATTTGCAAACCGCCGTCGCGCAACGGCGGGCGCCGGTCGACCGAAATCGAATCGATCGAATAATAATAGGAGTAAATTCCGCGTCGAAAAACGACCGTCCCGCCCTGCTTTTTGCGCGTCGCAAGGAACGCGTCGACGTCGTCCGCCGAGTCGAGCCGATAAATCGTTTCGACCGTTTTTTTTCGCTTTTTTTCGACCGAACCGCTTTTGAAAGTCGGCCCGTGAAGCAGTTTGTAACCCATTTTACCAACCCATTTTAAGCTCGAAACCGCTCGACTGCGCCGTCAAAAATTCCGCCATTTTCGTCCGCAACTCCTCGACGTATTTCTCGATGTTCTCGACCGTCTTTTCGCGATTTTTTTGCCCGGAATCCCAAACCCGCGACGCGACCCGAAACGCCTCCGACGACCCCGCCGCGACCGCCTTTTGCCCTTCAACCGGCCCGCGCGCCTCCTTTTCGACCTTCGATTGTTCTAAAAGTCGTTCCCGCAACGGTTTCGTTTGTTCCTCCGCCAACGTTTGCGCCGCCGCGTAACGCTCGTTTTCGTTCGCGATTCGGTTCTGCAACTCGTTCGTTCGCTCTTCGTCGAACTCGCTTTTGAGCCGGTCGCGATCTTCGCGCAAACGCTCTCGTTCCTTGCGTTGCGTTTCGTCGAGCATTCCGGCGTCGTCGAGGTTGTCGAGCGCCGTTATTTTAGCGTCGAGCGCGTTGATTTGCCCGAGTTGATCGCGCATTTTCGCCTGCGACTCCGCCGACTCGACCGCTCCTTTTTCACCGAGAATCGACAGCTTTCCCGCGTTCGTCGCTCCGCGTAAACGCCTATCGTACCAATCGTTGCGCGACGTCTTCGCGAACCCTTCGTCGATCTTCGCCCGCTCCCGTTCGCGTTCGTCGTCGGCTCGTTTTCGCTCCGTTTTTTCGTCGGCGCGTTCCGTTCGAAAGTCCTTCAACGCGTCTTGCGACGACGCCAAGGCGCCGCGAGCGCTTTCCAGCTCGTTCGCCTTCGTTTGCGCTTCGTTTCGTTCCCGCGTCGTCGTTTCGAGCGCCTTCGCCTCCGCTTCTCGGTCGGCGATAATTTTCTCGTAAAGCCGCGTCGCGCCGCCGTTTGCAAACGTCGCGTCCGAATAGTCGTATCCGGCGCCTTGCAACTTTAGCTTCGCCGCTTCAAAGGCCAAAAGCCCGTCTTGCGACGTATCGTCGCCGCTTTCCGCCAACGTTTTCAGCTTCACGATCGCGTCGGCGGCGTCTTTGTTCTCAAACCGCGCCTTATCGGTCTTTAGCTTCTCGTTCAGCTCTTGCGCCTTCGTCCCGGCGTCTTCCGCCTCCTTGACCGCTCGCGCGTTCGCGTCGACGTTCGCTTGCAACGCGGTTTCTTTCGTCGCCGCCGTCGGAGCAAGTTCGACGCGACGCGACAAGTCGAACGTTTCCAACGACTTGGCGTTATCGGCGCGAGTCTTCGCGAACTCGCGCTGATCGTCTTCGAAAGCCCGCGTCGACTCCGCGATCGTCGCTTGCAACTCGTCGAGCGCGACGCCCTGCTCTTGCCAACTCGCGTTCAAGTCGGCGAGTTCGGTCGAAAGCGTTCCCGCTCGTTCCGACGCCGCGTCGCGCTCCTTCGTCCAAGCCTCCTTTTTCCCAAGCGCGTCCTTTCGTTTGGCGTCGATTTCCGCCTTGCGCGCTTGCTTTTCCTCGTCCGTTAAGTTCTTGTCGAAAGCGACTTTATTCTCTTCGACGCTCAATTGCCCGAGGTATTTTTCGGCGCTCGTAACGAACGAGCCGAACTTTTGAACGTCTTCTTGCGCTTTCCCGAGTTCCCCCTCTTTCTTCTTAATATCCGTTTCGGTTTGATCGAGCTTAGCCCGCGCTTGCCCTTCCTTGACGACGTCGTCTTCGCGCTCCGCCGCTCGACCTATCTTCGCGTCGTTCTTCGACTTGCGCGCCGCCGCTTGCGCGTTCAACGTCTTCGCTTCCGCCGCTCGTTGCGCTTCTTCCGCCGCCAAAAGCCGCGCCCGCGCCTCGTTCGCCGCTTCAATTTGCTTGTTGAGGCGATAAGCCCGCGTCGCCTCCGTCTCGAACCCCGCCAAGCGCTTGAAGGTTTGCCCGACGCCGAGAATCGCCCCGCTAAACCAAGAGCCGACGCCGAGAATCGCGCCTTTCCCCCAATCGATCGCGCCCTTGAAACCGGCGACAAGCGCTTCGATCGCCTTGCCGCCAAACTCTTTCAACATCGGAAGTCCTTCGTGCAAAAAGACTTCCAAATTTTCCGGCGCTTTCCGGAAAAATTCGAGCGCGCCCGCGACGACGCCGACGACCGCCCCTATCGGCCCGCCGAACGCCGCGAAACGTCCCAAAATCCCGGCGAACTTGCCGACGATCGGAACGGCCCCCAAAACTCGCGTAACGACGCCGCCGAGCGTCGCGCCAAACTTTTGAAGCGGCCCAAGGAACTTTTTCACCGGCGCAAACGCCGTCGTTAAAGCCTTTCCAACTTTTCCAAGCGCCGAGCCGCCGATCTTTCCGAGCGCGCCGCCCTTGCGATTCCCCGCGATCTTCTTTCCGATGCGCCCGTAAGAAAAATCGTCGACGCCGATCCAGCTCGGGCCCTTGCCGGAACGCATATCGCGCCAAGCCGAATGCGATTCGCGGCGTTCCGAACGCGCTTTTTCGCGACGCGCTTCGAAGGTCGAACGGATTTTCCCCGCCTTGGCGTTCGTCGGCGCCTCGTCGAACGTTTCGTTCAAAAAGCGTTGAAACGCCGTCGGTTGCGGCCCGCTCGGATTCAGTTTTCGCTCGCGTCCGACGCGCCAATCTTCGACGATCGCGGCCAAGTCGTCGGCCTCGAACTTTTCGCGTTTCTCCCGTTCGCCGCGTCGCCATTCGATTTTCGCCGCCCGTTTTTCCTCGCGTCGACTCTTGATTTTCGCGCCCCGCTCCTTGCGCTCCCGCTTTTTCTCGTCGTTCGCGTCGCGCTCCTCGCGCTTTTTTCGCTCGTCTTCCGTTTCGTAAACGTCGACGTCGGAACGCTTTCGCTTCGTCTTTTTCTTCGGTTGCTCGGGCGTCCAATTTTCCGCGACGCCGTAAATTCCGCCGGACGGCGCGTCGCCCGCCAAGTCGTAAACCTCGACGCGTTCGAACTTTCCGCTTGCCGCTCCGCCGAAAGAACTTTTCTTTTTCGACGGAGCCCAATCTTCCGCGACGTCGTAAACGTCGACCGCGCCGAAAGTTCCGGAAGCCGTCGCGCCGCCTTTCTTCGAGCCGCCGCGTTTGCCCGACGCCGCCCCTCCTTTGGCGCGCGTTTTTTTCCCCGATTTCGCGCCGGTTCCGCCGACGTTTCCGCTAAACGGTTGCGTTCCCGCGCTTTGCGCCGCCGCTCGCGCCGCCGCGTTTCGTTCGAGCGCCGCCGTTTCCGCTTCGATCGCAAGCGTAAGCGCCCCCCGCGCCGAAGTTTCCGCGCCAAGCGCAAACGTCGCCGCCT
>JAFYQR010000238.1 GCA_017559825.1 Thermoguttaceae bacterium | reverse complement strand
GAAGCGTCGGCGGCGGAAAACGCGACTTGCCCGACCGACGCGTCGTCGCGAACGGTCGTCGAGGCGAGAAGCGCGTTCGGCTCCGGCGTCGCGATCGGTTCCGGCGAGAGAGACGGCAAAACGGCGAGGGCTTCGGCGAACGACGGCGGCGTTTTTCGTCGCGTCGGCGCGGACGTCGGTTCCGGGAGCGGCGCGTCGTCGCGAGCGATCGTCAACGGGACGCGCTCGTTTCGCTCGACTGCCTCGCGGTCGATTCCAAACGGTTCGGAGCCGTAAACGGTCGAATCGTTCGCGTCGTCTTCGCGCCAAAAGATCGGCGTTTCGTTCAAGCGAAGGCGGCAGCTCAGCAAGTTGAGCGGGTCGAAGCGAGCGCCGCGCTCCGAGAGCCGCAGCGCGTTTCGGTTCGACGGGATGTGCTCGACGATTTGCAAGTCGTCGATCCAAAGGGAATACGTTCCCCGACGCGCTTCGGTTATTAAAACGAGCTGACGGATATAGGCGCCCTCCGGGTCGACCGGGAGCTTGTGCTCGCCGCGGAGCGCCCGCGTCGTTTCGGCGAGAAGCCCCTCGAAGTCGCTCGGGAACGAAAGCCGTTCCCACTCGCCGGTTTTCGTATAGGTCGAGCCGGGAAGGAGCGCGGTCAACGGGCGCTTCGAGTCGGGACGGAGCGTCTTGGGGAAAACGACCAACGCCGCGAGCGAAACGCCCGGTCGGTCGGAGCGAACGCGAACGCTCGGCGCCGTTTCGTCGTAAAACGCCGGATAATCGCAGTAATGGCCGAAAACGACGACGCCGGGCTTCTTCGCTTCGTAACGGATTCGCTCCGAGCGTTTGCCGGACGCGGCGAATTCTTCGACGCGGCGATGCTCGAACACGTCGACTTTCCCCTCTTGGTAGAGATAGCGCCAACTGACGCCGGGCGTTTCGAACGGCTCGCTCCACGCGGGCTCGACGGGCGGCGGCTCTAGGCCGGAAGCGTCGAACGTCGGCGCGTCGAAGGGGGGAGGATCGGCGCTCGTTTTCGACGAAAACGCGAGAAGCGTCGCAAACGCCGTCGCGAGAAGACTCGCGAACGTCGGGCCGAAACGAAACGAACGGGGCAAGGCTCGAACTCCAAAACGAAAAAGGGGACGCGTCGAAACGCCGGAAAAACTCGCGTCGACGATACCGAATTTTCGAGCGGCGGTCAAGAGCGGTTTCGAGAAGCGGACGGCCGCGAAGAAACGAGGAAGCGCGGCGCAAGAAAAAAACAAGACGGAGAAACCGTCGGCTCTCCGTCTTATTCGAAAGGAGTTAAGCGAGGCCCCGACTTTTAAGCGTCGGGGCTTCGGAGCGAGGCTCAGTCGCGACCCGGGTTGCCGCCGGTGGCGAATTCTTCTTCCTCTTCTTGGATGATGATGCGCGGAGTAACCGTCATCAACATGCTGGTGGTTTCGCGACCGATGGCGCTGTTCGAGAAGAGCCGTTTGAGGTACGGAATCTTGCTCAAAATCGGAACGCCGCCTTCGTTGCGACCTTCGCTCAGACGCTTGATGCCGCCGAGGAGGGCCGTGCCGCCGTCCGGAACGTTGACCGTCGTGTAGACGGAGAAGCTGGACGTAACCGGTTCTTGAATCGTCGTGCCGGCGCTGACGACTTCGGCGCCGCTCGTCGTTTCGCGTTCGTCGGTGATGCTGCTCAGGATGTTGCTGCCCTTGTTCGCGCTCGTGCTGTTCGTCGAGACCGAGTCGGTGCCTTCGAACTTAAACGTGCGGTCGTTGTCCGTGATCTTGCAGAAGAACGGGACGACGGTCATACGGACGTATTTGCGGTCCGGCGAGGCGGTCGCTTGAACGGTCATGAACTGACCTTCGTTGATGACCGTGATGACCGGTTGTTGCGCGACGGCGAATTCGCCGACGACCGGGATAACCGTGCTGACGTAAGGCACGCTGGTGAAGTCGCTGACGCTCGCGGTTTGACCGTTGAACATCGTAACTTTCGGCGCTTGCAAAACGTTCGTGCGGGTGTCGGATTCCGCCGCGCTGACGAAGAAGTACGATTCGATGTCGCTCAAAATCGCAAAACCCATTTGCGCGCCGACCGACGGGTCGTAGTTGCCGAACTGCGGGACGGCCAAGCCGTAGCTGTTCTGCGTGAAGTTGATGTTCAAGTTTTCGGTGAACATGTTGTTCCCGCTCGCTCCGGCGTCGTAAATGCCGTAGACGCCTTTCTTCGACGGGACGAGTTGGCCGTCGTCGAGGTCGCCCGCGTTGGTGTCCGATTGGAACGACAGGTTCATATTGACGCCGATGCGTTCGAAGTACTCGTCGCTGATCGTGATGAAGCGAACTTCAACCGCGACTTGCAGGTCGTTCAGCGAGCGGAGTTTTTCGAGGAGTTCGTGGATCTCTTCGTGGTTTTCTTCCGTCTGCTTAATCGCCAAGGTGTTGTTCAACCCGAAGAATTGCGGATCGCCGACCATTTCCCAGGTTTCTTCGTCGCCGACGACCGAGGTGATCAGTTCGATCAGTTCGCTCGGGTCGTTCCCGCCGCCGCCGGAGCCCGCGGTGAGCGGAACGTTGCCGCCGCTCGATTGGATTTGCGCGGCGATGTTCGGCGAAAGGAGCGTCGAGTTCGAACCGAACACGTTTTGGCCGAGGCCCGGAATCGTGGCGGCCGCCGAGGCGCCGCCCAAGCCGCGGTTCGCGACTTGTTGGTAAGCGCGTTGTTGGGCCGCTTCTTGCGACATCGCGCCGACGACGTTGCCGAAGTTCGGGACGCCGATGACCAAGTCGGCGACCGGGTAAACCTTCCAAACGTGCTTGCCGGAACGCTTGTTCTTGCCGGTGATCGTGAGGACTTCGTCTTCGACGATGTACGACAAACCGAGCGGCGTGAGCGCGTGTTTCAGGTAGTTCTTCAACTTAATGTTCGAGAAGTTCGTCGGAATCGCCATGTCGGACGTGATCCCGGCTTCCGCGAGCGCGGCTTCGTCGACCATAACGTTGATTTCCGCGTTCTTGCGGATGACTTCGACGACGAGGTCGAGCGGCGTCGGTTGGTCGAACGGAAGCGTGATCGGCGTTTCGAGCTTGCGCAGGATTTCAAGGTCGACTTCCGAGCGCGTCGATTCGTCGTTCAGCGACTTGCGATTATTCGCGACGTCCAAACGCGCTTTGTCGAACACGAGCGGGTTTTTGTCGTTGACGCGGGCGATCGCGGCGTCTTCGACGTCGTTCATCCCTTGGAGGAACGCGTCCGATTTCGCGTCGCGAAGGTAGTCGTTGAACGCGATTTGCTTCGACTTTTTCGCCATATTCAGCATTTGAACCGCGATATCGGCGCCGCCGGTGTAGTCGGCGCATTTCTCGGCCAACAGGATCGCTTCGTCGTAACGGCCCTCTTCGAGGAGGTCGTTGAACTTTTCGGTGTCGTCGGCCAAGCGCGCTTGACGTTCGAGTTCCGCGGCGCGTTTTTGCGCGACGAACGCGTCGACGTTTTGGTTTTGTTGTTGAATCGCGATGCGCGAGCCGTTCGCGGCGAGGAACGCTTCCGAATCGGCGATCGCGGCGTCGAGGGCGTGGGCGAAGTGCGCTTTGTACGCCGCGTCGACGCTCGACGCTTCGAGTTCCGAACGGAGTTGCTTCAGGTCGGCGAGCGCTTCTTTCGGAGCGGTTTCGCGAACTTGATTTTGCTTCGCGATGAAAGCCGCGATTTCGTTCGACAACGATTCCGGCGATTGCGCGAAGTCGATCCCCGAGGCCGTCGCGACGACTTCCGGAGTCGCGGCCGGAGCCGAGAGGCGAGCGATTTCGGCGTTGATATTGCGAACCGTCGCGGCGTCGAGTTCCGCCGTGTAGCGGAGCGCGTCGCGGTAGTTGTTCAACGCGGTTTCTTTATCGCCTTGCGCGAGAGCGGTTTCCGCTTCTTGGACGTAAAGGTAGCCGGCGCTTTCGCCCGTCGAGACGCCCGGAACCGTCGCTTGCACTTGGCGAATCGACGATTGCGAACGAGCCGCCGCGACGTCGCGGAGGAATTTCGCCGGGGAGTCGCCGTTCGCGAACGCGCTTTCCGGAATCCCTTGCGCTTGGAGCGCGCGAACCGTTTGCTCGGCGCGTTCCGCTTGACCGTTCGCGGCCAAAACGCGAGCTTGACGCAGCGTTTCTTGAGCCGAGGCGACTTGACGCTTCGTCGCTTCCGAAAGACCGGTCAGCGGCGCTTGCGAAGTCGGAGCGGCGAGCGCGAGGCGGTCGTCGGCGACGCGGCGTTGAACCGAGGCGACGTCCATCTTGCGTTCGATCGTCGCGGCGTCGAAGACGACGTCGAGTTTGCGAGCTTCGGCGACGAGGTTTTCGGCCGCGTCCAAATCTTGGCAGCGACGGAGACCTTCCGCTTGTTCGAGGTAGTTCTTCGCCAATTCGCGTTTGACGGACTCGGTCATCCCTTGGGCGCGAGCCGTCGCTTCGGCGCGTTTGTATTGCTCGACGAGCGGAAGAACGTATTCCGGACGGTCGCTGGCCGCGCCGTATTGAGCGTTCAACGCTTGCGCTTCTTTCGCGTAACGTTCGGCCGAGACGACGTCGCGGCTCATCAACGAACGGCGAGCTTTCAGCAGGAGCTCTTGACTCCGAACAAGCGCCGGATAGGACGGGGCGTTCGAATTAACGCCGAGGACGGCCGAAGCCGCCGGGGTTTGAGCGAGAGCGTCCGTTCCAAAGGTCGTCGCTCCGCCGAGCGAAAACGCCGCCGAGCCGAAGCCCAACGCGATCGCCAACAAACCAGTCTGAATCTTTTTGGTTGGTTCCAACACGATACTCCTTTCGAGACTCGCTGTTATACGCTTAGTGTTACGAGTGGCACCATTAGTCATCCCTGACCTCCCAGATTCTCCGGAAGAAAAATGATCAGTGAAAAAATCGTCTTTTCGTCGGCGACGAAGAACGAAGGGGAAAACGCGACGAGCGATCCGTCGCTCGCGGTATGCGTTTCGTTCGTTCGACTCGTCTGACGCCGATGGGTTGGCGACTCGGCTCCATCGAAAAACAAAAACTTGGTCGTTTCTTCCGAGCCGCGTCGTTTCGGCGTCGTTCCGTTGCGACGGCGGGCGGCTCGTCGAGTCGAGCGGCGCGTTTTCGAACGCGTCGGACGGCTCGCGCAAACCCGAATAAACGGCGTAACCGTTTAAACGGATAAAAACGGGTTTTCTCCTATAACCTATAATCGTACCGCAAACGGTTCTTCATTAGGGAAAAAACCGCCGAGCGAACCGGTTTTTGGAAAATTTTTCCCAACTTTATTCGCGTCGGCAATAGCGTAATCGGCATAAACGGCGCTTACGATGAGTAAAAACGGCAAAATCGACTCGATTTTTCGGAAGAAACGTCGCGACCGTCTCGACCGAAGCGACCGACTTAAACGCGGCGACCGTTTCGAGCGTTGAAACCCGGGCGACCGCGTCGACTGAAGCGAGCCGAGCGATCGCCGCACACGCCGCGACCGATTTTGCCGGGAGTTTCGGAACCGAGCGTAGGATACTGAAAGAAGCGACCGACGTCAAGCGAGCGTCGCGAAGAAAACGCCGAGCGAAACGCGCCCTATAGTAATAACGGCAAAAATAAAAAAACGCGGCTTCGAGCGAAACGTCGAAACCGCGTCGGGGAGAAACGAAAGCGCGCGAATTTCACGAGGCGTTCGGCTCGCTCTTTTCGTCGAGCGTCGGCGCGGCGGCGCGCGCTTCGTCGAGGAGGCGGCGCAACCGATCGATCGTTTGGCGAAGCGTTCGCGCGTTCGCCGTTTCGTCGTCGTTCTTTTCGGCGCGACCGAGCGCTCGTTCCAACTTCGCGACGTACGTTTCCGCGTCGTCGAGTCGACCGAGCGCGACGAGAAGCTCGGCTCGCGCGGCGCGGAGCGGAACGAAGAACTGGAAGTCGTCGAAATTCGGACGTTTTTTGGCGAACTCGACGATCTGCTCGTCCGCTTGCGAAAGGAGCTCGTCGGCGCGTTCGAGGGCGCCGACGAGCGCTTCGCGTTTGGCGAAGCAATAACGAACGACGATGCGGAACGCGTCGTATTGCGGCGAGTTTGGAAACTTGGCGACGAGCGCGTCCGAGGCCGAGAGCGCGCGGTTTTCGGCGACGTCGAGCTCGGCGCGTCGCGTCGTTAGGTCGTCGCTCCAAACGTCGGCGTCGACGAGCGATTTGACGAGTTCGTGCAACGTCGTCGCGACGTAGGAGCGCGAGTCGTTCGGGTAAAGCGTCTCGAACAAGCGGGCGAATTCGTCGCTCTTGCGCTGTAGTTCGAGCGCTTTTTCCTTGTCGCCGAGCGTCGCGGCCCAAATTGAGGAATAGGCGTTGAACTTAACGCTTTTAAATAGGTAGTCGGGCGTTTGCGGCGTTCCGGATCGGCGCGGATCGTCGAGCCGTTTTCCGGCGACGG
>JAFYQR010000237.1 GCA_017559825.1 Thermoguttaceae bacterium | reverse complement strand
CGTTGCGCCGAATGCTCGAAAGCGAAGGGCCGTTCCTCCTCGACTTGCGCGTTCCGTATTGCGAGCACGTCTTGCCGATGATTCCGCCGGGCGGCTCGGTCGAAACGATGATTTGCGAGTAAAACTCGCCGCGATCGTTAAAATTTAACGTCGAAACGTCGGTTTGTTCGTCAAGCCGACGTTTTTTTGCGCCGCCAACGAACGCCGTTCGAACGAAAACGAACGTTCGTTCGCCGTTTTCTCCGAGCGTTCGCGCCTTTCTTTCGAACGCGCCCCTCCCGTCCTATTTAACTTTTCCGCCGTTTCAAGTTAAAATCGGGAAAATTTAATGAAAAAAACGCCGCCAAGCGTTGGCGTTTCAGGAAAACAAAGTAAAATACAAGGGTCGCGCCAACTTTACCCCTCGTTTTTTTCGCCGGAGTTCGCCGCATGTTTCCCGCATCTTCCTCGCCCGACAACCGTTCGAGCGCCGCGTCCGAAAACGTCGGTTCGGACGAATCCGTCTTTGAAAAACTCCCGCGAGCGCCCGAACTCCTCGACGCGTCGACGGAGCTTGTCGGTTCCCAACGTTCCACATCGGCAAAATCGTTAAAATCGGCGCCTAGGCCGAGCGAAGGCGCCGCCCAACCGTTCGATTTTTCGCAAGTTCCCGAAAAATACGTTCGCGACGCAACCCCGTCAAACTCCGCGCAATCTCCGCAATCCTCCCAAGGCGCCGAAAATCAACCGTTCAACGCTAAAAACGCCGAAGCGGAAGCGTCCTTACCCGCCCCGCCCCGCCCGCTCTATTACGAACGTCCGGACGGCGAGTGCGTTTTTTATCGCCCTCAAACTTCGCAACCGTTCGACGTCGATTTTCCGCTCGACGCCGACGACGGGCGCGATTTCACCGCCTCGATTTTCGACGACGAAAACCTTGCCGACGCTTCTAAAATCGAAAAAACGCCGTCGAATTTCGGGCCGCTTTCGGAAAGCGATTACGAAACGATTATCCGCGGGTACCGCAAAGCCGCTGAAAAAGCGCGAGAATTTCCGACCGAACCGGGCGTCTATATGATGAAAGACGCTCGCGACCGCGTCATTTACATCGGCAAGGCGAAGCGGCTCCGCAACCGAGTCGCCAGTTACTTCCGCCGCGACGCGATCGACGACCAACGCGTCGGGCCGCTCGTTCGCGAGATTCGCGATATCGATTTTCTCGTTTGCGACAGCGAAATCGACGCCCTTCTCACCGAAGCGCGCCTCATCAAGGACGTTCAACCGAAGTACAATCGCGATTTAAAAGACGATAAATCGTTTCCGTATCTACAAATCACGGTTCGCGACGAATTTCCGCGAGTCGAGGCGACGCGAACGCCGAAGAGCGGGAGCGTTCGGCTTTACGGGCCGTTTTTGAGTTCGGCGCACCTCCGCTCAGCGATCGTCGTTTTGCAGAAGATCTTTAAGTTCCGCACTTGCGCGCTCGCGATCAGTTCGGAAGACCGCGAACGTCGTTGGACGCGCCCTTGCGTTCTCGCGTCGATCGGGCAATGCTCCGCCCCTTGCGCCGACCGCGTTACCAAAGAAGATTATCGGCGCAATATTCGACGTTTGCAAGATTTTCTTGGCGGCGACCGCCAAAAACTCCTTCAAGACCTCAAAAACGATATGCTCGACGCGGCGAAAGACCGGCGTTACGAGCTGGCTGCGGAGCGGCGCGACCAAATCAAAGCGCTCGAATCGCTCAAAGAGCGCGGTTCCATCGACGAAAACGTTCAACCGGAAGTCTTCCAAATCGACCCGCGCCGCGGCGTTTTGGGGCTGCAAAAAGTCTTCAAACTCCCCAAACCGCCCAGAGTGATCGAAGGCGTCGACATTGCGCACCTCGGCGGCCGAGACACGGTCGCGTCGCTCGTCCATTTCGTCGACGGTCGCCCGTTCAAAAACGGTTATCGGCGTTACAAAATTCGAACGGTCGACGGAATCGACGACTTCGCCTCCATCGCCGAAGCGGTGTCGCGCCGTTTCGCGGTCGTCGACCCGAACAATCCGCCCCCGGACGTTCTCTTGATCGACGGCGGCAAGGGCCAGCTTCGCGCCGCGCTCGCCGCGTTGGAACGCGCCGCTTGTCGTCCCGGCTTGGTGATTTCGCTCGCGAAACGGGACGAGGAAATCTACGTTCCCGACCAAGACGAGCCGCTTAAGCTCAGCCGCCGGTCGTTCGCGTTGCGGTTGTTGCAGTCGGTTCGCGACGAGTCGCACCGGTTCGCGCAACACTACCACCACATGTTGCGACGAAAATCGACGTTCGGCGACGACGCCAAATTTTAGCGCCGCCAACGCGAAAAGCGACGCGTTTTCAAGCGCGTCGCCCGTTAAAAACCGCCGCGTTTGCTTAAACCAACGTCAATTCAAACAAAACGCGGCGCCTTTACCGATTTTAACGGAGTCTTTTAACGCCCTTGCAAGTCGGCGATTTCGCGTTCGAACCCTTCGGAAAGGATCGGATAGCGCGTCCAAGAGTTCGGCGAAAGGTCGTAATCGTCAATCGGGAACCCCGGCGCGTACCGTTGGCGCTTCCATTGCGTCCGCGTCCAAAGTCGGCAGAACCGGACGCCCCAACCGGTCAGCGTTTCGTCGTCGACGACGATTCCCGCCTCCGCCGCCTCCGTTCGAACGCGAGAAATCGCCGCGTCGAGTTCGAGACGGTCGCGAATCAGCGCGCGCTCGAAGAGGTTCAAGACGGTATACGGCATCAAGTCGGCTTCGTCGGTTTGCTTCGCTTCGACGGGCCGCAGTTCGGCGGTCGGCTGTTGGTCGTTGATGAAACTCAACGCGGGCGCCTTGAAGCGAATTTCGTTTCCTTGATCGTCAAAGTCGAGCAAAGCGCCCGTTTTTTCCGCCCAAATCAGCCATTTTCGCACAAACGCCTTGTCGATTCCGGAAATCGGAGACAACCCGCCGCAGGTGTCGCCGTCCATCGTCGCGTATCCGCAGGCGACTTCGGAGCGGTTCCCGGTCGACAGCAAGAGCCGCCCGGAACGGTTCGCGAGGAGCCAAACGCTCGGCCCGCGGCTCCGCGCCTGAATGTTTTGCAACGCCAAATCGTCGGTCGCCCAATCGAACGGCGTCCCGGTCGCGTCGGCGACGAGACGCTTATACGCCTCGACGATTCCGTCGACGTCGAACTCGAGACGCGTCGCCCCGCAAAATTCGGCGACTTCGCGAGCGGCGGTTCTGGTAACGTCGCCGCTGTTGCGCGTCGCTTGATAAACGGTCGTCAAAAGCGGTTCGACGATTCGGCGTTCGAGCGCGTCTTCGAGAGCGTCGATCAAGTCGACGGCTATCGGCGACGGCGACGCGCCCGACAAAACCGTTTCAAAAAGCGCGTTAAGCTCTTCGTCGTCGATTTCCGCGTCTTCCAACGATTCCGGCGCCAAAATCTTATTTTCGTCGCCGCCGATAAACGCGTTCGCTTCGGCGTCGCCGTCTCGCTCGTTTTCCTCAAACGCCGGATTCGCGTCGACGGCGTTCGTTTCCTCCGCGTTCGTTTCGAGCGAACCCCAACGCGCGGCCTCGTCCGCTTCCAAACCGTCGGCGGCGTTTTCCGGCGCTTCGACGAGTTCGCGCTCCTTCGTTCCCGCGTCGCCCTCTTTTGTCTCGTCAAATTCCGCGCAGTCGTCAAATTCGTCGCCGTTGGAGCCCGCCGTTTCTCCGCAATCGACACAATCGCCGAAATAAATCTCGCGAGTCGGCTCCGCCGGGGTCAACAACGCTTCCTCGACAGCCGAGCGGAGCGCGGATTCAAGCGCCGAATGCAACGCCGGTTCGAACGCGGCGTCAGTATGCGAAAGCAAAACGGCGAGTCGGCTCGCGTCCCCGTTTTCGAAAGCGTCGGCGGCCTCGCCCAACTCCGCGTCGAGCGCCGCGAGCGCCGGGAACGCGTCGAGCGAACCGTCCTCCGAAAACGGACGCGCCAACCAACGCAAAAAGAGACGCGTTCCGAGCTGCCGACGCCCCAATTTAACGCCGAAACGAATCAGCGCGGCGATCGTCGCGGAGTCGGCGCCTCCGCTCAACGAAAGCGCGAACCCCTTCGACCGACTTTTGCGCATATAATCGAAAAGTCCGAGAGCGGTCGCCCGCGCAAACTCCTCGAACGGCGCGTCTGAGTCGAGCTCCCACCCCTCCAAACCTTCTTCAAGTTCGCAAAACTCCTCGCTCCCCCAACCGACGCAAACCTCCGAAGCCAGCGTTAAAACGTCCCCTTCAACCAACGCGGCGTCGGCGTTAATTTCGGCAAATCGCGCAAGTTCGAAAAGATCGAGCGCGTCAAAATTTAACGTTCGCGCAATTTCGGCGTCTTGCATTATTTGCGCGATTTCGAGAATTTCCGAAACGCTCGCGTTTTCAAGTTGCGACGCGTCGTTCGCTTCTTTCCTTTTCTCCGTCTCGACGTTTCCGCCGCTTTTGGCGACGGACAAAGAAGAAAATCGAAACGTTTTCGTCAATTCGACGCGATTAACGGCGAACGTCGCCGCGACGAACGGAAAACGAGTCGCCGTCCGAACGTCGCCGTCGAGCGCGAGCGCCGAGCCGCCGTCGAAAATCGCCGCGCCGGACTCGACCCCAACCGGCGTCGAATAAACGATCAAATTGCGGTCGCGACGCGAAATTTTCGCCAAAACTCGCTCGATTCGCTCGCGGCGTCCGATCGCGAACGGCGTCGCGCTCGGGCAAAGAACGCAGTCGACGCGCCCGGAGCCGAGCGTCGCGTCGGTCAAAACCCCCTCGACGACAAGCCGAGCGGTCGACGTCGGGCGGTCGAGCGGGCAAACGGTTTCGTCGCCGGTTTCGCCGTTTTCTTCGCCCCAATCAGGCGTCGCGTCTCGCTCGGTTTCGCCGTCTTCGCCGCGCGGCAAACTCTCCGCAGCTCCCGCGTCTTCGCTCGTTTCGTTATTCTCGGCCGCCGTTTCCCGCGCCGCGTTTTCGCCGGTCTCCTCAACCGTTAAACTCTCCCAGAACGCCGCGTCTTCTTCGTCTTGATCAGTTTCGCGCTCGCAGAACGCCGAATAGAGCGTCTTTTCGTCGAGCGTTTCCGTCGCGACGAACGGGTCGAGCCGCTCTCCGGTCCCGGCCGCCAACTCCGCGAGCGTTCGGACGGCAAAGGACGTTCCCTCTTCAATAAACGCTAAATCGCCAACCGGAACCGCGGCGTCGCCAATATTTAGCGTCGCAATTTTCCCCGCCGGCCAAGTCGCGAACTGCCGCGCTTCGCTCGGTTTCGCCAAGGTCGACGCGCAAACGAACCCGCGAACCGTCCCGCCGCGCAAAACGGCGGTCGCTTTATAAACGGCCCCTTCGAACGCCAGCGGCAAGCCGACCGTCGCGACGACGCCCGCCCCGACCGACTTCGCCGCCGCCAACGTCGCCGCCAACGCGCGCTTCAAAACGCCGGGACGCAAAAACGCGTCTTCGGCGCCGGGGCCGGTCGAACAGAGTTCCGGAAAAACGACGACACGCAGATCAACCGCGCCGCGCTCCTCCGCTTGCGCGTCCAGTTGAGCCAAAATCGCCGCGATCGCGTTCAAGTTGCCGTCGAAATCGAGCGACGCTAAGTTAACGGTCGTCGCCGCCGCGTCTAAGGTTTTAATCGATTTTATCGTCCGCATCGTTTTTAGCGACTTTAACGTCGCCCGCTGAAAGTTTTCAAGAAAAATCGCCTCGATACGCCGCGACGCCGCCTCAAAACGGTCAAGCAGCGCGTTTTGAGAAAACCGCGTCGACTTTAACGCCTCGACGCGTTCCCATCGAGCGGTTAAGCGCCCCGTTTTTTCTTCGATTTCGGATCGACCCAAACGCCTTCCGGGAACTTGCGGCGATAAAAACGCATCACGACTTTTTCAAACGGGCGTTTCATTCGAGTGTACCACGGCTCCTCCTCCGGGAAAATCGCGGTCGTTAAAAACGTCCTAATTCCCGCAAAGCGCCCGGCCATCACGTCCGCGAAGATTTGGTCGCCGACGATAGCGGTCTTGTCGCGCTCGAACCCGAACTCCTTCATCGCGCGGAAACAGCCTCTCGGAAGCGGTTTCCAAGCCTCGGCGACGAACGGAAGCCCGACTTTCTCCGCGAAACGGCCGATGCGCGGGGCCATTCCGTTCGACAAAAGGCAAATTCGGAACCCTTCGCCCTTAATTTTTTCCAACCAAGCCGTTATTTCAGGCTCGAGTTCTTGCATTCCATACCGTTTTAGGGTACAATCGACGTCGAGAAGAAGATTTTCGACGCCGAGCGCCCGCAAACGCTCCGGAGAAAGCTCGACGACGCTTTCGATCAGATAATGCGGGTAACAAACGGTCAACATCGCCGCGCTCCTTGGGTTCGTTCGATTCTCGCCGCCGCTCGCGTTAAAAACGGCGCGACCGTTAAAGTCAACGCAAGCGGCCAATAATTAAGAAATCCGACGCTTCCGCGCCCCGCTCTTCCGTTTCGTTCGGTCGAGCGGTCGCGTTAAACGCCGCGGTACCGTTTAATTTCCCAAAAATTCCTAAAATGTCAAGCGCCGCCGACGCTTCGGGGCGCGAAAGTTGCGAAAATGTCCTTAACTTTTCAAGAAGCCCTCGCCTCCTCGACCCTCGTTTTCGACGGCGCGACCGGAACGGAAATCTACCGCCGCCGCGTCTTCACCAACCAATGCTACGACGAGCTGAACCTCCGCAATCCGCGAATGATCGAGGAGATCGCCGCCGCCTACCGCGACGCCGGCGTCGACGTTTTGACGACGAACACTTACGGCGCGAACCGTTTCGCGCTTGAAAAATACGGGCTCGAAACGCAAGTCGCGGCGATCAACGCGGCGGGCGTCGCGTTGGCGCGCCGCGTCGCTTCCGAAACGTCGACGGAGGAGCGCCCGATCTTCGTCGCCGGTTCGGTCGGGTTCCCGAGCGCCGAAACGCTTGAAAAACGTTCGCGAACGGAAATCGTCGAGGCGTTCGCGGCGCAGGTCGACGCGCTCGTCAAGGCGGGCGTCGACGTCGTTCTCTTCGAGACGCAGCCGTCGCGCGAAACCGCCGAAATCGCCGTCGACGCGATGAGCGCCGCCGCGCCGAGCTTCCCGTTCGTCGTTTCTTACGCGCTTTCCCCCGAGCTTTTCCGCGCGCCGAACACGCTCGAAAGCCGGGCGAAACGTTTCGCCGAACTCTTCGCGCCGTTCGAAACGACCGACGCGACCGCTAAAACCGGCGTCGCTTGCCCTTGTTGCGAAGTCGGCGACGCGACGCGTCCGCAACCGCTCGCTTGGGGGCTCAACTGCGGTTTCGGCCCGGCGGAAATGTTGAACGCGACGCTCGAAATCGTCAAAACGCTCGACAAGCCGCTGATCGTCCAACCGAACGCGGGCGCGCCGGAGACGTTCGAAGGTCGCCAACTTTATTACAATTCGCCGGAATATCTCGCCACTTACGCGACGCGGTACGCCGATCTCGGCGCGGCGGCGGTCGGCGGGTGTTGCGGAACGACGCCGGAGGATTTGGCGGAAGTCGTTAAGGCGGTCAAGCCGACGGCTCGAAGTCGGCGCGCTCAAATTACCTTGATCGACGCGGCGCCGGACGTCGTCGAACTCCCGGAATCGCCGATCGAGTCGCGGAGCCGGTTGGCCGCCAAGCTCGCTCGCGGCGAATGGGTCTCGACGGTCGAAACGATTCCGCCGCGCGGGTACGATCTCGCCGACTTTATCGACAAGGGGCGCCGCCTCAAAGAAGCGGGCGTCGACGCGGTCAACCTCCCGGACGGCCCGCGCGCTTCCGCTCGCATTTCGTCGATCGTCGCGGCGTCGAAAATCCTCGACGAAGCCGGAATCGAGCCGGTCTTGCATATGTGCTGCCGCGACAAAAACCTCATCGGAATCCAAGCCGATTTGGTCGGGTGCGCCGCGCTCGGAATCCGCAACATCCTCTTCATCACCGGCGACCCGCCGAAACTCGGGAATTACGCGGCGGCGACCGGCGTTTTCGACTGCGATTCGATCGGCCTTTGCGCCTTGCAGCGTCGGTTGAACCGCGGCGTCGACCTCGGCGGTTTGGCCCTTCCCCCGGCGACGAACGCCTTTTTCGGCGTCGGTTTTGACCCGTCCGCGCTCGACCGCAAACGCGAAATCGACCGGCTCAAGCGCAAAATCGACGCGGGCGCCCTCTTCGCCGTTACCCAGCCGGTTTTCGACCCGAACGTCCTCCTCTCGTTCCTCGACGAGTGCGGCGACGCGCTTTCGATCCCGGTGATCGCCGGCGTTTGGCCCTTCGTCAGTTACCGCAACGCCCTCTTTATGCGCAAAGAGGTGCCCGGCGTCGTCGTTCCGGACGAGATTATGTCGCGAATGGAGGCCGCCGCGACCCGCTCGAAAGAAGACCAACTCGCGACCGGAATCGAAATCGCCCGCGAATCCCTCGCGACGATTTGCTCGTCCGTTCAGGGCGTTCAAGTCAGCGCGCCGCTCGGTCGCATCGAAGTTTCGCTCGACGTGTTGCGTTAATTGGACGGCGCGAAATCGACGCCGTCGTTCAACGGCGAAAAGTTCGCGCTCCTCGTCGACGTTAATTTGCGTTCCGACGGCAAAATTTTCGTTCGTCCGCTTGCTTTCGGCGCGCCGTTCGGATATAATGCACTAATAATAAGGGGAAAATCGGCGAAAATCGCTTTTTCGCCCCGTTTTCCCCGGCGACCGTCCCGGCGTTTTGAAGCGTCGCGGCGTCCGCTATTTCGTTTAATCGTTTTATTTTAACGCTTGAAACCGCCGTTTGGGTTCGACTTTTCCCGACGCGGCGGTTTCGTCGGCGGAGCTTTTTCGCGTTCCGCCTCGTTTCAACCGTTTTTATCGCGAAATTTTATCGCGCAAGGATCGACCAATTATGCAACGCCGAGACTTCCTGACCGCCGCGACCGCCGCCGGTCTCGCCGCCGTCCTCCCGACCTCCGAAGCGAACGCCGCCGACGCCGATTCGAAACGACGTTACATCCTTTTGGAAACGTACTTCACCCAAAGCGCCGAAAAACGCGACGCGCTCGTCGCCAAATTCGACGAAATTTTGATTCCGGAACGGAACAAACTCGGCTTCGACAAAGTCGGCGTCTTCGCGCTGAACGCCGATCTCAACAAGGGCGACCGCGGCGCCGAACCGTTCGCGAACGCCGTTTTCGTCGTCTCCGAAGCCGCGACGCTCGAAGCGTTGGCGACGCTCCAAGACCGCTCCGTCGCCGACGGCGCGAACGCGTTCAACACGACCGACGACCTCGACTTCGTCGATCAAGAAATCTCCGCGCTCCTCGCCTTCCCGACGCAGCCGCAGATTGCCGTTCCGTTTGCCAACGAAGGACGCGTCCTGCAACTCCGCACGTACAACAGCCCGAACTTCGAACGCAACTTCGCGAAAGAAAAGATGTTCGACGTTCGCGGCGAACTCGACCTTTTCCGCCGTTGCGGAATGGCGCCGGTCTTCTTCGGCCGCGCGCTCTTCGGCTCGATGGCGCCGAACGTTACCTATATGCTCAGCTTCCCGAGCGACGAAGCGCGCCGCGAAGGTTGGAGCAAGTTCGTCAACAGCGACGAATGGAAGCAAATGAGCGGCGAAAAAGAATTCGCCCGCACCGCGACCCGTATTCGCAACCTCTTCCTGACCCCGTCGCCGAAATCGCAAATCTGACGCGAATCGACGTTCGCAACGTTATTTGAAATTTTAAGCGACAAACGCCGAGCGTCGCCGCTTTTCCCTTTTTTTGAGAAAGCGACGCGGCGGCGCCGGACGTTAAAATCCCTAAAACCAACGCGAAAGGAACCGCATAATGGATATGAAACGCCGTCAATTCCTCCGAACGTCGCTCGCCGGGCTCGGAAGCGCCGCGGTCGCCGGAGCGCCTCTCTCGAACGTTCGCGCCGAAGAAGCGAAAGCGCCGAAAAACGCCTTCTCGACCGACCCGTGCGCAATGATGCGACTGACGCCGGAAGTCAAAACGAGCCGTATCGGCTTCGGCACCGGCATGATCGGGCACAACCGCTCCAGCACGCTCACCCGTATGGATCGCAAAAAGGCGACCGAACTCATTCTTTACGGTTACGAGCGCGGCATTCGTTACTTCGATTGCGCCGACCTTTACGGAACGCACCAAATCGTTACCGAAACGCTCGCCGCCGCCGGTATCGCTCGCGACACGTTTCAAATCGGGACGAAAATTTGGCCGCACGGGGGCGGGATTCCGGAAAAAGAGCGTCCGCGCGCCGACGTCGTTGTGAAACGTTTCCTCCAAGAAACGAAGTCGGACTACCTCGACCTCGTTCAGATTCACTGCATGTCGACGCCGAATTGGGACGAACAGTTCGCGCAATATATGGAAGACCTCGAAGCGCTGAAAAAAGAAGGGCTTATCCGCGCGCACGGCGTCTCGACGCACACGCGCAACGCCGTCAAACGAGCGATCGAACTCGACTGGACGGACGCGATTCACATTCCGATGAACACGACCGGCGCCCGTATGGACGGTTCGTTCGAAGAAAACGCCGCGCTCGCTAAAGCCGCTTCCGAAAAGAACATCGGGATCATCTGCATGAAGGTCGTCGGCGAAGGGACGATGAAGAAGTTGGAAGAGCGCCAACGCTCGATCGACGCGATCGTTCGCCTGAACGCGGTCGACACGATGATCGTCGGTTTCAACGAAAAACACGAAATTGACGAATTCATCGACAACGTCTCCGCGACGCTCAAAGCGATGGAAGCGGAACAAACCGCGAAAGCGTAATTCCCGTCGATTTTAACGGCGTTCGTTTCTCTTGTCGCCGCCGTCTCGAGCAAAATTTCGTTCGATTTTTCGCTCGAAACGGCGACGCTTGGGTTGTTTTGCGCCTTCGTTCGGAAGCGTTTCAGTTTTAATCCCGCCGAATTTTCGCGTCGTTCGGAAAAGTTTCGGCGGGTCTTTTTTGCGGCGGCGAATCAAACAGAAATCAGGTTCCGCGCCCCGTTTAGATTTTCGCTCAAAATCAAGGTTCCGAGCAGAGATTGACGAACGCTTCTTCGACGCGGATTCGCGCCGCTTCGTCGAGAATGAAAACGCGGCGGCGACCGTTCGGATCGGCTTTAAACGTCGTCAAACCGTCCTCGCGAACGTCGACTTCCCCCGCTTCCGAGAGCGCGAAATAACCGCGTCCCGACTCCGGGCGGGCGACGAAGAGAACGCTCGTCAAGTCCCAAGTCGGGCGGCGAT
>JAFYQR010000236.1 GCA_017559825.1 Thermoguttaceae bacterium | reverse complement strand
CGGTCCGCGCGGCGCCGGCGGTCCTCCCGCGGGACGTTGATTGGTTCGACGGGCGGCGGACTCGGCGGCTGGCGTCGAGTCCGACCGCGCTTTCCTTTCTTTCCGCTCTTTTGCGCGCCGCGTCGACGGAGCTTCGACGGCGCGGCGAACGAAAACGATTACGATGAAAGATAATAAAAACAAAAATTCGAATCCGGTCGACGAATCGGGCCAATTTTTTGCGGCGAAGCTGACCGGCGTCAAGCGCGAGTACGTTCTCAAAGGCGAAACGGTTTACGCGCTCCGCGGCGTCGATTTAGAGGTGCCGCAGGGCGACTACGTCGCGATCATGGGCGCCTCCGGTTCCGGGAAGTCGACGATGCTGAACTTGCTCGGCTGCCTCGACCGTCCGACGCACGGAAAGATTTGGCTCGGTCGCGACGACGTTACGTCGCTCGACGACGACAGTCTTTCGGAAATCCGCGCGTCGCGCATCGGTTTCGTTTTCCAATCGTACAACCTGATTCAGCAGCTGACGGTTATCGAGAACATCGAGGTGCCGCTCTTTTACCAACGAAACGCAAACCTTCGCTCGCGCAAACGCTGCGTCGAGCTGGCGAATTTGGTCGGGCTGAGCCAACGCTTGAACCACCGTCCGACGCAGCTTTCCGGCGGTCAGCAGCAGCGCGTCGCGATCGCTCGTTCGTTGGTGAACGACCCTTATTTTATTCTCGCCGACGAACCGACCGGGAACTTGGACTCGAAAACCACGGCGGAAATTTTGGATCTTCTCGACGATTTGAACGCGCAAGGCCGCACGATTATTTTGGTTACGCACGAAGACGACGTCGGCGCGCGAAGCAAGCGCGTCGTTCGTCTTCGCGACGGTTTGATCGAGTCGGACGTTCGTCTGCGTCCGAACGACCCGCCGAAGCGCGATCCGAAATCGCTCGTTTGAGTCGCGTCGCCGGAAAACGAGCCGTTTAAAGCGTTTGAACGGATAAAAATAGAAACGAGATTATGAGACACGCGTTGCGAACCCTCCAATCGGGGGTCAAAAGCCTTTATTTGCACCCGATGCGGTCGCTCCTGACCGTGTTGGGGATTTTCATCGGCGTCGCCAGCGTTATTTGGCTCCTCGCCATCGGCGAAGGGATCAGCCGCAAAGCGCAAGAGCAGATCGAGAGCTTGGGCGCCGACAACATCATCGTCGGCACGATTAAGCCGCCAAACGAAGCGCTGTCGTCCGGCGGCGGGGGCGGGCGCATGCAGTTCCCGGAGTACGGGCTGACTCGCGCCGACTACGAGCGATTGACCGAGACGATCCCGACGGTTATTAAATCCGCGCCGTTGAAAGACTTCCAGGAAACGTTCCAAAACGGAAGCCGCAAGGTCGACGGACGTTTGGTCGGTTGCACGGCCGATTACGTCGACGTCGTGAAGATCGAGATGTTCGACGGACGCTTCTTCACCGACCAAGAGAACGACGAGGCGCGGGATTACTGCGTCTTGGGTTCCGGCGTCGCGGAAAAGTTGTTCCCCTACGAGGAGCCGCTCGGGAAGCTGATTCGCGTCGGCGAGAACTATTTTTACCGCGTGGTCGGCGTCGCGAAGTCGCGCGCTCCGTCGGCGGCGATCGGGTCGTCGGTGAAGTCGGAGGACTACTCGTTCGACGTGTACATTCCGCTCAAGACGATGGAGACGCGCGTCGGCGACACGGTCGTCGTTCGTCGCAGCGGCTCGATGGAGGGCGAAACGGTTCAGCTGAAGCAAATCACGCTGAAAGTCGACTCCGTCGCGTCGGTTATGGAAACGTCGGAGCTGATTAAGCTGACGCTCGACCGCTACCACACGAAGTTCGAGGACTACGGCGTCACGGTGCCGCTCGAGTTGCTCGAGCAGGCGAAGACGACGCGCATGATGTTCAACGTCTTTATGGGGCTGATCGCCGGGATTTCGCTCGTCGTCGGCGGCATCGGGATCATGAACATCATGTTGGCGACCGTTACGGAGCGCACTCGGGAAATCGGGATTCGGCGCGCGCTCGGCGCGAAGCGCGGCGACATCGTGCGGCAGTTCCTGATCGAAACGATCGTGCTGTCGGTCGTCGGCGGCGGGCTCGGCGTCTTGGTCGGTTTGACGTGTTCTCCGGCGACGACGTTCGTCATGGGCGCGATCAAACGGGCGAATCCGGACTTGATCGCGAGCTTGCCTCCGATCGTGCAGGAGTTGAAGCCGATCATCGTGTATTGGTCGGTGCCGTTGGCGTTCATGATTTCGATTATCATCGGCGTCGTGTTCGGCGTCTACCCGGCGATTCGCGCCGCGAAGATGGACCCGATCGAAGCGCTGCGCCACGAGTGATTTCGGCGATTTAACGCCTTGCCGCGTCGACGTTTGACTCGGGCGCGGCGTTTGCGGAACGGGCGGTTCGCGCTCGCTTTTCGAGCTTTTCGAATGCGAGCGGAGCCGCCTGTTTGGCGTTTCTTGACGCGGCGACGTTTCGGAGTTAAAATAGCGAAACCTGCGAAAAAACGGCGAACAAGCCGGTTTTACGGACGGAGACGGCGTTATTTTGGAAAAAACGTCGCGATTTTGCGGACGGCGTTTGACTTTCGGCGGCGCGTCGGTTAAAATGAGGTTATTCGAGCCGACGCGCTTTGGGGTCGGCGAAACGCTAATTGATCGGAAATTTTTTGGGAGACCGAACATGTCGAAATTCTTCGCTTTTGGCGCCGCGCTGTTGGCGTTGGCTTGCGCTCTTCCGTCGTTCGCTCAAGACGACGCTTCGAAATGCCCGGAGGGGTTCGTTCAACTCTTCAACGGCAAAGACCTGACCGGCTGGAAACCGTGCAAACGCGACTTCCATCCGTACCCGTTGATCGAAATGACCGACGCCGAACGCGCCGATTTCTACGCGAAACACCAAGCCGAATTCGAAAAATGCTGGACGATTGAAAACGGCGAACTCGTCAACGACGGCAACGGCCCGTACGCGTCGACGGAAAAATTCTATAAGGACTTCGAACTCCGCCTCGAATACAAAACGGTCGCGCAGGCCGACAGCGGCATTTACCTCCGCGGCAACCCGCAAGTCCAAATTTGGGACACGACGAAAGAGGGCGGCAAGTGGAACCTCGGCGCGGACAAAGGTTCCGGCGCGTTGTGGAACAACCAAAAGAACGCTCGCATGCCGTTGGTTTACGCCGACAAACCGTTTGGCGAATGGAACACGGTTCGCATCACGATGAAAGACGACGTCGTCAACGTTTGGCTCAACGGCAAACAAACGGTCAAAGACACGGTGATGGAATACACTTGGGACCGCAGCAAACCGGTTCCGCCGACCGGCCCGATCCAACTGCAAACGCACGGCGGCGAAATCCGTTGGCGCAACATCTTCATTAAGGAACTCTAATCGTCGTTAGCTTTACGACGATAGCGTTCTAACGAAACGCGCTCCGACCCAACCGGTCGGGGCGCGTTTTTTTGTGGGAGGTCGAACGTTGGGGTGCGACGTTGTGTCGAGCTTTGGGCAAAGGGCGTCTCGGACGTTCGATTTTTTCGAAATTTTCTGAAAATTTACTTGATATCGCCTTGTGTTTTGCTACAATAAGAAGTGAAACGGCGGAAGGTTTTGCTGTTTTGTTATTTTTTCCGTCGCGAACGCGCCGTTTCGGCGGGCCCGCGTTGCGTTTTTTTTGTCGCTTGAAAGGACGGCGCTTTTTTAATTGTCGATAATACAAGGTTTAAGTCGATTAGAAAGGAAAAGAAAATGGAACGGAAAGACAAATTTTCGCAAAAGACGTTGCGCGTCGTTTACCGAGGCGTCGTCGCTTGCCTCGCTCTTTTGGGCCTTGGAGTCGTTATTGTTGGTTATAATGTGAAGCAAAATTTGGCGTCTAAGGCGGACCGCAACGCGTACGATTCCGCGATGCGCGCCGGGAACGGAAGCAAAGCGGTCGAATTGGCGAAACGAATCGAACGGCGCGGGTCGTTCGGGGCGGATCGAGCCGACCATATGTTGGCGCAGGCTTACGAAATGAACGGCGATTACGACCGCGCGGCGGAGTTTCTAACGCGTTGCGGCGGCGAGTATTGCGACGATTGGGCGCGGCTCGATTACAAAAGCGGGCAAAAGCGGGAGGCGTTCGACGCTTGGACGGCCAAAGCGAAGAAAATCGTTTCGAGTTGTTACCCGAATTCTCGCTGGAGCCTGAAAACGCGAAACGAAACCGGCGTTGGAACGTTCGACGAATTGGAGGCCGACGATAAAACGACGCTTCGCGCGAGCTTCCGACGCGCCGCGACGATGGAAAAAACGTCGTATCCTAAATTGTCGCCGTTCGCGACTTACGCCGATTTCCTCGCCTTTATGGAGGCCGAGTTCGCCGCGCTTCCGGAGAGCGACCAAGCGGAGCGCTCCGCCGCGATGGACTTTATCCGCTCCGTCGCGACCGACTCGAAAGTCGAAAGCAAATTCTTGATTTTGGAACGTTGACGAAAACGCGAGTCGCCGCCGCGCGAATCTTAGCGGAACGCGCTAAACGTCGCCGATAAACGCTTTAACGAACGACTCTTTCAAGGCCTTCGACGGCGCGACGGTTTTCTTGTTGACGAGCTGCAAGCCTTGGCGAGAAAAGCGTTTAACGGGATTTAAACGTTCGACGCGAATACGAGCGGCGTTTGATTGCGCCGTCGGCGGTTCGGGACTTTGGGAACGTTTTTCGGATTTTAACGCTTGCGGCGTTTGATTTTGCGTTCGTCGGGCGGTATAATCGACGGTAAGAAAACGCGCGCCGTCGTTAAAACGATTGCGGCGTAAAGCGCGTTGAATTAACAACTTGCGAAAGAGAGGGACGGCGATGAAGTTCAAAAATCAAATCGAGCGAAGGGAAAAAATGGTCGCGGCGCTTTTAGGCGCGGCGTTTTTTAGCGCGTCGACCGACGGCGTTTACATCGCGGCGCAAGAGACGCAAACGGTTGTTAAAAACGAGGTTGCGCCGATAATGAAACCGGAGTCGGCGCCGATTCCGGTCGTCGGCAAGATCGCGTCGCTCGGCGTTTTCAAGAACGGAATCGCGGTCGTCGAGGAGCGTTTCGAGGTTCCGGGGCCCGGTCGGTACGCGACGTCGACGCCGCCGAGTCCGCTGCACGGGACGTTTTTCATCGAAAGCGACGGCGTCGTCGAGACGACTTCGACCGTCGACGACGTTGAGGTCCCGATAAGCGAAGCGTCGGAAATCGATTGGACGCAAGATTTTAGCGGTCGTAAGGTGCGCGTCGTTTTGCCCGGCGAGTCGGAGCCGCGCGAGCTGCGAATCGTTCCGACGGGGCGTTCCGTCGACGGGGAAAGCACGAGCGACGGCGCGAGCGCTTACGCGGCGTCGCGTTGGAACGGCGCGTTTTCGAGCGCTCTTTCGCCGCAAGTCGGCGGCGTCGCTCGGTCGAACGTCGGCGGCGTTCTTTTCGCAACCGACGACGGCGAAACGATTTGGGTGAACGACGCGGCGGAGATTAAAGTCGTTTCGACCGCGCCCGGCGAAGGCCCGACGACCGTTCGGCGGAAGCGTCCGCAACTGATTTTTGACGTTAAGGCGAGCGGCGAAAGCGGGAAAAAAGCGGCTCCGACGACGATTCGGCTCTTTTACCTGACGCGCGGAGCGGCTTGGGCGCCGCAGTACCGCGTTCGTTTGCTCGACTCCAAAACACTCGAAATCGAGCAAAACGCGATACTTGCGAACGAATGGCGCTCGTTCGAAGGAACGCCGGTCGCGCTCTTTAGCGGTTTTCCGCAAATCGCGACGCAAAACGCGCTTTCGCCGATGGCGCCGAGTGTCGACTTAAACGGCTTTTTTACGTCGCTTACGTCGGGCGCGAACGGCGCGTCGGGGCTTTACGCTCGCGGAGGCGGCGCTTCGATCTTGACGCAACAAGCGTTGACGTTAAACGCCGTCGCTCCAACGGGTTCCGGAACGGGCGGCGGTCTTGGCGCGGCGTCGGGCGACGAGGCGTCGTTTGGCGAAGGCGTCGACGTGTTCGCGCAAGCGGTCGGGCGCAAAACGTTGGCGAAAAACGACCGAACGCTCTTTTCGGTCGCCAAGAAGACGGCGCCTTATCGCCGCGTCGTTTGTTGGGATATCGCCGATATTTGGGACGAAAACGGACGGCGGCGCGAACCCGGCGCAATGTTAAGCGACGGCGGAACAAGCGTTTACGGTCGAACGACTTCCGGCGAAGGCTCGGTTTCGAGCGGAATTCGCTTCTCGGAACCTTGGGACGCGCTGCAGTTCGCGAATCCGTTCGACTTCCCGACGACGACCGGGCCCGCGACCGTCGTCGAAGGGGCGCGCTTCTTGGGGCAAAATCCGATTTATTGGACGAATCCCGGCGAAACGACCTTACTGCCGATAACGAAAGCGCTTAGCGTTCGCGTTCGCTCCGTCGAAAACGAGCGTTCCGAATACGACGGCGCGTTGGCGAGCGGAGGCGAACCGCGCTCAAACGAACCGGAAAATCTTGACGGTTTAGTCGCGGAAATCGCCGCGCAAAGGGCCGCCGGAAACGTCGCAAACGCCGCGTCTAAACCCGGGAATAACGGCGAGTTGCGTTGGGAGGACGTTCAAGAAATTTGGCGCGACCTTTGGGGCCGGGACGTCCGAGTTCTACCTTGTGGAAACCATTTTCGCGTCGCGGTAATTGACGCGGAAATCGAAATCGCGAACAACCGCGACGAGGAAACGACCGTTTTGCTGAGTCGGCAATTCTCCGGCGTCGCGCTTCCGGAATCGTTCGAGGGATTCGACGCGCCGCCGAAAATAACGGTAATCGGCGACGGCGCAAGCGGTTACGCGTCGAACCGCGTCAATCGACGGCAAGAAATGCGTTGGACGGCGACGCTCAAACCGGGCGAAAAAAGGACGCTAAAATTTTCGTTCCAAACGTTGATTTGGATTTAAGACGCAATAAAACAACGGTTTAGAGTGCGAAGGAAAAGAAACCGGTCGACGGCTTGCGACGCGGCGTCGACCGGACTAAAAACGACGCGGCGATTATTCGACGACGTCGCCGAGAACGAGAATAGGACCGAACCAAACGTTGCGACCGTTGTACTTAGGTTCGGCGAGTTCTTTTTCCGGGGCGGCGAGGCGGAACGCGACCGGCCGACGATCCGGTTGTTCCGCGTCGATTTCGACCGTCGCTTCGTGAACGACGTTCGGGTCGAGACCGTCGGCGAGCGTCAGCGTCGCGAGGCGCCAGTACGTGCAGTAACTGTCGAAACGCGGAATCGGATTCTGACGCGGCTTGCCGTCGACGGTAACGCGAACTTGGCCGCCGTTCGGGCCGAGAACGTCGTAAATCTTGACTTGGGAACCTTTAAAGCGGAACGACAACTTGGCGCCGGGTGCGTCCGAGGTGAAAACGACGTCGCCGAGGCGGCTCTTCGTCCAAGAAAGCGGCGAGTCGGTCGGGAGCGGCTTCCAGTCGCCGGAGAGTTGCGATTCCTTGATCGGAACCGATTTCGCGTTCTCGAAGTTGCCGTCGATAAACGACTTAGCAAGTTTGGCGATTCGCGTCGACGGGGCGGGGAACGGCGACGTTTTCGCTTGGTCGCTCATCTTAACGAACGCGTCGCAAACGACTTGCGTGTAAATCTGATGTCCGGCGTCGAGCGGGTGAACGCCGTCGGTCGAGAAGTGGATTTTGCCCTCTTCCGGCTTCTCGCTTTGGTAGGTAAGCGCTTGTCTTTCCGCGGCTTCGACGACCGGAATGTTGAAGTCGAGCGACGGAATCCCGTAAAATTCCGCGATTTGCTCCTGCGCCGAAACCGAACGCGGCGTTTTCCCGACTTTGTAGTCGTTTTCGTGCCCGACGCGGAACGTGTAGACGAAAACGACGTCGATCGACGGGTTGTAACGCCAAATTTGGCGGACGATTCCCTCGAACTGCTTCCAAATATGCTCCGGCCCGGTTCCGCCGTCGTTGACCGCGAACTCGACGAAAATCAAGTCGGGGTCGCGACTTAGAACGTCTTGCCCCAAGCGGTAAACGCCGAGATCGCTCCCGGTGCCGCCGATCGCCGCGTCGATTTCGGAGAACTCGGAGTTCGGGAAAAGCTCCTTAAACTTCGCGAGCGTTTGGACGCGCCAGCCGGACGCCGCGGTGATCGAGCCGCCGAAATACGCGACGCGAATCGGCTCCCCTTTTTCGACCTTGGCGAGGAAGTTCGGGATTCCGTCGCGGAAGCGTTCGAGCGTCGGGCTCGCGTCTTTAAACTCCGGTTTCGCTGGAGTTTGCGTCGCGGCGGGAAGCGGAGCGGCGAAAAGGCGCGGCGTCGCAAAATCGGCGGCGACGCCGGTTAAAACGAGCGACCCGACGGCCGCGCTCAAAAAATCTCGGCGTTTCATTCGGAAAACTCCTTGCGCTAAAACGTTGAAATGAAGAAAGATAAAACGAGATGGAAAACGAAAAACGCCGTCGCTTCGAAACCGAAACGGCGGCGGGAAAATAAAAACGATCAGTCGCGGTAAAGTCGGCGCGACTTAATGTAATCGGCGACGACGTCCGGAGTTAGGAAACGGACGCTCCGGTCGGAGGCGACGCGTTGTCGAAGCGCCGTCGAGGAAATTTCGAGCGCCGGCATCTCGACGACTTGACGGCGGAACTCCTCGATTCGCTCCGGCGACGCGATTTCGCGAAACAGGTCGAAGTCCGGCGGCGGGAAACCGGCGCGACGGGCGACGATCAGCGACGCGAGTCCGCAAATTTCTTGCGGTCGAACCCAACGCGGCAGGTCGTTGAACGTTTCCGAACCGACGATCAAAAAAAGCTCGTCGTCCGGGTAAGTTTCGCGGTAATAACGGAGCGTGTCGGCGGTGTAACTCGTGTTCGGAGAATCGATTTCGTATCGTCCGACTTCAAATTCCGGGTAGGGCGCGACCGCCGCTTCGAGCATCGCGAACCGGTCTTCGCCGCTCGTGCGAACGTTCTTCTGGTGCGGCGGAACGCCCAACGGGAGGAAAACGACGCGGTCGAGGCCCGCTTCGGCGCGCGCCGTCTCCGCCAAAAGAAGGTGCCCGAAGTGAACCGGGTCGAAACTGCCGCCGTAAATGCCGCGTTTCATAGGGTTGCGCTCCTAAGATTCAACGTCGAAAGGGGAAAACTCGGGGGAAAGAGCGAGGTAAAACGACGCGTCGAGCCGGAGAGCGAACGGCGAAAACGGACGCTCTCCGGCGACGGAGGCAAACGGCGGCGAAACCGAGTCGACGTTGGTTAAACGCCGCCGTTTAACGGGTTGCAAACCGGGTCAGTCCGGAATAATCAAGCGCGAACCGCCGGTCGAGGGGCCGGAGTCGGAACCGGGCGTCCAAAGACCGCTCGATTTTTCCTCTTGGGCCGGCGCTTGCGGAGCGTCGAACGGCGACGGCGCGCCGCCGAGCGGAGAAGCCGGAGCCGCGCCGCCTTGCATTTGCGCTTGACGACGGTACGCCGCTTCCGCTTGCGCTTGCATTTGCGCCGCCGAATTCAAACGAGCGAAGAACTCTTGAAGCGTTTGAACCGCTTGTTGGTCGTCTTGGTGTTCGCTGAAGACGTGTTGCGCCAAGTCGCGGAGCTTGTCGTACTCTTGACGATGGAAGCGCGTCATGAACTCGAGAACGTTCCATTGCGCGTCCGATTGGCCGACCGACGCGGCGTATTCGGTCGCTTCGGCGATCAACGCGAGCGCTTTTTCCGAATCTTGCGCCAAAACGGCGGCGTCGACGGCGACCGAATAAGCGACGGCGCGGGCTTCGTAATCCATTTCGCCGCTCGGACGCGAGAGCGTTTCGCGAGCGAACTTTTCCTTAACGTCGCGAGGCGCGACAAGGTTCGCGATTTGAAGGAGTTCGACGAGCGCGTCGGTGCGGAACGTTTCGACCGAAAGTCGGCCCCAACGCCAAAGCGGAACGCGACGGAAGAAGTCGAGCGTCTCCTCTTTCGACGCGAACGAAGCGGGCGGAACGATCGGTTCCGGCGCGGAAAGACCGGCTTTCGTTCGCAAAACCGACGTTACTTTGTCGGCGAATTCCGGCGTAAAGGTCGAGCCGACGACGCGAACCAACGCTTCGACGCGGCGCGCGCCGTTCTCGGCGGCGAGCGTCTCTTTCGGGGAAACGCCGCCGAGGATTTGATACGGGTGTTCGAACCACTTGTCGGCGAAGACGTTAAGGTGTTCGTCAAAGAGCGCTTCGATCGTCGCTTGCGAAATTTGAGCGCCGTCGCGGAATTGGAAACGCGGCGTCGATTCGTTCGTCGTCCAAAGGAGCGTTTGCGTTTCTTGCGGCTCTTCCGATTCGAGCGGCGGGAGCGCGCCGAGGATTTCGGTCAACGTCGCTTCGACGCGAGCCGTTTCGCTCGGGAGCGCGTAAACTTCGATTCGCGCTTCGCGGTCGGTTTGTTTGCCGAAGAGGAACGCGAAGGCGAATTGCGTCGGAACTTCCGCCAACGTAAGTTTTTCCGTCTTCTCCGAAAGCGGGCCGGTCAGCATATTGAAGGTCGCTTTCGGCGGAACTTCGAGGTTGGCGACCGCGGCGCGGAGGCGCGGATTGGCGAGCAAAACGCGGGACGAGAGGATTTTTTCGAACGCGGCGTCGAAGTCGGCCAGCGCATACGTCCGCTTGACGGTCGTTTCGACGTCGTCCCAAGTCGGAACGGCGCGGAGGAATTGGAACGTTTCCATATCGATCGCGTCTTCGGCGTCGACGTTCGGCGCGGCGAGGAAGCGTTCGACGTAAGCGCGACCGGTTTCCTCTTCGGCGAACCAAAGAACGAGAATTCCGAGGTTGCGGAAGAGATTCGGCCAGCTTTCGCCGAACGGGAGGAGCGATTCGAGAATCGCGCGGCCCTTTTTCCAGCATCCGCGAGCGATCAGGCGCACCGCTTCGTCGTATTCGGCTTTTTTCTCAAAGTCGGCGGGCGCTTCGAGGTCGAACACTTGCTCTTTCAACATCAACGGAACCGTTTCGGCGCCGAGGCAGCGATAGAGGAACTCGTTCGACGCTTGGTCTTGCGGCGCGAACGCTTGGAGCTGCTTCGCGATCGCGATCGCTTGGTAAAGTCGACCGTTTTCGTAGAAGCTGACGCCGACGGTCAACATCGCTTGGATAATCGCGACCGGGAATTGATCGCCTTCGACGTTTTCGATCGCGTCGATAAGAGCGGAAACGGCTTCTTCCGGTTTATCGAGAAGCGCGGAGGAGATCGCCAGCTCCGTGTGCGCGACGACGTTTTTCGGCTCGCGAGCGGCGAACGCGACGGCGGTTTCGTAGGCTTGCTCCCAAAGACCGATCATTCGTTGGAACAGGCACTTCGCTTCGGTCAAGCAGGCGCAGTCCGGGCGCGATTTTTCGAGGTTTTCGACGAAAGCGAGACCTGCGGCGAACTGTTCGCCTTCGAGAAACGCGTCGATTTGTTCCAAGTCTTTGACGTGATCCGGGCAGCAGAATTTGATTTTCTTCCCGCGACCGCCGGGGCAGAGGGAGTAGAGGTCGATGGCCATTGACGCAATCTTTCCAACGTGTTTTAAACGGTTGTTCGTAAAATTCGGACGGAACGCTCGAACGGCGCCGCCGCGCGTTCGACGGCGAAATCGCGTCGACGCTTTCTCTTATTTTAGCTCAAGGCGGTCCGAATTTCGAGGGGGCGACGTGAAAAAAATAACGAAAAAGCGCAAAAAAAGCTTGAAAAACGTCGGAACGTTCGATATTGTTGAAAAACGTTAAGATAATTCGGCGTCGAACGTTGGGAAAAGAGGAAGGGAGAAACGCGCGGAGAAAGAAACGAACGGCGTCGCGCAAGAAATAGACAAACGCTCCGACGTTCGGCTCGGCGGAAAAAGCAAGCGAACGTCGGAACGGAAACGCGTTAAATCCCTAAATAACAGGAATTAGATGCGCGGGTGAACGCCGCCGGCGACGCGGTACGGGAGACCTTGGATGCGGAGGAAACCGGTCGCGTCGTTTTGGTTGTAGTCGCCGCCGCCTTCCATCGTCGCGATCCCTTCGTCGTAGAGCGAGTTCGGGCTCGTGCGACCGTTCAGGATGATGTTGCCCTTGTAGAGTTTCAGCGAAACTTCGCCCGTCGTCCACTTGTGCGCTTCTTTGATCATCGCGAGGAACATATCCATCTTGACGCTGTACCAGAAGCCGTAGTAGATCAGTTCGGCGACTTCCGGCGCCAAACGGTCGCGCAGGCGCATCGCTTCGCGTTCCATCGTCAGTTGTTCGATGTAACGGAGCGCGTCGTAGAGAATCGTCATGCCCGGCGCTTCGTAAACGCCGCGGCTCTTCATGCCGACGAAGCGGTTTTCGACCATGTCGATGATGCCGATCCCGTTGCGACCGCCGATTTTGTTCAGCGCGTCCATAATCTCGTAAGCGCCCATCGTTTGGCCGTTGACGGCGACCGGAACGCCTTGCTCAAAACGGATAACGACTTCTTCTTCGGCGTCCGGCGCGGTTTTCGGCGTGTTTTCGCAAATGCCGAATTCGACCGTTTCCATCCCGTTGACGTTCAAGTCTTCGAGCTTGCCGGCTTCGTAGCTGATGTGAAGGCAGTTTTCGTCCGACGAATACGGCTTCGCGATCGACGCTTTGACCGGAATGTTTTTCGATTCGCAGTACTTGATCATTTCGGTGCGGCCCGGGAAGAGTTCGCGGAACTCGTCCATGCGCCACGGAGCGAGGATTTCAATGCTCGGGTCGAGCGCTTCGGCGGCGAGTTGGAAACGGCATTGGTCGTTCCCTTTGCCGGTCGCGCCGTGAACGTAAACCGTCGCGCCGACTTCTTTCGCGACTTCGAGGATTTTCTTCGAAATCAGCGGGCGAGCCAGCGACGTGCCGAGGAGGTAGACGCCTTCGTATTTCGCTTGCCATTGAATCGCCGGGAAGGCGAAGTCGCGGCAGACTTCTTCTTTAACGTCGATGAAACGAACGGACGTCGCGCCGATATTGATCGCCTTTTGGCGGATTTCTTCGCGATCTTCGCACGGTTGACCCAAGTCGACGTAAACGGCGTGGACTTCGTAACCTTTGTCCAGCAACCAGCCCAAGATGACCGACGTGTCCAAACCGCCGGAATACGCCAAAACGCACTTCTTCGACATAATCTCTCTCCGTTCTTTTCCGTTTGTGGCCCGATACGCGGGCGCGTTGGGACGATTTTCCCGGGACGCAAAGTAAACCTCTTATATACTACCCCCGACGGTATTTTTTACAAGGGGGGCGAGCGCGGTTTTTCCTTTTTTCCTCCGATGGCGGCGGCCGGGTTAGTAATTTTCAACTTCCGAGATCGAAAACGCCTCGGCCCAAAACGTTTGACGGAAGTAGAGGTCGACGTCGCGGAAAATATCGTTTTGCGGACGCGACGCGTCGATCGTTTTGAGGTAGTCGAGGAAACGCCTCGCGATTTCCGGATCGATTTCGAGTTCGACGGGGACGCTCCAGCGCTCGTCGGCGGGGCGTCCGAACGCTTGCGGGAAGCGGCCGCGCAGGAGAATCGCCTCTTGGATAAAGCGGGGAATTCTGCGCTCCGACGCTTCTTTAAGCGCCGTTTTTTCAAGGAGATAACCGTCTAGATGTTCGGCGAACGTCGGGAGATCGCGCATTAGGAGGAGCGTCGCGAGGCGGGTTTCGCGCTCTCGAAGCGGGCGTTTCGCCAAGTCGTCCGTTTGGACGAGATAGTAGCGCGAGTGGGAGACGCAACGGTTCGGGAAAAAGCCGTCGACGGTCGGTTTTTGCGCGCGGACGGCGGCGAAGGACGCGTCGAGTTCGGCGCGCCGTTCGTCGGAGAGCGGAGCGAGGCGCAAATAGGGCGTAAACGTCGACGTTTCGGCGCTTCGAGCGTTTAAATAAGCCGCCGTCTCCGCCGCTCTCGCTCGGTGAAAGAGCGTTCCCTGGAGGCGGTAAAGGTAACGTTCGGCGACGGCGCGGCGGTCTTCCGCGACGTTGCAAAGGGCGAGCGTGAAGGCGGCCCAAGCGCTCCGTTCTCGCTTCGTAACGTAGTTGTTCGTCGCGGCGCGAAGCGCGGGGTTGACGGCGCCGAACTCGTAAAGGATTCGATCGCCGCACATGCCGAAACTCGCCGTTTGCACGAGTTGCGGCGAACGCGCTGGAACGAGCGGGCGCAAGTAAAGTTCGTCGCCGAGCCGCCCGAGTCGCGAGAGCGCCAAAATTCGCGCGTCGATTACCGAGTTCGACGGCTCGGCGAGCGGCGCTTCGAGACGGACGATTTCCTCCCAATCCTCGCGGTCGAGAGCGCGGGCGATTCGGCAAAGCGCGCCAAAGTCCGGATTGTAAAAGGAGAAGCGAACGACCGCGACCGCGAGCGTCAAGACGACGAGGGCGGAAATCAGCGTCGCGGAGTCGACCGACGACGAGCGTTTCGCGGCGGCGTCGCGCTCGGTTGGAACGGGCGTTTTTTTGTCGCGGCGGGGCGAACGAACGGAGCGAGCCGGGCGCTCGAGG
>JAFYQR010000235.1 GCA_017559825.1 Thermoguttaceae bacterium | reverse complement strand
CGCGGCGCGAACGACGGCGGAAGCTCGGGCGCGCGGCGTCGGAATCGCGGGCGCCGGGCTGATGGGCGTTTCGATCGCGGCGGCGTTTTTGGGCGCCGGGTTCCCAGTCTTGGCGTTTGACTCTTTTCCGGCGGCGCTCGAAGCGGCGTCCGGACGAATCGAAGCGGAGTTGGCGGAACAGCGGCGGCGTCGCGGCGTCGCGGAAAGCGATCCGGCGACCGAAAAACGGCTCGTCGCGGAGATCGTCGCGACCGGTTTGACGACGTCCGATTCCTTCGCGGAATTGGCGGCGCGCCCGGTCGTCGTCGAAACGATTCCGGAAAAATTGAAAATTAAGTCGAAGTTTTACAAGACGTTGGCGAAGACGGCGACCGCGCCGATTCTGCTGACGTCGAACACGTCGTCGATTTGCGTTTCCGATTTGGCGGCGGCTCTCCCGAGCGCGGCGGAGAACCCGAACGTCAACCGGGAGCGATTTTGCGGGTTTCACTTCTTTCACCCGGTTTGCCGTCGCTCGCTCGTCGAAGTAATGCGCGGCGCTTTTACCGCTCCGGAGACGGTCGCGGAGGCGGCGGCGCTCGGTTCGGCGATTTTCAAAACGCCGATCGTCGTCGGCGACGGGCCCGGTTTCTTGGTGAATCGGATATTGCAACCTTATTTGAACGAAGGACTTGCGCTGCTCGAAGAGGGCGTTCCGGCGGCTCGCGTCGAGGCGGTTTGTCGGCGGTTCGGATTCGAGTCGGGCCCGCTCCGCATTATGGACGAAATCGGGCTCGACGTGTCGCTGCGCGCCGGTTGGTCGTTTTTGAAGGCGTTTCCGGAACGGACGCGGAATTCGGCGGTTTTGCCGGAATTGACGCGGCGCGAACGGCTCGGGCGCAAGACGCGGCGCGGGTTTTACCGGTTCGAAAGCGGGACGAGTTGGGCCGACGACGCGACGCTCGACTTCAACGCGGAAACGCTCGCCGAACTTTGCGCCGGAGAAACGTTTGCGAGCGAAGCGGCGACGGTCGACTTCGGAGCGAAAGACGCGTCGGACGAAGAACTCGCGCTGCGGGTCGCGACGGCGATTTTGTTCGAAAGCGCGCGACTCGTCGAGGACGGCGTCGTCGAGACGTTTCGCGAAGCGGACGCCGGGCTCGTTCTCGCGCTCGGGTTTCCGCCGGAAAAAGGGGGAATTTTTTATTGGGCGGCGGCGTTCGGTTTGCGGCGGATTTTGGAGTCGGCGAAGCGTTGGGAAGGCGCGGGCGCTCGGTTCGTCGCGCCGGAGTTGTTGCGGCGACTGGCGGACGAAGGTTGAAATTGGAGCGTTTGGGCGTTTAAGAGCGTTTGAGCGAGAAACTGCGACGCGCGAAAATCGGCGGTTTGGGCGTTGGGGCGCGTTTGACAAGATTGGCTAAATTGAAGAAAACGGGCGGCGAGCGCAAATTCGTCGGCTCGTTTTGCGGTCGGCGGCGCGACGAAAATCGATGAAGGCGCCGAAATTTTAAAAACGTTTGATTTTTGAGGCGCGGCGATGAAAATAATCGGACTTTTAGACTGCGACAGCTTCTTCGCGTCTTGCGAAAAGGTCTTTCGGCCCGATTGGGCGAATCGCCCGGTCGTCGTTTTGTCGAACAACGACGGCTGCGTCGTCGCGCGGTCTCCGGAAGCGAAGGCGCTCGGAATCGCGATGGGGGCGCCGCTTTTTCAAATTCGCGAGTTGGCGCGGTCTGCGGGCGTCGTCGTTCGCTCCGGAAATTTCGCGCTTTACGGCGATTTGAGCCGCCGCGTTGTCGAGACGTTGGGGCGTTGGACGCCGAACGTCGACGTTTACTCGATCGACGAAGCGGTTCTCGATTTGACCGGGCGTTTTTGCGACGCGTCGGGGCGGTTGCGCGGTTGGGACGCGGCGGCGGAAAAAGACGGCGGTTTGGACGGTTTGCGCGATTTAGGGGAAATTAGCGGCGGCAATTGGGGGGAAATAGGCGAGCGCGGCGTCGTCGATTGGCGGGAGTTTTGCGCGTCGAACGATCGGCTTCCAACGGAATCGCGTCGGGAAATCGAGCGGACGGCGGAGGAAATCGTCGAAACGGTTCGGCGTTGGACGGGAATCCCGGTTTCGCTCGGACTCGGCCCGACGCGGACGCTGGCGAAGGCGGCGAGTCGCATTGCGAAACGAGACGCGGCCGCGACCGGGCGGAAGTTCGCGCTCCTCTTCGACCCGGAAGAGCGGGAACGGGAGCTGAAACGCCTTCCGATCGGCGACGTTTGGGGAGTCGGGCGGCGTTTGCTTCCGGCGTTTTGGCGGCTCGGGCTCCGAACGGCGTTCGATTTGGCGCGCGTCGACCCGATTTATATGCGGAAAAATTTTTCGATCGTTCAAGAAAAAACGGTTCGCGAACTGCGCGGCGAACGGACGTTCAACTCGACGACGCGGCCGGAAGCGCAAAAATCGCTCCAAATTTCGCGCTCGTTCGGCGAAACCGTTGAAACGCTCGCCGAAATGGAGGAGGCCGTTTCGAGTTTCGCGTCGCAAGCGGCGGCGAAGATGCGCGCTCGAAAGATCGTCGCTTCAGGGGTTTACGTCTATATGTCGACGAGCGGCCGCGACCCGAACGCTCCGCGGCGCAACGTCGGGTTGGCCGTTAATTTCGCGCGACCGACGAACTCGACGCCGGAGTTTTTGTCGGCGGCGCTTCGGTTGACGCGAACGCTTTTCGACCCGAAACTCGCTTGGCGAAAGGCTGGCGTCGTCGCGCTCGAAACGCTCGACGAAAGCGTCGCCGAGTCGCGGCGATACCTGTTCGAGCCCGACCCGGAACGGCCCGCCGAACGGAGAGAAGGCGACCGCCGACTTTGCGAAGCGATCGACAGAGCGAACGCGACGTTCGGGAAAAACGCCGTTTTTTTCGCTTCCAACGGAATCAAACCGCGTTGGACGCCGAACGCTCGCTTCGTTTCGCCGTCGTATACGACCGACTGGAACGCGCTCCCGGTCGTTCGGGCGAATTGAAGCGGTCGAAGAGAAAAAGGAAAAGCGGGAAAAGTCGGCGAAAAAAGAGGATGGATAGAGAAAATAGAGGGAACGGCGGCTTTGTGTTAAAACGCCGCGTCGAGATTTTGCGCTCGACGCGGCGTTTTGACGTTAAAATAGGAGGCCGGCGGAAACCGGCGAAATTAGCCGAGTTTCACCGTCGCGCCCTTGCGAGCGGCTTCGTAAACAGCGCAGATGACTTCGACGCTGCGGCGACCCTCGCGACCGTCGATTTTCGGCGTTCGACCGTTTTCAATCGCGTCGAGAACGTCGGCGAACTGCTTGGCGTGCGCGTGATGCCCGATCGCGGCCGGGTCGGCGGCGCCCCCGCCTCCGGACAAACGGTTCGTCATCGACTCGCGAATTTCCGCGTCTTCCGGGCGCGACTCGGCGAAGTCCCACTTGACGACGTCTTCCTCTTCGATGACCGCGGAGCCCTTGTCGCCGTGAAGCTCGATGCGTTTGAGGTAGCCCGGGTAGGCCGCCGTCGTCGCTTCGAGCAAACCGAGCGCGCCGTTTTGGAAACGCAGCGCCGCGACCGCGACGTCTTCGACTTCGATATTTTCGTGCGCGACGAGGCCGGTCATCGCCGTAACTTCCGCGACGTCGCCCATCAGCCAAAGGAGGAGGTCGACGCTGTGAATCGCTTGGTTCATCAGCGCGCCGCCGCCGTCGAGCTTCCAAGTGCCGCGCCAAACGCCGCTGTCGTAATATTGCTGGGTGCGGTACCACTTCACGATCGCGTCGCCGAGCGTTTGCTTGCCGAATCGACCCGCTTCGACCGCTTCTTTCATTAGTATACTAGAGGGGTGGAAGCGGCTCGGGAAGATCGTCGAGAGGACGACGCCGGCTTTGTCGCAAGCGTCGATGATTTCGTCGCAACGCTCCGGGGTTACTTCGAGCGGTTTTTCGACGATAACGTGCTTGCCGGCTTTCGCGGCGGCGACCGCCGGATCGAGGTGCGCGCCGCTCGGGGTTCCGATCGTAACGATTTCGACGTCCGGGTCGGCGAGAAACGCTTTCAGGTCGGAATAAGGTTTGCAACCGAACTCTTTCGCGAGGCGTTCGGCGGCCAACGGAAGCGTGTCGTAACAGGCGACGAGTTCGGCGCCGATTTCGCGAATGGCGCGGGCGTGAAAGGTCGCGATCATTCCGCAACCGACGATACCGAATTTTTTGACTTTCATCGTAATTTTCTTTCGACGTAATTCTTTTTCAAAATAAGGACGGAACCCGCGCCGCGCTCGGCGCCGACTCCTCGATTATAACGGAAGCGCGTCGAAAAAACAAGCGTTTCGCGAAATTTTCGCCGCTCTTTTATAAGAAGAACGCTTAAAATTGGAAAAAACGGCGCGTTTGTTAAAATCGTTGAATTGGAACGGCGTTTTGGCCGATAATTGAAGGGAAGGAGTCGACCGATTCGAGCGAACGGACGGTCGCGGCCCGTTTCGTTTCCTTTTTAACGGTGGTTTATGAAAGCGTCGAATTTTCACGAGAGAGGCGGCGGCGCGTCGCCGAGCCCGCGTCGTCCGTCGTCGTTCGCCGTTCGTCGTTTTTGGCTCGCGGCGGCGTTGGCGGCGTTTTTCCCGACGTCGGCGGCGAGTTCGGCGCAGGAGCCGCCGCGACCCGCGTTTCCGTTTTACGCGTTGGACGATTCGAACGTCGACGAGCGAGGGGCGAGGAACGCCGCGTCGGCGTCGGCGTACGCGTCGAAAGCGATCGGCCCGAACGTCGACGCGTTTCAGGCGATATCGCCGGCGCCGAACCGACCGACGCTGCAGATCGAAGACGTCGCGGAATTTTCGGCGGTCGCCGAGGTCGGCGCGACCGAAATCGAGGCCGATTGGGCGGACGAGGAAAACGAAGCGAGCGTCGTCGAGGCGGAGGAAAACGCCGTCGAAGAGTCGGAAACGAACGTCGCCGCCGTCGTCGACGAGTGCTTTTTCGCGCTCGACCCGTATTCGTCTCTTTTTATCGAATATCCGCCGACCGCCGAGTGGACGAACGCGGCGCTCTTGCGCGTCGAGGAAATTTTATCTCTGCTCGCGACCGAGCCGACTCGGGCAAGTTTCGCGATTAAAGAATTTCGCGCGGAAATCGCCGCTTCGGAAAGTCTCAAAGAGGCGATCGTCGAAGCCGACTCGTCGCGCGGCGCCGTTTCGGAGTTCGGCGCGGTCGACGCGAAAGACGGCGAGCGAACCGCGCTTTCGTTGGAAACGCGCTACTCGCTTGAACAACGTTTGGAGCTCTTCGAGTCGTTCCGCTGCGCGCTCGACCGACGGGCGTTCGTTTGGGGCCGCGTCGCCGAGGTTTTCGCGGCAAAAACTCGGGGCGAGCTCGTCGCGCCGGAGGAAATCTCGCTTTCCGAGCTCGCGCAAATCCGCCGAGCGACCGTCGCGGCGCGGAATTTTTTCGGCGATTCGCAAGTCGGGCAAAATTGGCGAACGAGCTTTGAAATCGACTTGCTCTTGACCGACCTCGATCGAACGCTCGAGCTCGCGTCGCCGCGTTTCGTTCCGGTTGGCGCCGCGCTCGACGACGCGGCGCGGGAAGCGGTCGACGTCGAGCGAACGCGGCGGACGAATTTCTTGCGCGACCGTTTAAATTCCGTTTGTTATAAAATCGAAAAAACTCCGATGACGCCGGAGCAGCGCCGCGTTTTCGACCGAGCGCCTCTTAACGCTTGGGTCGCGGCCGTCGCTCCGTATTCTTGCGACCGAGCCGACGCGCTCGCGCTTTTGCTCGATTTCGAGAAATACGAGCGCGACGGCGGCGGCGAAATCGGGCGAACGTTGCAGCGGAACGCGCGACGCATGACGACTTCGCGCTCCGAGGTTTGCCGACGGTTTGGGAAGGCGTTCGACGTCGTGTACGATAATCCGAACGCGAAGGCTTACGTTTCAGAAGCGTTGATCAATCGTCTTTTGCCGATTCGCGATCCCGAGTTTTCGGTCGTTCAGGAGACGGTTTTAAACAATCCGGTCGCGGGACGGCGGCGTTCCGACGTTCAAGTCGGAATCGAACTGATTCCGGATCCGTCGCGGCTCTTGATGAATTTGAACGTTTCCGGGCGGGTCGTCGCGTCGACGAGTTCGAACGTTTTTCCGGCGACGCTTTACAACCAAAGTTACGCGACGTATTTCGGGAAAAAGACGCTCGAGTGGCGCGACGACGGGTTCGCGTACTCGCCGGCGGTCGTTTCGGCCGAGTCGGTCAACAAATTGAGCGGCGTGCAAACGGACGTCGACTTTATTCCGTTGGTCGGCGATCTGACGCGGGAAGTCGCTCGGAGCCAATATCAAGCGAAACAGGGCGCGATTCGTTCCGAAATGAAGACGAAAGTCGCTCGCGAAGCTCGAGCGCGGATCGACGCCGAGGCGAACGAGCGGTTCGACGCGGTCAACGCTCGGATGCGGGCCAACTTTTTCGCCGATTTGGAGCGGCTCGGGCTCTCGCTCAAAACGCAGCGTTCGAAAACGACCGACGAATGGCTTCTCGCGTCGCTGCGGTTGGGAACCGATTTTTCGCTCGGCTGTCAAACGACGGAGCCGCCGACCTTGCCGGGCGCTTTCGCCGACGTGAAGCTGCACGAATCGGCGGTCAACGCCGCGTTGGAGCGGTTGGAACTCGGCGGAAAAACGTTAACGCCGGAGGAAACGATCGCGTATTTGGCTGAAAAATTGGAAAAACCGGGTTTGGCCGCCGTCGAGATCGAGGAGAGCGAGCTCGTCGTGTCGTTCGCCGAAATCGATCCGATCGTCGTTCGCTTTTTCGAAGATCGCGTCGAGCTGCGTTTGAGGTTCGCGGCGCTGACGCTCGGCGACGAGACTTGGGAAAACGTCGACGTTAGCGTTTCGTATCGACCGACCGTCGCCGACGACGGAACGACCGTTTTCGAGCGAGACGGCGTCGTCGAGCTCGTCGGGCCGGGCGGAATGCGGGCTCAACTCGCGTTGCGTTCGATCTTTTCCAAGGTTTTTCCGGCGTCGAGGGCGTTCGACATGCGTCCGAAATTTTTCGATTCCGACGAGCGCTTCGCCGGATTGGCGCTCGGGTTGGCGCGGGTTTCTCGGGGGTGGTTCGCGATTTCCGTCGTATGTTTGCGCTAAGTACGGAGCGACGTTTCGAGAAAAAAGATAAAACGAGGCGACCGAAACGGTCGCGCGGAAGAAAACGACTCGACGTAGGGAATGCGCCGGTCGTAGCGTTTATTTGTCTCGGTCGACTAAAATTTTTGCGGTCGAGAGGGGGTTTCGTCGAAAGCGGGGGGTTTTTTTCTTGCGAAAATACGATTATACTTTTATCGTTAGTTCGCTCGCTTCGTCGACGCTTGCGGCGGAGAGGTGAGCGCGGAAACCGGCGTTTCTCGTTCGGCGGACGTTCCGCGAAGAGAGGCGTTTCGAACGTCGGTTCCTAATAACGAAAGACTCGAAAAGCGCGTCGAGGCGTTTAGTTCGAGCGAGAATCGAAACGTTAAGTCGTTTTCGGCGGCGTTCCGGTTCGCGTCGGTTTTGACGGCGCGAGCGGTTTGAAGAACGCGTCGAAACGTTCGCAAAGGGCCTGTGATGAACGCTAAAAATCAACCGATTTCCAAACCCAAAAACGACGACGCTTACTTTGCTCCGACGATTCGGCGGCTTCGCGTCGGTTCGGCGCCCGCGAAACGCGTCGAGCTTCCCGAGGGAGCTCGTTTCGACGTCGCGACCGCCGAAGCGGAACGTTTCTTCGTGCTCGAAAAACTTCTTTCGACGAAATAGTCGTTTCGTCGTTTGCGCGAAAGGGCGCCGCTCGGCGTTCGGAGATATTAGCGATAAAACGAAAGCGCGCCGACGCTCGGGCTCGACGCGCTTTCGTTTTGTCGTTTCTAAGAGTTAGCGACTTCTAATTAACGGCTCTTGACCGTCGCCAACGAGTAATTTTGGTAGGCTAGGTAAGCGAAGAAAAGCGCGCCGAAAAAACTCTTGCAAAAATAAAAGAACGCGGCGAGTCCGACTGCGCAGACGATCGAAAGAATCGCCGCGGCGCGAACGCCGTTCTTCGGTAAAAAATGCGCGGCCAGCGCCGTCGTTATTTGGCCGCCGTCGAGCGGGTAAATCGGAGCGAGGTTGATCGCGCCCCAAAAAACGCCGATCCAAATAAAACCGTAAACGAAGAAACCGACGAACGCGTCGAGCGGTTCGTTCGAGGCGATTCCGACCGCCCAATCGAGCGGAAGAACGAGCGGAATCGGCGTTCCCGCGACGTTTCCGCCCGCGAACTCGCAGCCGCAAAGAAACGCGACAGCGAAGAGCGCGGCGACGCCGAGGAGTCCAAGACCCGGCCCGGCGAACGAAACGACCGCTCGACTCCAAGCCGTCGGCGTCTTCGAGTAAACCGGTCGCCAACTCGTAACGCCGCCGAAAACCGACGCGCCGTTCGTGGCGGTTCCGATTCCGAGCGCGATCTCCGGAGACGCTCCGAAACAACGCTTCGCCGCGAGCGCGTGCCCGAGTTCGTGCAGCAGGAACGCGACCGTCGTCGCCCCCGTCCAGCCGAGAAGCCCGAAAAGCCAAGGTTTTTCCGAGTCGATTCGGTTCAAGAAAGGGGAAAAAGCGACGCAAAGGAACCAAAAACTCGGCAAAACGGCGACCGGGACGCCGAACAAGCGGAACCGCCAAACGTATCGAGTCAAATTCATTGAGACTGCCTCCAAACGACGAAAAGCGCGAACGGCGAAACCGATCGCCGCGTCGCGCTCTTCGTTTTTATCGATTAACGATAGTCTTCTTTTCGCCGCCGAACGGCTCGACCGGTAAAAAAGCGCGGCGTTTTCACGCTTCCGGCGGGTCGATCCCGAAGTCTTGAATCGTCAGGAGCGAGCGGAAACGATAACCGCGGTCGGCGAACGCTTGGGCGCCGCCTTCCATGCGGTCGATGATCGCGATAACGCCCGCGACTTTAATTCCGGCCGCTTCCAAACGTTCGATGGCGATCAACGACGAGCCGCCGGTCGTAACGACGTCTTCGACGACGACGACTTCGTCGCCCGCCGCGACCGGGCCTTCGATATACTTGTTGGTGCCGTGCCCCTTGCTTTCCTTGCGAACGAGGAACGCTTTCAGGTCGAGCCCGCGAAGCCCGGCGACCGTAATGACCGCCGCCGCGATCGGATCGGCGCCGATCGACATGCCGCCGACCGCCTTCGGAAGCGCGCCGTCGGCGAGAAGCATTTCGAGAATACCCTCGCCGACGAGCGTCGCGCCGCGGGAGTCGAGCGTCGTTTGCTTGCCGTCGAGGTAGTATTTCGCCTTTTTGCCGGACGCGAGGATGAAATCGCCAAATTTAAGCGATTTTTCTCGAACAATATTCAATAATTCGTTTTTATCGTACATTACGCTTCCTCAAAGTGGGAGAGAGGGGGACGAAACCGTCGCGCCGTCGGACGCGATTTCCCCTATTATAAATCGTTCGCCGCTTTTTTCAACGGGCCCGGTCGGATTGCGTCGCGTCGACCGAAAAATAGGCGGTCGACGTAAAATCGGCGATTTTAAAGGCGCGGGAATCGTTCGACGACTCGTTTTCGCCGTCAAGAGCGCAAAAGAGCGACGCAACGCGAAGCCCAAGTTCGGCGCGTCGCCGCTCTTCGAGCGCGTCTTCGTCCCCGGCGTCGGCGACCGCGTTCCAAAGGTCGAGTGCGCGGCGGCGGTCGGGCGGCGTTCCGTCTCCTTCCCAAAAGCGGAAAGCGAGCCGCCGCGACGCTTCGGGATCGCCGCTCCGCGCCGCGATTTCGAGCCAACGAGCCGCGAAAAGCTCGTTTTTGCCGACGCCGCGTCCCTCGCGAAGACGGTCGCTCAATTCGAGCGCGGCGGTCGCGTCGCCGAGTTCCGCCGCGACGCGAAGAAGGTATTCGGAAGCGCTCGGATTTGACGCGATTCCAACGCCCCGCGCGAGACAGTGCGCGAGGTTCGCCGTCGCCGCCGGATGGAGCCGTTTCGCCGCCGCCGCGAAGAGCGCGACCGCTCGCCGTCCGTTTCGTTCGCCGTCGTCGCCGGTGAAATAGAGAAGGCCGAGATCGTTTTGCGCCGCCGGAAACCCGCCGTTCGCCGCCTCTTCGAGGAGTCGTCGCGCTTCGTCGGCGTCTCGTTTCGTTCCGATTCCAAGCTCCGAACATTGCGACGCGAGAAACGCCGCCTCGGCCGAGCCGTCGTCGCTCGCCAAACGGAGCTGACGAAACCCTTCGACCGGGTCGCGCTCGCCGTCGAGACCTTCCAAAAGCGAGCGTCCGAGCGCGAGCCGCGCTTCGGGCAAACCTTGCTCCGCCGCTTCGCGCCGCCAACGGAGCGCCTCGCGACGTCGCCGAGCGTCGTCGAAGAACGCCAGACGGTCGGCGAGTTCGTTTTGCGCCGCCGCGAACCCGCCTTCCGCGCTTCGTCGCAAGAGCGCGAACGCTTCGTCGAGATTTGCGGGACGTCCCCAACCGTTCCCGACGCAAAGAGCGAGGAAGTAAAACGCCGGAGGAAAACCGGTCGCCGCGGCTCGCTCGAAACAACGAACCGCCGCGTCGACGTCGGGTTCGATTTCGATTCGCTCTCCGCTCGCCGTCGTCGTCGAACGCCCGTTCAGCCGCGTCAACCCGAGCGAGCAGAGCGCGTCCGGATTCTCGACGTCCGCCGCTCGACGGTAAAATTCGAACGCTCGCGCTTCGTCTTGTTCGACGCCGGCGCCCGTTTCGAACGCGAAACCGACGTCGTAAAGCGAAACGCCGAGCCCCGCTTCAGCCGACCGTCGACTCCAAACGAGCGCTTCTTCCGGGTCGCGGTCGACGGCGATTCCGTCGCGCAGGTAGAAAGCGACGACGGCCGCGTCGACCGCCGAGCCGAGCTCCGCTTTGCGCCGCGCCGCCTCGAACGCTCGCCGTCGCCAAAACGCTTCGTCTTCCGGGGATTTCGCGCCGCCGATTCCGTCGCGTCGGCAGGAGGCGAGCCCGT
>JAFYQR010000234.1 GCA_017559825.1 Thermoguttaceae bacterium | reverse complement strand
GAGCAACAGCCTTCCAAGCTGATAACGAGGGTTCGATTCCCTTCACCCGCTTAGCGATTCCTTGCCGTTTTTCGGCGGAAGACGTAAAGCGACGTAAAGGCGAATTTTCGTCTTAGCGCGAGAATCCCCGAGCGGGTCCTGCATCGCTGCCGTAGCTCAGTCGGTAGAGCGCGTCCTTGGTAAGGACGAGGTCATGAGTTCAAATCTCATCGGCAGCTTTTTCTTTAGGGCTTGTTAGGGGTTTCGTTGTAATAACACCGTTTAGAACACTCCGTTCCTAATTATAGGGAGAATTCGCATGGCGAAGGAAACTTTCCAACGAACTAAGCCGCACGTTAACGTCGGCACGATCGGTCACATCGACCATGGTAAAACCACGTTGACGAGCGCTATTTTGGCGGTTCAAGCGGCGAAAGGCCTCGCGCAAGTCAAATCCTACGCCGATATCGCGAAGGGCGGCACCGTTCGCGACGCGACCAAAACGGTTACGATCGCCGTCGCGCACGTCGAATACGAAACGGAAAAACGTCACTACGCTCACATCGACTGCCCGGGCCACGCGGACTTCATTAGGAACATGATCACCGGCGCGGCGCAAATGGACGGCGCGATCCTCGTCGTCTCCGCGGTCGACGGCCCGATGCCGCAAACCGCCGAACACGTTCTCTTGGCTCGCCAAGTCAACGTTCCGAAGCTTGTCGTCTTCATGAACAAGTGCGACCTCGTTCCGGACGAAGAACTCCTCGAACTCGTCGAGCTTGAAATTCGCGAACTCCTTTCGAAGTACGACTTCGACGGCGACAACTGCACCGTCGTTCGCGGCGCGGCTCTCCCGGCCCAACAAAACCCGGCCGATCCGGAAGCTTCGAAGTGCATCACCGAACTTATGGACGCTATTGACGCCGACATTCCGGAACCGGAACGCGACATCGACAAACCGTTCCTGATGGCGATTGAAGACGTCTTCTCGATCGAAGGTCGCGGCACGGTCGCCACCGGTCGTATCGAACGCGGTATCGTCAAAGTCAGCGACGAAGTCGAAATCGTTGGTTTGACCGACGAATCCCGCAAGACGGTCTGCACCGGCGTTGAAATGTTCAAGAAATCGCTCGACCAAGGTCAAGCCGGCGACAACGTCGGTCTTCTCCTCCGCGGCGTCAAACGCGAAGAAATTCAACGCGGTCAATGCTTGGCGAAGCCGGGCTCCATTACCCCGCACATGGAATTCGAAGCCGACGTTTACATCCTGTCGAAGGAAGAAGGCGGTCGTTCGACCCCGTTCATGAGCGGTTACCGTCCGCAATTCTACTTCCGCACGACGGACGTTACCGGTACGATCAACCTTCCGGAAGACGTCAAAATGTGCATGCCGGGCGACCACGTCAAGATGAACGTTGAACTCATCTGCCCGATCGCGATGGAACAAAACGTTCGTTTCGCTATCCGCGAAGGCGGTCGCACGGTTGGTTCCGGCGTTGTTACGAAGATCAATCGTTAATAACGATTTTTTAGAACGCTTTTCGCCGCGAACGCGGTTTGCGGCGAAAAGGTTCTGCGCGAACGACGGTTTGCGTTAGGGGAGTAGCTCAATTGGCAGAGCACCGGTCTCCAAAACCGACGGTTGGGAGTTCGAATCCCCCCTCCCCTGTTTTCTTATGATGTGAACGCGCTCGTCCTTCGATGTTATATCGTTGCGAGCGCTTTTTTTTTGACTTCGACCCGGTCGTTTTCTCGTCCGATTCGATATAACCGCGCGACGCGAGGGGCGTTATGTTTTCCCAATTGATGAAAGAACTCTTTTCGACCAACAGTTACAAAAGTTCTCAAGGCCGCGTCGCGCGTCGTTTGACGTTTATCGGTTTGTCGCTCGTTTTCATTTGGGGCGGGTACAGCTTCTTTAGCGCCGGTTATTTCGGCGCGCAAGGAGCGGCGATCGGCGGCGCCATTATCGCGGCGTTGGGCGTTTGGGCTTCGTATCGCGTTATCAACTACGCGCAATTCGCCGATTTTCTCGTTTCGGTCGAAGCGGAAATGACAAAGGTTTCGTGGCCGTCGAAACGCGATCTTTTTGCGAACACGAAAGTCGTGCTTATTTTTATGGCGTTGTTTACCGCGTTGATTTACGCCTACGACATTGTCTTCCGCTCGATTTTCAGTTTGGTCGGTTGACGTTTCATCGTTCGTTCGTTAAAATCGCGTTTGTAAACGCATAAAGGAAAAGCGCCAATGGTCTCCGAACCGGAAAACAACGTCGAGAACGTCGAAAATCAAACGCCGGAAGAAGCGAAACCGGAATGGTATATCCTTAAGATTCAAGTCAACCGCGAAGACGCGGTGAAAAAGACTCTGGATCGTCGGATTAAGTTGTCCGGACTCGAACAATATTTCGAACAAACGCTCGTTCCGACCGAAACGGTCGTCGAGATGAAAAACGGCAAGCGCCGCGAAATGAAGCGGAAGCTCTATCCGGGTTATTTGTTGGTCAAGATGATCTTGAACGACGAAACTTGGTTCTTGGTTCGCGAAACGACCGGCGTCGGCGACTTTACCGGCGCGGGCGGCAAACCGCTTCCGATGACGCAAAAAGACGTCGATCGTATTTTGCGCACCGAACGCGCGGCCGACGAAGAACGTCCAAAATTGGAAATTCCGTACCGCGTCGGCGATCGCGTTAAGATCAACGACGGCACGTTTAAAGACATTGAGGGGGAGGTAAACAAGATCGACGAACTCGCCGGTCGCGTTACCGTTATTATCTCGATCTTCTCCAGGAGCACGCCCGTCGAGCTCGAATACTGGCAGGTCGAAAAGGCTGAGGTCTGAAACGTCGCGCTGAAAAGAACCGACTCCCTAACAAGTTCTTTTCGTTCGTCGAATACGGCGAATAGCGAAGTTTAAGACGCAAACAATTCTGAAGGATTAACAATGGCTAAACAATTGCAAGCAATCGTGAAATTCCATGCCGCCGGAGGTAAGGCGACCGCAGCACCCCCTGTCGGTACCGCCCTCGGTAAGTATGGTTTGAATCTCGGTCAGTTTGTTAAAGAATTCAACGACCGTACGAAAGACGCCGAAGGGATGCGCATCCCGGTCGTCGTCAAAGTTTACAGCGATCGTTCCTACGAATTAGAAACGAAAAGCCCGCACTCCGTCGACTTGATCAAAAAAGCCGCCGGCATCGACAAAGGTTCGCAGCGCGTTCCGAAGGAAAAAGTCGGTTCCGTCACCGTCGCGCAACTTGAAGATATTGTCAAAGCGAAGCAAAAAGATTTGAACGCTCGCGAAGTTGCGAACGCCGTTCGCATTCTCGCCGGCACCGCTCGCAGCATGGGCGTCGACGTCGTCGACTGAGCCTAAAACGCGGCGCGTCGTTTTTTACTCGTTCGCGAGTGTAAAATCGTTAAAATTTCGCCGCGCGACAATATTTTAAGCAACAAAAACAACCTAAAATAGATTGATATAATAATGGGTAAAGTTTCTAAGCGCATGAAAGCCATGGAAGCGATGCTTCCGGCGACGAAAACTCCGATGCCGTTGGCCGACGCCGTCGAATTGTTGAAAAAATTCAACACGACGAAATTCGATCAATCGGTCGAAATTTCGATGCGTCTCGGCGTCGATCCGAAACAAAACGATCAAATCGTTCGCGGCTCGGTCGTTCTTCCGAACGGTCTTGGCAAAACGCTCCGCGTCCTCGTCTTCGCGAAAAACGCGAAAGCCGACGAAGCGACCGCGGCGGGCGCCGATTACGTCGGCGGGCCGGAATTGGCGGAAAAAATTAAAGAAGGTTGGTTCGATTTCGACGTCTGCATCGCGACCCCGGATATGATGGGCGTCGTCGGTTCGCTCGGTCGCGTTCTCGGTCCGCGCGGTTTGATGCCGAGCCCGAAAGCCGGCACGGTTACGATGGACGTCGAAAAGACGGTCAAGGAATATAAAGCCGGTAAGGTTGAGTTCCGCAACGACAAGGGCGGCATCGTCCACGGCGTTGTCGGCAAACTCAGCTTCGACGCCGACAAATTGGCGGAAAACATCCAAGCGTTCATCAACTACGTCGTCTCCCTGAAACCGGCCGCGGTCAAGGGCGTCTACGTGAAGTCGATCGCTATCTCCGCGACGATGAGCCCGGCCGTCCGCGTCGTGACGCAATGAGCCTCGACTCGGTAACTATTCCCTCACCGCCATTTAACGAATACCAATATCATGAGCAAGTTTGTTAAAAATATTATTACCGAAGAATTGAAAAAGCGCTTGGCGGGCGTCGAAAACGCTCTCCTCGTCAATATCGTCGGTATGGAAGTCAACGACAGCAACCGTCTTCGCGCCGCGTTGGCCGCGAAAGACATTCGCGTTATGGTCGTTAAAAACAGCTTGGCCGCTCGCGCTACCGAAGGCACCTCGCTGAATCCCGCTTTCCAAAATTTGACCGGTTCCACCGCCGTTTGCTACGGCTCGACCGACATCGTCGCTCTCGCGAAGGAACTCGTTAAAGTTTCGAAAGACAAGCAATTCGCGAAACTCGCCCTCCTCGGCGGCGTTCTCGACGGCGAAGCCTTCGCCGCGGAAAAAGTCGTCGAAATCAGCAAGTGGCCCAACCGCGAAGAACAAATCGCGATCCTCGTCGGTCAAATCGTCGGCGTCGGCTCCAAACTTTCGTCCCAACTTCTGTCCGGCGGCGCGAACCTCGCCAGCCAAATCAAACAGCTCGCGGACAAAGAAGAAGGCGCCGAAGAAGCGGCCGCCGAGTGAACAAAAATTTAATTTGAGCGCGTCGCCCCCCTTGACGAAGCGGCGCGTTCTGTTAAATTTATATAAAATGAATATCGACGTCGCTTCGGCGACGACAACTTGAATATATTTTTTCATTGCGTTCGAATCGACGACCACGCGCCGAGCGTTTTGGTTTCGTTCGGTTAGCCGCGGGAGATTCGACGCAAACCCCAGAAAGGAAAGTGAACAATGTCCGAACAAGTCGAACGCGAATTCGCCGCTGAAATCAAAGAAATGGGCGACAAAATCATGGGTATGACGCTCAAAGAAGCGAAAGAACTCAGCGATTACCTGAAAGACGTCTACGGCGTCGAACCGGCCGCCGGCGGCGCGGTCATGGTCGCCGGTCCGGCTGCGGGCGACGCCGCTCCGGCCGCGGAAGAAAAAACCGAATTCGACGTCGTTCTCGAAGACTTCGGCGCCAACAAGATCAACGTCATCAAAGTCGTCCGCACCGCCACCGGCGCTTCCCTCGGCGACGCGAAATCGATGGTCGAATCCGCTCCGAAAGCGGTCAAAACCGGTCTCTCGAAAGACGAAGCCGAAAAGCTCAAGAAAGAACTCGAAGACGCGGGCGCCAAAGTTTCGCTCAAATAGTTCGATTCTTAGCTTAACGCTATGATTGAAAAGGCCTCGAATTTCGGTTCGAGGCCTTTTTTACGTTCGTCCGCTTCTTTGACGGCGACGTTTTCGACGTAAAATTTACGATCTTGGCGTTTCCGCCTTCGACATATTTCTCCGCCGACGTAAAAACAGCGTTTACTCGTATTCCGCTTTTGACCGCGTTAAAGATTTTGTTCTATAAACTATTTTACGCTCAAAATATGTTAGTTTAGCGAACGTTTATCGGTTTTAACGCGCACAGTTTCTACAAATTTTAAGAAAATTTCCACTTTTTTTGTCGTCGCAAAAAATTTTCGAAAAAAGAGGAAAAAAGTCAAATACGGGCTTGTCGTCGTTTCGACCCGTAAAAACCCGCGTTTTTTTAGAAAAATCACTCTTTTTTCGGTAAAAAAGGGAAATAGGGGGGCTTGTCGGGTTTGCTATTCGCGAGTATACTTTCAGTTCGGCGTATCTTAGGCGATAGAATCGCAACCATTCTCTATCCAACCGGGAGGTCAACACTCTTATGGCGGTTACATCAAAACGGAAGTTACAGTTTAAAGAACGACGGCAGTTCGGCAATCACAGCACGACTTATCCGATTCCGGATTTGACCGTTCTGCAAACTCGCAGCTACGCGAACTTCCTTCAAGCGGACGTTCCGCCCTCCGAACGTCAAGACCAAGGGTTGGAAAGCGTTTTCCGCGAAGCGTTCCCGATCGAAAACTACGAAAAAACGGCGCGCTTGGAATACGTTCACTACGAACTCGAAAAACCGCATTACACGCCGGACGAATGCCGTCGTCTCCGTTTGACCTACGGTCGTCCGCTGCGCGTTCGTCTGCGCCTCGTTCGCGAAAAGGACACGGTCGAGGAAGACGTGTACCTCGGCGAGCTTCCGATCATGCTCGGCGGCGGCGAATTTATCATCAACGGCGCCGAGCGCGTCGTCGTCAGCCAGCTTCACCGCAGCCCGGGCGTCGACTTCCTTACCGAAACCGAGCTCGACCGCAAAAGTTTCAGCTGCCGCATCATTCCGGAACGCGGGAGCTGGATCGAGTTCCACATTTCGCGCAAAGAAACGGTCTCCGTTCGCATCGACCAAAGCGCCAAGCTCCCGGTGATGACGCTCCTGCGAGCGATGGACGAAAAATACGGTTCCGACGTCGACGTCATCCGCGCGTTTTACAACACCTATAAAATCGACGTGGTCGGCGGCGAATCGGTCTCCGAAATCGAAGGGAAAATCGCGGTCGGCGATATTGCGTACCCTGCCGACTCGGCGCACCCGGACGAAATCATCGTCGAATCGGGCCAACTCATCACGAAGAGCAAGGCGGAGGAAATCTGCGCGTCCGGCCTGACGCAAATCGAGGCGATGGACGACCAACGCAACAAGCTCCTCCTCAACTCGCTCGAAGAAGACAAGACGAAGTCGCACGAAAACGCGCTTCTCACGATCTTCAAGCGTCTGCGTCCGGGCAACCCGGCGCTGTTGGACAAAGCGCGCGACCTCGTCCGCGACAAGTTCTTCGATCCGTCCCGCTACCGATTGGGCCGCGTCGGGCGTTTCCGCATGAACCGCAAGCTCGGCATGAACGTCGATCTCGACGAAACGGTGTTGCGCGCCGAAGACGTCGTTGAAGCGGTCAAGTACCTCAATAAACTTTGGGGCGGCGACGTCGAAGCGGAAGCGGACGACATCGACCACTTGGGGAACCGTCGTCTTCGCACGATCGACGAGCTCGCCTGCGAAGAAATCCGCAAGGGTTTCCTGAAGCTCCGTCGCACCGCGCAAGACCGTTTCCGCGAGGAAGCGACGCCGCGTTTGATCATCAACCAAAAGAACATTTCGTCGGCCATCGAGTACTTCTTCGGTCGCGGCGAACTGTCGCAAGTCGTCGACCAAACGAACCCGTTGTCGATGCTGACGCACGAGCGCCGTCTTTCGGCTCTCGGCCCGGGCGGTTTGAACCGTAAACGCGCCGGTTTCGAAGTCCGCGACGTTCACTCCTCGCACTACGGGCGCATTTGCCCGATCGAGACGCCGGAAGGCACGAACATCGGTTTGATCTCGTCCCTCTCGCTTTACGCGGGCGTCGACGAGTTCGGCTTCCTCGTCTCGCCGTACCGCCGCGTCGTCGACGGCGTCGTTACCGACCAAGTCGACTGGCTCCGCGCCGACGAAGAGCACGAAAAACGCCTCGTTCCGGCCGACACGAAAATCGAGCGCTCCGCCGAATATCCGTTCGGCCGCCTCGTTCCGGACCCGATCACCGGCCTCGTCATCGCGCGCCACGGCGGCGACTACGAGCAAATGGTTCCGGAAATGGTCGAGTATATCGACGTTTCGCCGAACCAAATGATCGGCGTTTCGGCGGGCTTGATTCCGTTCCTCGAACACGACGACGCCAACCGCGCGCTCATGGGTTCGAACATGCAACGCCAAGCGGTTCCGCTCCTCGTTTCCGAGGCGCCGATCGTCGGCACCGGCCTTGAAGAAGCGGCGGCGATCAACTCGAGCCTGCTCGTTCGCGCTCGCAAAAGCGGAAAAATCACCTACGTCGACGCTCGTAAGATCGTTATCGACAACGACGACGTCTACATGTTGCGCAAGTTCGCCGGCCTGAACGAACGCACCTGCGAAAACCAACACCCGATCGTACAGCTCGGGCAAGAAGTCCAAGCGGGCGACGTTATCGCCGACGGCGCCTGCACCGACCACGGCGTCCTCGCGCTCGGCCGCAACGTCCTCGTCGCCTTCATGGTTTGGGACGGCTTCAACTACGAAGACGCGATCATTTTGAGCGAAGAGCTCGTTCAAAACGACGTGTACACCTCGATTCACATCGAAGAGTACGAAGCGGAAATTCGCGACACGAAGCTCGGCCGCGAAGAATTTACTCGCGACATCCCGAACGTCGGCGACAAAGCGCTCCGCGACCTCGACGAGAACGGCATCGTGCGCGTCGGCACCTACGTTCGCCGCGGCGACATCCTCGTCGGGAAAATTTCGCCGAAGAGCAAAACCGAGCTTTCGCCGGAAGAAAAACTCCTGCACGCGATCTTCGGTCGCGCCGGGGAAGACGTCAAAAACGAGTCGCTCGAAGTGCCGGCCGGCGTCGAGGGGATCGTCATCGGCGCCTACCACTTCCGCAGCCGCGCCAGCTTGAACGACGAAGAGCGCCGACAATTCGACGCCGAGCTCCTTCGCATCGAAACCGAAGGAAACAAGAAGATCGCCGAGGTCTTCGGCTCGATGATCACCAAGATGGAAATTTTGGTCGACCGCACGATCGTCGCCGACGACGGCGAAGCGCTCGTTCAAGAAAAAGACCCGCGCTACATCGCCGAAAAAGCGAAGACGTTCTCCTTCAAACGCATGTGCTTGAAGAACGGAATCGACCCGAACGATCCGGTTTACGCCGAGTGCCGCAAGGTCTACAACGACTTCAACCACCGCGTCGAAGAAGCGATCGACGAACGCGACCACAATAAGAACGCGATGCAAGCGGGCGACCAACTCAAACGCGGCGTTCTCCAAATGGTCAAAGTTTACATCGCCACGAAGCGCGTCATTTCGGTCGGCGACAAGATGGCCGGTCGCCACGGAAACAAAGGGGTTATCGCGAAGATTCTCCCGAAAGAAGACATGCCGTTCCTCGCCGACGGGACGCCGATCCAAATCATGTTGAACCCGCTGGGCGTTCCGTCGCGTATGAACGTCGGGCAGATTTTGGAAACGCACCTCGGTTGGGCCGCGTCGAAACTCGGCTACCGCGCCGTGACGCCGGTCTTCGACGGCGCGACGGAAGAAGCCGTCAACGACGAGCTCGAAAAAGCCGGGCTCCCGCGCCACGGGAAAGTTCGTCTCTTCGACGGTCGCACCGGCGAGCCGTTCGGCCAAGAAACGACGGTCGGCTACATTTATATGTTGAAGCTGCACCACTTGGTCGACGACAAAGTCCACGCGCGCAGCACCGGGCCTTACTCGCTTATCACGCAGCAGCCGCTCGGCGGTAAAGCGCGTTCCGGCGGTCAACGCTTCGGGGAAATGGAAGTGTGGGCGCTCGAAGCCTACGGCGCCGCGTACACGCTGCAAGAGCTCCTCACCGTCAAGAGCGACGACGTCGAAGGGCGCACGAAGATTTACGAAGCGATGGTCAAGGGCGAAAACACGCTCGAAGCCGGTACTCCGGCGAGCTTCGACGTCTTGATCAACGAAATCAAGGGGCTCGCGCTCGACATGGACTTGGTGCCGACGCAAGAAAAAGACCCGTTCCGCGCCTTCGCCGACGAACCGACCGGGTTCTGACGCTCCGCCGACCGACTTCCGTCGAGCGCCGCGCCTCGCGTCGAGACGCGACGTTCGACGGTTTCCCGAGGTTAAAACGAACAATCCGCCGCTTCGCTCCCCGAAGCTCCGAACGCCGGTTCGTCGAGCCGGCGAGCGTCGCGACGACGTAGAATATAAAACATCCTTCCACTAATTCGAAACGGAAAGACAGCGATGAACCCCACGGGCGAAACTTACGATCGAATTAACGACTTCAACGCCGTTAAAATTAGTCTCGCGGATCCGAAAAAAATTCGCGAAGACTCGAAGGGCGAAGTCAAAAAACCCGAAACGATTAACTACCGCACCTACCGACCGGAACGCGACGGTCTCTTCTGCGAGAAAATCTTCGGCCCGGAAAAAGACTGGGAATGCAACTGCGGAAAATACCGCGGCATGAAATATAAGGGCATGACCTGCGACCGCTGCGGCGTGAAAATCACGCACAGCCGCGTTCGCCGCAAGCGCATGGGCCACATCGAGCTGGCCGCGCCGGTCGTCCACATTTGGTTCTTCAAAGCCTCCTCGAGCCGCTTGGCGACGCTCCTGGCGATGAAGGCGTCGAGCTTGGAAAAAGTCGTGTACTTCCAAGATTACGTCGTCGTCGAGTCGGGCGAAACGCCGCTCAAAGTCGGCGAACTCCTGAACGAAGAAGAATACCGCGCCGCTCGCGAAGATTACGGCGACGCGTTCCAAGCGGAGATGGGCGCCGAAGCGGTGCGCAAGCTCCTGAACAAACTCGACGTCGTCGAGTTGTCGAAATCGCTCCGCGCCGAGCTCTCGAAAACGAACTCGAAGCAACGCAAAAAGGAGCTCATCAACCGCTTGAAGCTGGTCGAATCGCTCCGCAACTGCCAACACGAAAACAACCCGGCGTGGATGGTGCTCGACGTGATTCCGGTCATTCCGCCGGACCTGCGCCCGTTGGTTTTGCTCGAATCGGGCACGTTCGCGACGAGCGACTTGAACGACCTGTACCGCCGCATCATCAACCGCAACAACCGCTTGAAGAAGCTGGTCGACCTGAACGCGCCGGACGTCATCATTCGCAACGAAAAGCGCATGCTGCAACAATCGGTCGACGCGCTCTTCGACAACATGCGCTGCAAGCGCCCGGTTCTCGGCTCGAGCAACCGTCCGCTTAAATCGCTGACCGACATGATCAAGGGCAAGCAAGGCCGTTTCCGCGAAAACCTTCTCGGGAAACGCGTCGACTACTCCGCCCGAAGCGTCATCGTCGTCGGCCCGCACATGCGCCTGCACCAATGCGGTCTCCCGAAAAAAATCGCGTTGGAGCTGTACCAACCGTTCATCATCCGCCGCCTGAAGGAGCTCCGCCACGCCGACACGATCAAGAGCGCGAAGAAAATGCTCGAGCGCCAGGACGTCGAGGTTTGGGATATTTTGGAAGAAGTCATCCAAAACCACCCGGTGCTTCTGAACCGCGCGCCGACGCTTCACCGCATGGGTATCCAAGCGTTTGAGCCGATGCTCATCGAAGGAAACGCCATCAAGCTGCACCCGCTCGTCTGCAAAGGCTTCAACGCGGACTTCGACGGCGACCAAATGGCGGTTCACCTTCCGCTTTCGCTCGAAGCGCAGGTCGAGGCGCACACCCTCATGCTGTCGACGAACAACATCTTCAGCCCGGCGAACGGACGCCCGATTATCAGTCCGTCGCAAGACATCGTTATGGGTTGCTACTACCTTACGGTCGAGCTCCCGAACATGAAGGGCGAAGGCATGACGTTCGCGTCGATCGACGAGTGCTTGCTCGCCTACTCGCTCGGCAAAGTCGCGCTGCACGCTAAAATTCGCGTCCGCATGCCGAAGGGGCGCTTCCTCAAAACGGACGCCTCCGTTTCCGAGGGCAAGCTCTTCGAAACGACCCCGGGCCGCATCGTCTTCAACCAAATTTTGGACGAAGGGATGCCGTACTACAACGTCCCGCAACAATCGAAGCAACTCGCCGCCGTTATTAGCGACTGCTACGAACTGCAAGGGCGCCGCGCCACGATCGACCTCCTCGACAAGATGATGCGCCTCGGTTTCGAGGAAAGCACGAAGAGCGGTCTCTCGTTCGCCGCGGACGACCTCATCACGCCGGTCGCGAAGAAACAAATCCTTGAAGACGGCGACAAGGAAGTTCAAAAGATCCAAGAGCAGTACGACTACGGTCAACTCTCGGACGACGAACGCTACAACAAGATTCTCGACGTTTGGTCGGAAGTCCGAACCGAAATCACCGCGAAGATGATGGAAGCGTTCAAGAACGACGTCCACAAAACCGAAGAAGAGGCCGTCGCCGCGGGCGACGTCAAGCGCCGCGTCTTCGGCTACGTCAACCCGGTTTACCTGATGGCGCACTCCGGCGCGCGCGGCGGCGAGGAACAAATTCGCCAGCTCGCCGGGATTCGCGGCCTCATGGCCAAGCCGAACGGCAAGATCATCGAAACGCCGGTTAAGGCGAACTTCCTCGAGGGCTTGAACGTTCTCGAGTACTTCAGCTCGACGCACGGCGCTCGCAAAGGTTTGTCCGACACCGCGCTTAAGACGGCGGACTCCGGGTACCTCACCCGCAAGCTCGCCGACGTCGCGCAAAACTGCGTCGTTACGATGCGCGACTGCGGCACGACGCAGGGCGTTATCAAAGGCGTCGTCGACGACGGCGACAAGAAGGTTCCGCTTTCCGAGTCGATTTTGGGGCGCGTCTCCCGCGTCAACATTTCGAACCCGGTTACGGACGAAGTCATCGTTCGCGAAAACGAGCTGATCACGGTTGAAATCGCTCGCAAAATCGAGGAGCTCGGGATCGAAAAGATCCAAGTCCGCAGCCCGATGACGTGCGAAGCCGAACTCGGCGTCTGCTCGCTCTGCTACGGGATGGACTTGTCGACTTCGAAACTCGTCGAAGAGGGGATGGCCGTCGGGATCATCGCCGCGCAATCGATCGGCGAGCCGGGCACGCAGCTCACGATGCGAACCTTCCACATCGGCGGCGCGGCGGCCCACAGCGCCGAAGAAAGCGAAATCAAGACGAAGTACGCCGGGTATATTCGCTTCACGAAGTTGGAGCTCGTCGACAACCCGTCGCTCGGCGGCAAACTCGTGTTGAGCAGCAAGGCCGACGGCGGCATCGACATTTGCAACAAGCGCGGCCAATCCCGCGAAACGTATCCGGTTCCGGAAGGCGCGATCCTCGCCGTCGAAGAGGGGCAATACGTCGAAGCCGGGCAAACGCTCGCCTCGATCGACCCGCACAGCAAGCTCCTCATCGCGAAATCGTCCGGGATCGTGCAGTTCGGCAACATCGTCGAGGGCGACACCGTTCAAGCGGTCTACGACCCGGCGACCGGTCAATCGCGCCTTTCCGTCGCCGACCTCAAGGGCGATCGCCATCCGCATGTCGACGTTCGTTCGTTCGACGGCGGCCGCGTCCTCGAAGGTTACCACCTTCCGAGTAAAACGCAAATCGAAGTCCAAGACGGCCAAGTCGTCGAACGCGGTACGATTCTCGCGAAGATGCCGCAAAACGCGAGCGGAACGCAAGACATCACCTCCGGTCTTCCGCGCGTTACCGAAATCTTCGAAGCGCGCAAACCGAAAGACCCGGCCGTCGTCGCCGAAATTTCCGGCACGGTCGAAATTTTGGAAAAACGCCACCACGGCAAGAAAGTCGTCGTCGTTCGCAGCGCGTCGGAACTCGGCGGCGAACCGATCGAACGAATGCACGAAGTGCCGCAAGGGAAGCGCATTCGCGTCTTCACCGGCGACGAAGTCCGCGCGGGCCAACCGTTGACCGACGGTCTCCTCGTTCCGCACGACATTTTGCGCATTTCCGGCGAAGAAGCGGTTCAAGACTACCTCGTCCAGGAAGTCCAGACGCTGTATCGCAGCCAAAAGGTCGGCATCAACGACAAACACATCGAAGTCATCGTTTCGCAAATGTTGCGCAAGGTGAAAATCGAAGACGGCGGCGACACGACGCTCTTGGCGGGCGACGTCGTCGACAAATTCGAGTTCCTCCGCAAGAATCGCGAGCTTGACGCCTCGGTCAAAATCGACGAGCCGGGCGACGTCGACTTCGAAGTCGGCGAAATCGTTTCCCGCGAAGTTTTCGACGCCAAGAACGCCGAGTACGAGCTCAAAGGCTGCCGTCCGGCGTCCGGCAAGAAACCGCGTTTGGCGATCGCTTCGACGCAGCTCCTCGGGATCACCAAGGCGGCGGTTCAAAGCTCCAGCTTCCTTTCGGCGGCGAGTTTCCAAGAAACGACGAAAGTCTTGACCGAAGCCGCGTTGGCGTACAAGGTCGACCGTCTCGTCGGTTTGAAGGAAAACGTTACGCTTGGCCGCTTGATTCCGGCCGGCACCGGGTTCCGCAAGTACCAATCGGCGCGCTGGAACTACCGTCAGGAAGCCGCGCAACGTTTGGCCGACGAAGGTTTCGAACTCGAAGGGCCGTCCTTCGCGCTCCTCGACGACGCGCCGCTCGGCGAAATCGCGCTGTCGTTCGACCCGGTCGGCGACGTCGCCGCGAACCAAGCGAACGACGAAAACGCGACCTTCTCGCAAATCGCCGACGACGCGACCGCCGCTCCGAGCGGCGCGACCGGCGTTTTCGTCGACGAAGCGGAAGAATTCCCGACGGTCGCCGACGACGCGCCCGCTTTCGAGGACGTTCCCGGCTTCGACGCCGAGTCCGATAAAGACGGCGACGACGGGTTGAGCTTCTAATTCGATTTTAGCGATCGCGCCGCGTTTTTTCGGTCGGCGCGGTCGCCGCGAGTCGTTTTTTGCGCCGTCGAAACGAGTTTTCGACGGCGTTTTTTATTTCCTGGAACGCTTTGTTCCTTTTCGCCCTTAACTCTTTCCCTTTCGACTTTATGCCGCAATTCTCGCCGTCCGACGCGTTGCGTTCCCTTCTCCTTGTCGACCGTTCGGATCGCCGCGACGTTCGCCGCGTTCGCGATGGTTTGACGCTCGCCGACGCGCTGCGCGACGCCGGGTTCGCGCTCGACTTCGACTGCGGCGGACGCGGCGTTTGCGGACGCTGCGCCGTTCCGGTCTCCGTTCTCTCCGAAACAGCCGAACCGACGCGCCGTC
>JAFYQR010000233.1 GCA_017559825.1 Thermoguttaceae bacterium | reverse complement strand
GGGTCGTCGTTTCGCCGACGTCCGGAACGACGCGGGATTTGGTCGGCGCGACGACCGTTCTCGACGGCTGGACGTTTCGTTTCGTCGACGCGGCGGGACTGCGCGACGCCGCCGACCCGATCGAAAGGGCCGGAACGCGGCTGACGGTCGAGGCGGCGGAGCGAGCCGACGTCGCGCTGAGAATTTTCGACGCGACGGTCGACCGCGTCGTGCAGGAGGCGGTGTTCGAGCGCTTTTTCGGCGACCGAGCCGCGACGCTCGCCGAGCGAACGCTCGACGTTTTGAACAAAATCGACCTTCCGAGCGATCGACTCGCGGCAAGTTGGGGGGATTGGCGAAACGGCCGGGAAAACGACGGCGAGGAAAGTTGGACGATTTGCCCGATCAGCGCGAAAACTGGCGCCGGCGTCGACGCGTTGACGAAGCGGCTCGTCGCGGCGACCGTCGGGGACGCCGCGCGAACGGTCGGGCCGCTTCCTTGGAGCGTCGAGCAGGTCGCGTTTTTGCGGGAGTTGAGCGACGCTTGCGCTCGGGGCGATTTCGACGCGGCGGCGAACGCGCTCGAAGAATAAGCGACGACGATTGGGAAGATAGGGAAGATAGGCGGCGCGACGGTCGAAAACTCGCGCCGTGTTGTTTAACGACGCGAAAATTAAAGGTTGGCGATGGTTGACGGTGCTCTTTGGGCGTTGGCGGTCGAATGCGTAAACGGCGATTGGGGCGGAACTTGGGCGTTCGTCGCGACGGCGGTTTGCGCGGCGTTCGGCGCCGTTTGGCTCGGCGGACGCGGCGAGTCGGACGATCTTGAGCTCGAAACGACCGAGCGAACGGAATCGGCGTATCGGGCGTTGGCCGAGCTCGTCGAGGCGTTCGTCGCCGGGCGAAAACGGCGAAACGAGCGAGAAACGGCTTCCGCCGAAAGCGTCGGCGAGAAAAGCGACGCGAGCTCGACGAAAAACTTGGCGACGGACGGCGAGCGCAAGGGCGGCGGAAACGAAAACGACGCGTCGGACGGCCTCGGACCGTTGAACGCCGTCGATTTTTGGCGCGAAGATTATTGGAATTTTGACTTCGGTCTCGACGGCGAACCGTCGGCGGAAACGGAAGATCCCGACGCTTGGAAAAAAGACGCGCAAAACGGGCAAAATAAAAAAGACGGGAAGGGCGGCGAAACGGCGACCTCGAACGCCGCGCCGAGCGAGAACGTCGACGACCGGCGGCGCGGCGGGAACTATTTCGGCGCGTTTTTCCAACGTCGCGTTCGTCCCGACGCCGAGCCGGACGCCGACGGAGCGCGAGAAGAGCGGCCCGTTCGTTGGAAGCGACCGAAGAGCGACGACTCGGCGTCCGAAATCGAATCGAGCGAAAGCGGAGAAAACGGGCGAAACGGAGAAAGCGCGGAGAATAATCGGTCGAGCGAGGCCGACCGCGACGCGGCGGAGAAAAAAGAGCGGAACGACGAGCCCGCGTCGGGAGAACGCGTCTTCTTCGAAACGGACGAGCGCGAGCCTTGGGACGATTCGAACGCCGAGACGAGCGAGGCTTGGGATTTCGACGACGGCTCGGCTTGGAACGACGAGCCCGATTACGCGTTTCTCGACGACGAAACGAAGTCGGACGACGAGAAAATCGCCTATTTGCGCCGCCGAATCGACGAAGGCGACTTCGAAGCGCGGGAAGAGTTGGCTCGGCTGTTGGTTCAAATCGCCGCCGAAGCGGGGCGAGCCGACGCCGAAAAAGCGTTCGCCGCGCTCGACGAAGCGGAGGCGCTCGTCGCCGAAACGGCGAGCGAAAACGACGGTCTCGACGACGAGCGGCGCGAATTGTTGGGGCAAATATTGCTTCAGCGTCCGTATTTCTATTTGCGCAACGACATGACGCCTCCGATAGCGAGCGCGAACGCCGCCTTGTCGAAGATTCGCGCTTGGGCCGACGACGCGTCCGGGCCCGACGCTCGCCGATTGCTGGCGACCGCTTGGCAAATTCAGGGAAACTGCCTCGCGTCGCTCGGAAGTTCGGTCGCGGCGCTTTCGTCGTTGCGAACCGCTCGAGCGATCTTCGAGGAGTTGGTCGGCGAAGGCGCGACCGACGCGGAGCCGTCTCTCGCATACGTCGCGGCGGCGATCGGCGACGCTTACGCGGCGGTCGGCGACTTGCCTCCGGCGATTTCGTCTTTCCGCGAGGCGCTCGCGACGCTCGAGAAATTTGAACAAGAGCCTTTCCTCGCCGAGAAGGTGAACGTCCTTTTCCGGTTGAGCTCGGCGCTGCGGGCGGTCGACGATTGGTCGGGCGCCGAGGAGGCGCTGCGCGAGGCGGTCGACGTCGAGGAGCGGCTCCTCGCTATCGACGAGGAGGATTATTTCGCGCCTTACGCTCAACTTTCGACGGCGCAAGCGGAGCTCCTTTTGAATCGCGGAGCCTACGAGGACGCGTTGGCCGCGCTCGAACAGGCGATTTCGACGCTGAAAATTTATTTGACCGCCGACGTCGCGCTCTCGCGGCGCGTCTTGGCTTACTCGCTGCTGGACGACTCGTTGCGCAAACGAGCGATCGCGCGGATGCGGGCGGGACGTTATTGCCTCGCGGCTCGCGACCTTGAAGAGGCGCTCGAATATTTGACGCTGGCGACGAAAAAAGACGAAAATTTCGATCCGACGCGGCGAATCCTCGAGACGTGCGCGCTGATTTTCGACTTGGGCGTCGCTCGGGACGAGTGGGCGTTCGTAACCGAAACGCAAGAGCTCGTCGAGCGGTTCGTCGAGGCGCTGACGTCGGAGGAGCGGCGCCGAGCGATTCCGACTTATTCGCAGCTTTTGTTGCAGCGGCACGTCGCGCTGAGCAAAGCGGGCCGGCTGGACGAAGCGTCCGAAGCGACCGACAAAGCGATTTCGGCGCTCGAAGCGGAACTCGTCGACGCGGAGGCGGACGCCGAGAACGAACTGCGGCTGATTTTGGCGAAAGCGCGGTTCCAGCGAGCCGTTTATCGGGCCGAGGCGCTCGACGAACCGCTCGACGCGCTCGATGATTTCGGCGCCGCGATCGCGATTTACGAAGAGGCTCGTCTCGACGACGAACTCGACGAAACGAGCGCCGCGTTCTATTTGGAGGCGGTCGGCCGACGCTCGGCGATTCGAGCGCGAGCCGGTTTGCCCGGCGCGTCGACCGGCGTTCGCGAGGCGGTTCGGCTGTCGGCGTCGTTTTTGCGGCGCGGACGTTGGCGTTTCCTCGACGAGATCGCGAATCTGTCGAGAACGACCGTCGTTTGCGCGCTCGCCGAAGAGGACGAGGCGACGGCGCTTCGCGTCGTTCGCATTTGGCTCCGCTATTTCCGGCGTCTGCGTCGACGGTACGTCGAGACGAGCTGGGCGTTCGACGACGGAACCGCGGGCGAGTCGCAAAAACGTCTCGAAAATCGGGAAACGTTGGAGAAAATCGAAGCCGTTTGCGTCGATTTGCGTCGTTTTCGCGTCGGACTCGTCGAAAATCTCGAATGGACGGCGGAGAAGGCGCGGCTTTTGGAGCTCGACGTCGAGCCGCTTTTAGGACGGCGTTTTCGCGACGACGAAGCGGGCGAAAATAAAGAGAACGCGGAAACCGCTGAGAAAACCGCGTCGAGCGAAACCGACGAAGTTGGCGAAAATAGCGAAACCGACGAAGGCCGCGCAAAGGACGAGGCGAGCGAAAACGCGGAGGAAAAACGATTCTTCCGACGTTGGTTCCGGCGCTTTCGGCGGTCGGCGCAAGTCGCGGAGACGGCGGGGAACGGCGAGTATGGCGAAAATAGGGGAGACCGCGAAAGAGAAGAAGCCGCGTCGAGCGTTTCGGCGGTCGACGTCGAGCGTCTTCGAGCTCGTTTCGCGGCGTCGACGGCGGACGATCCGAAGGCGCGGGCTCTTTTCGTCGACTTGACGACTTGCGCTCGCGTCGTCGAACGGCGGTTGCTCGCCGGCGATTGGAACATGGCGAGTCCGCTTTCTTGGGCGCTCGACAAACTGACCGATCTTTATTTCGAGAAGGGCGCGCTCGCGTTGGCGGCGGCGGAGACGGTCGGCGTTTCACGGCGTTTGAGCGGGCTCGAAGCGCCGAGCGACGCGGAGGTTTTGGCGAGTTGGGGCGCGCTTTGGCAACTGCAGGCGGCGACGCTCCGTTTGGCCGAGCGGCGAGCGGAAGAGCGCGGCGCCGCGGGCGAGGACGGCGAAACCGACGTCGACGCGATCCGACCCGGAGCTTTCGACGCCGAGATCGAACGGGCGTTTCAAGCGGCGTTCGACGCGAGTCGGCGAGCGAGCGAAGAAGACGACGCGGCGGCCGCGTTGGCGAAGATTCGGCTCGGCGAAATCGGCGCGGCGTACCTGCATTGGCTGACGTCTCGCTCCCGAGGCGACGAAGGCTGGGCGTTTTTGATCGCGACCGGAGCGGCGTTGGAGGCGCGTTCGGACGGAGAGCGACCGCTCGATTTGTTCGCGCTCGGCGGGTTTTATTCGGCGATCGGAACGGCGGCGGATTCGCTGCGGCGTCCGGAGACCGTCGCGGCGTTCGAAAAAGTCGAGGAGCTGTTGGGACGCGAGACGGCGCTCGTCGGGGAAACGCCGGAGATTTTGGCGCGGCGGGCGGCGACTCGGCGGCGGCTCGGCGCGTTGGCGGAAGCTCGGAACGATTCGGCGACCGCGAGCGACCTTTATTGGGGCGCGCTCGACGACGCTCGGCGCAACCTTGAAGAAAGCGGGTTCGACGGCGGCGTTTTCGCGATTTTCGCGTCGCTCGTTCTTTATTTTTTGCGCGAGGAACCGGCGGGACGCGGGCGCCTGGCCGCTCGTTTCGCCCGTCGAACGGAGGAGGCGGCGGAGAGGGATTGGGCCGCCGACGACCGCGAAAGCGCCGAACTCGGTTTTTGGTACATTAATTCGACGGCGGCGCTCTCCTCGGTGCAAACGAACGGAGCGTTTTTCGTCGCGAAGGAACGGTTCGAGCGGGCCGACGCGGCGTTGCGGCGGTCGAGCGAGCTGGCCGAAACGGTCGAGGAAACGGCTCCGGAGGTCAAATTCGCCGAAGGGCTTTTTTGGTGCGGCGCGGATTCGGCGCTCGGGGACGCGCGGCGTTGGGCGAGGCGGTCGACGGTTGGGCGCGGCTCGACGGCTCCGACCCGGAGCGACCGACGCCCGATTCGTTGACGGCGCAAGCGTTCGTCGCCGCGACGCTGACCGAGGAAAGGCGGTTCGACGAAGCGCGTCGGATTTTCGAAAAAATTTATCCGCTCGCCGAGCGTCGGGCGCTCGAAGCGGCGACGTTGGTTAAAAATCGAGACAAAATAGAGAAAACGGGCGAAACGGGCGGACTCGACGCTTTGGCGGACGGCGGCGCGAATCCGGCGTTTCGCTTGGCGGCGGCGCGGGAGTTTTTGAAGGCGTACTGCGTTTTAGGGTGCTTCTTTGGAACGCTCGCCGCGGAGGAGGGGCGGTTCGACGCCGCGTTTCGCATCTTCGCTATTTTTCGCAGATTAGCACGAAAGACGCGCGCAACGTTCGGCAAGGGCGACGCGTCGGAGAAAAACGTTTGGCATTTTTGGGCCGAGGCGGCGTTAAAGGCGAAAAAATATCGCGTCGCGATTTTGGCGGCGACCCGTTCGCTCGCCGGACGGCGCGTCGAGGACGAGAACGAGGTCGCGTTTTTCTGTGAAGCGTCGCGGCTCCGAGCGACGGCGAGGTTCGAGCGGAACGGCTTGGGCGACCGACGCGCCGCGGCGGTCGACGTCGAGCGTTCGTTGGCGGCGATGCGAACCGAGTTCCGCGCCGGACGCTTTT
>JAFYQR010000232.1 GCA_017559825.1 Thermoguttaceae bacterium | reverse complement strand
GTCGCCGTTCCTTGCGTCGAAGGCGACTCCCGCGACCTCGCGGCGCTCCGAGCGGCCCGCGCCGACGTTCCGCCGCAAATCGTCGAGGCGCTGCGAGCGTCCGGCGGGCGCGTTCAAACGGTTCGCGACGAGCTCCGCTTTCCGCTCGACGACGGTCGAACGGTCGTTTTGCCTGTCGACGTGTACGAAATCCGCGGAGAAATTGTTCCCGTTTATCAATAACGCGCCGAATTTAATATTTTCAATCAAAACTAATAAACAAACAGTATTCAACCATCGAAAGCCCCAAGAAACGCGCCGCGTCGCGCCGTTTTTAAAAAGGAGTTGAAAAATGAACCGAATCGCGTTTTCGAACCGCTCGCTTTCCCGTCGTTTGCCGTTGGCTTGCGGCGTTTTGACCGCTTGTCTCGTCGGCGGAGGAATCGCCGTCGCGCAAACCAAGCAGCTGAAAGAGCCCGCCCAACCGACCGCCGCCGAAGCGTCCGACGCGAACGCCGCCGCGCTTCGAACGGCGAACGGCTCCTTCTCGGTCGTCGTCGAGAGCAAAACCGGCCCGGACGGCAAAACCGTTCAAACGAAGAAAGTTTGGCGCGACGGCCAACTCGTTGAAAGCGAGGAAAAAACGCTCGAAGGCGACGCCGCCGACGCGACGATTCAACTCCCGAACGGTCAAACCGCGCCCGGTCGCGTCTTCCATTTCGACTTCGACGACGACGTTTTCGGCGGCCCGAACGCCTCGCCGTTCGAAGCGATGCGCCGAATGGAAGCGCAAATGCGCGAACAAGAAGAACGGATGCGCGCCCAGTTCGACGAGTTGCGCCGCCGTCTCGGCTCGAACGGCTCGCTCGTTTTGAGCGACGACTCGAACGCCTCGATCGCGACGGCGCCAAGCAAATACTGGATCGGCGCGACGGTCGAGCCGACGCCGGAGCTTCTCGTCGCGCAACTCCCGATCGAGCCGAACCAAGGTATTTTGCTTCAATACATCGCGCCGGACTCCCCCGCCGAAAAAGCCGGGCTGAAACGTTTCGACGTCGTCGTTAAAATCGACGGCGAGCCGGTCGCCCGCGCCGCGGACGTCGCGAAAATTGTCGACAAAGCCGGCGATAAAGTCGTTAAAGTCGAATTTTTCCGCAAAGGCAAATTGACCGAAACGAAATTGACTCCTGCCGAACGCCCGCAAAATCTCGCGCCGATCGCTCAATCGCTCGGCGGCTCGAACGGCGGCTCGCGCTTTCACATCGTTCGCCCCGGCTTGATCGTTCCGACGCCGGAAGCGGAAAACGCCGAGTCGAAACCGGCGGAAACGGAAGAAAACGCCGAGTCGAAACCGGCGGAAACGGAAGAAAACGCCGAGTCGAAACCGGCGGAAACAAAAGAAAACGCGGCGCCGAAAGCGGAAGAAACTCCGGCGCAACCGGAAACGAAACCGGCCGAATAATCGTCCTTCGCTCTCTATTTTAACAACGGCCCGGCGTTTCGCGTCGGGCTTTTTTTTATCGCCCTCGCGGAACTTAACGCGTCGCGAACCAAACGCTTTCGCCGACGGCGAGCGCGACGATCGCCGCAAAAACCAAGAGCCCGAAAACGTTGCGCCCGGTTTTGCGTCGAACCGCCGTTGCGACGCCGAGTAAAACGGCGACGAGAGCCGCGCCCCAACAACCGGCGCAGAATCCCCAAAGCGCCCCGAGCGCCGCCGCCTCCGCTCGCTCCGAACGCGAAATCGCTCGCCAAAAGAGCGCCGTCGACGCCGCGCCTAAACCGACGCTCGCGAAAAAAACGCCGCAATGTTCGGCGAAAGCGCCGCCGTCGAGCGTTAAGATCGTTAAAAGCCCGACGCCCGGAACCGCCGCCGCGAAAAGAACCAACGACTTCGGAACGGCGCCCTTGTCCCATTCGACGAACCCAAGAATCAGCGCCGCGTAAGCAGCGAACGCCCAAACGAACGAAAGCGCGACCGCCTTTTGCGCCGCCGCCCAATAACCGTCGAAAGTCAGCGCCGTCGTTTGCGTCGGATCGGCCTCGAACGCCGCGACCGCCGCCTCCCACGCGGCTGAATATTCGGCAAAATCGCTCCAATTCAACGTTTGCGACGCGAAACCGATCCAGCCGCCGACCAAAATCGACGCGCCGTAAAGCGCCGCGACCGCGCAACATAAGAACTCGACGAACGGATAGCGAGCGCTAATCGGCGCCTTGCAATCCCGGCAACGCCCGCGAAGCCAGAGCCAAGCGAGCACAGGCACGTTGTCGAACGGACGCACGCGAGCGCCGCACTTCGGACAATGCGACGGCGGCGAAATCAAGCTCATCCCCTCCGGCACGCGCCAGATCACGACGTTGAAAAAGCTTCCGAACGCCGCTCCTAGAATCGCGATCCAACCGACTAAAATCGCCAAAAACGCCGCCGTCATCGCCGCTTTCGCTCCTTTCTCCTCGCCGAAACCGGCGCAAAATCGGCGCGCCCGTCAAAATCGTTCGAGACGGTTCGCCGCGCCGCCGAACCTAAAAAACGCCGCGACGTTCTGCTTCGCTAAATCGTTTTCGCCGCCGTTTCGCCGGGAGTCGCCGCAAATTCAAAGAGCGTCGGCCAACATTTCCCGGTCAAAAAGAGTCGGCTTTTCGAGCCGTCAAACGCGATTCCGTTCAATACGCGCTCGTAACTCGAACGCAACGATTCCGGCACGATTTTCGAAAAATCGACCGCTTGCAGAACGCGCCCGGTCGTCGGATCGATCCGAACGACGTTGTTCGTTTGATAAACGTTCGCCCAGAGCTCGCCGCCGACAAACTCCAACTCGTTCAAATTGACCAATTCACGTTTCTTTCCGCTCGCGTCGAGATAAAAAACGTCGAACGTCCGTTTTTGTCGAAACGTCGTCGGGTCGAGAACGCGAATCCGCGCCGTTCCGTCGCTCATCGCCAACGTTCCGGCCGCCTCGTCGAACGCGAGCCCCCAGCCCTCGCCGGAATACCGAAACTCGTCGAGTTTTTCGAACGTTTTTTTATCGAAAACGAAACAAGCCCGCTCCCGCCAAGTCAACGCGAAAATTCGGTCGTCGACGACGGCGATTCCCTCGGCGAAATAACGCTTCGAAAATCGATATTCTTGCAAAATTTTCCCCGTTTCGAGGTCGATTTTACGCAAAATCGACTTTCCGTACCGCCCGCCGCTTTCATACAAAATTTCGCGTCCCGTTTCGGCGTCGACTTCGAAAACGAGCCCCTGCGTGTACGAGTCGGTCGAACGCGTTCGGCGTTTCGTCAACTTCAAATCGAATCGGGCCGGAAAAACGCGCTCCGTCTCTTGCGACCGCGCCGCCGAAGCCGTCGGCGGCGCCGAATTTTTCGATTTCGCAGCCTTTACGGCCGTGTTCGCCGCCGAGTCGTTCGCGCTCGCCCGTTCGAAAGTCGAGAAAACGCCCGCGAACGCCGCCGCGCTCGCCGCCTCGACGCTTCGCTTCAAAAACCCGCGTCGAGTCGTTTCGTTTCGCTCCATTTTGCTCGCTCCTTCGGACGTCGCCGATTTTAACGTTTTTAACAATAAAACGAATTTTACACCGCTTAGCGCCCGCTATTTCGCCAGCGCCGCCCGCAAAAACCGCCCGGTTTCGTTATTTTCCAACGCGGCGATCTCTTCCGGCGTTCCTGTCGCGACGATTTCGCCGCCGTCGACGCCCCCTTCCGGGCCCATGTCGATAATCCAGTCGGCCGCTTTCATCACGTCGAGACAGTGCTCGACGACGAGGACGGTGTTCCCGGCGTCGACCAAGCGCCGCAACACTTCGAGCAATTTCTCGACGTCCTGCGAGTGCAGCCCGCACGTCGGCTCGTCCAAGACGTACAACGTGTTCCCCGTTTCGACGCGCGCCAACTCGGTCGCCAACTTCACGCGCTGCGCCTCCCCCCCCGAAAGAGTGGTCGAAGATTGCCCAAGCCGCAAATACCCGAGTCCAACCTGTTGGAAACTTTCCAGCTGGCGCACGATCGTCGGGTAATTGGAGAAAAACTCGCGCGCTTCGTCGACCGACATGTCGAGCACGTCGGCGATCGATTTCTCCTTGTACCGCGCTTCAAGCGTTTGCCGATTGAACCGCTTCCCTTCGCAAACCGGACAGACGGCGCGCATGTCGGGCAGGAAGTGCATCTCGATCTTTTGAATCCCTTGCCCTTGGCACTCCTCGCAACGTCCGCCGGCGACGTTGAAGCTGAACCGCCCCGCTTTATATCCGCGCCGTTTCGCGTCTCGAGAATTGGCGAAAACTTTGCGGATTTCGTCGAAAATACCGGCGTAAGTCGCGGGATTGCTCCGCGGCGTTCTACCGATCGGCGATTGATCGATTTGAATCAGCTTGTCGACGCGGCTCGCCCCGCGCAAACTCTTGAACTGCGTCGAGCGCGTCCCGGCGCCGCTCAAACGCCTTCGCAGCGCCGGAACAAGCGTTTCGTTCAAGAGCGAGCTCTTGCCGGAGCCGCTGACGCCGGTAACGCAGGTGAACGCGCCCAGCGGGAACGTCGCCGTTACGTTTTTCAAATTATTCGTCGTCGCGCCTTCGAGTACGATCGAACGGGTTTTAACGATTTTACGGCGTTTTTCCGGGACGGGAATCTTCGCTTTGCCGCTCAAATAACGTCCGGTCGCGGAAACGGCCTCGGCGGCGACTTGCGCGGGCGTCCCTTGCGCCAAAATCTCGCCGCCAAACTCCCCGGCGCCGGGCCCGACGTCGATCAGCCAGTCGGCGCGCTCCATGATCGCCTCGTCGTGTTCTACGACGAGCACGGTGTTCCCGCGGTCGCAAAGAGCGCGCAGCGCCTCGATCAATTTCTCGTTGTCGCGCGGATGCAACCCGGTCGACGGCTCGTCCAAGATGTAGCAAACGCCCGCCAATCCGGAGCCTAACCCGGTCGTCAAACGAACGCGCTGCAACTCGCCGCCGCTCAATGTGTCCGCCGCTCGGTCGAGCGTCAAATAGTCGAGCCCAAGTCGATTCATCGCGTTCAAACGTTCGAGAATCTGCCCGACGATCGGCGCCGCGATCTCTTGCTCGACCGGCTGAAACGTCAGTTTTTGGAACCAATCGAGCGCTTCGACGACGGTCAGCGCGGTCGCCTCGTGAATTTTCTTCCCGGCGACCGTCGCCGAACGCGCCTCCAAACGCACCCGAGCGCCGCCGCAATCCGGACAAACGACTTCGCCGCGGAAGGTCGCCAAATAATCGCGCTCTCGCTTGCTTTTCGCCCCTTCGAACGCCGCGTCGAGCGTCGGAATCAGTCCCGCGAACGGTTCGACCGTTTCGCCCGCCGAGCCCGTTTCGCCGTTTCCGCGTTCTTTCGGGCCGTCCGCTTCCGTTGCGGTCGCTTCGCTCGCCGCCGTTTCGTTTTGCTCTTTCGAACCGCTCATCAACGACAACAGCGCGCGGTCGTCTTCCAAAATCAACGACTCGCGCTCCGGACTCAAAAGACGACTCGAAATCGCTTCCTTCGATTCGCTTTTCGGCGCCGGGACCTCCTCCGCGTCGTCGACGGCGTCTTCCGCGCCGTTGGCGCCAAGGCCGGCTTGTTCGTCGTCGCGTTCTTCGCCGTAAAAAAAGATTTTGCGCGTTTTATCGTCCCAAGAGCCGAGCGGAGCGGCGGCCGCCTCGGGAGCGACGCGTTCGAACGTTTCCAAAAGCGCCCGTAACTTTCGTTGCGTCGACGTCGCCAAGCCTTTGCCGAGCGCGAGCGCTCCGCCGGCGAGCGAAACTTCCGGATTCGAAACGAGCGCCTCCGGATCGAACGCCTCGATTTTGCCGACGCCCTGGCACGTCGGACAGGCGCCGTAAGGACTGTTGAAGCTAAACGAGCGCGGCTCCAACTCCGCGTAGCCGACGCCGCACTTCGGACAGGAGTAAAGCGAACTAAAAAGCACGTCTTTCCAAACGCTGCGCGTCTTCCCTTCGGCGGTCGTTACGCGCTCCTTCTCGTAAAGACAACAAACGAGCCCCTCGCTCTGTTGCAAAGCGAGCTTCAGCGACTCGATCAGCCGCGCTTCGATTCCTTCGCGCAAAATCAAACGGTCGACGATCGCCTCGATCGTATGCGCTTTTTTCGCGTCGAGTTCCGGCGCCGACGCGAGTTCGACGAGGCCCCCGTCGACGCGAGCCCGCGTGAAACCGGTCTTCGCCAACCGTCGAAAAACGTCCTTGTGCGCCCCCTTCTTCCCGCGAACGATCGGCGCCAAGAGCATAAATCGCGTGTTCGCCGGAAGACGCGAAATCTCCTCCGCCATCCGCTCGACCGTTTGCCGCCGAATCGGCCGCCCGCAACGATAGCAGTGAGCGACGCCGACGCGAGCGTACAAAAGGCGCAAAAAGTCATAGATTTCCGTCAACGTCGCGACCGTGCTCCGCGGATTTTGCCCGTTCGAACGCTGATCGACGGCGACCGTCGGCTGCAGCCCGACGACCGAGTCGACGTCCGGACGCTCGAGCTGGTGCAAAAATTGGCGCGAATAAATCGAAAGACTTTCGATATACTGCCGCTGTCCCTCGGCGTAAATCGTGTCGAACGCGAGCGAGCTTTTCCCGCTCCCGCTCGGCCCGGTCAGCGCGGTGAGGCGATTCCAAGGAATATCGACGTCGACGTTTTTCAAATTGTGCGCCCGAGCGCCGACGACGCGGAGCGGCGGGTGAACCGGATCGAAGACGGCGTTCTTAACGTTTTCGCCGGTTTCGCAAATTTTACCGGTTTCGAGACAAGCGTTTTCTTCTCGCGGGTGATCCATTTGCGCCTCTTTATTCTAACGCGTTCCGTCGAGCGCGCCGTTCGCGTCGTAAAAACAAGGAAAAAAGCGTCCGCAACCGCTCCTGCGTTCGCGGAGAGCCGCCGCTTTCGTTAAATTCGGCGTTTTCGTTAATCGTCAAACAAGGAAATAGCGTCGAGCGACCAAACGCCGTCCGTCGCGCCGCTTGGCCGTTCGTTTTTTAAACGTTAAAAATCGAATCGCGCCGCCGCTTCTCGATAAACGCGGTCGAACGGAACGCCCGCTTTTCGCGCCGCTTCGTCGACGTCGGCGAACTCCGGCGCCGCGACCGTCGTCTCGCCGTCGAGCGTTTCTCCGATTTTGACGCGAATCGAACCAAACGCCGTTTCGACCGTCTCCCAACGCCGCGCCAACGCCCGACGGCAAACCGTCGTTTCGCGAACTCCGAACGTTCCGGACGTCCGAAAAATCGCGTCGACGACCGCTTCGCGCTTCTCGGCGGCGACGAGCGCGCTCAACTTGCAAGCCGGGCGGCCTTTTTTCATCAGAATCGGCGTCGTCCAAACGTCGAGGGCGCCGGCGTCGAAAAGCGCGGTCGCGACGGTCGCCAACCGCTCGCCGGTCGCGTCGTCGACGTTCGTCGCCAACTCGTACAGCGTTTCAACGTTGTATCGCGCCTCCCAAGCGCTCGACTTTTCCGGTTCCGGCGACTTTCCGGACGTTTTTTCGCTTCCGTCGGCGACGTTATCCGTTTCGTAAATCGACGCGCGCAACAGATTCGGCCGCGTTACCATCTTCCGCGTTCCGAAGGAGTTGGCGGTCGCGACGATTCGGGCGCCGGTCGGAATCGCCTTCTTTTCCCAAACGGCGAAGAGCGCGGCGGCGGTCGGCGTCAACATTTCGCAACGCTCGTTATCGGAGGACGTCGGAAGCCCGTAATTCCGCAACAAAATCGACGTCGCGGGCGCCGGAAGAGGGTAAACGCCGTGCGCGCAGCGGAACGTCCCTTCGCCGACCGGCAACGGCGAGAGCGAAATCCCGTCGACGCCGAGCGCGTTCAAGGCGAGGACGCAACCGACCGTGTCGACCAACGAATCGACCGCGCCGACTTCGTGGAAATGCACTTCGTCGACCGGTTTTTGATGCGCTTCCGCCTCCGCGACCGCCAAGGCTTCAAAAGCCGCCGTCGCGTCGCGTTTCGTTTTCTCGTCGAGCGGCGAATCGGCGATCATTTTCCTAATCGACGCGAACGTCCGCCCGTGAACGTGTTCGCGTTCGCGCGAACGAGCGTGTTTATGACCGTGTTCGCCGTGCGAATGGTCGCAGTCGTGGGAATGGTCGTGTTCGCCGTGCGAATGGTCGCAGTCGTGGGAATGGTCGCAGTCGTGGGAATGGTCGTGTTCGCCGTGCGAATGGTCGTGTTTACGGTCGCGTTCGCCGTCGCGCGAATGGTCGTATTTGCAACCGCGTTCGCCGTCGTGCGAATGATCGTGTTTACGGTCGCGTTCGCCGTCGCGCGAATGGTCGTGTTTACAACCGCGTTCGCATTTGTTTTTGCCGCAACGCTTCTTTTCGCGCTTCAACTCGCAAGCGTCTTCCGCCGCCGCTTTTTCCGGGTTCAAGTCGACCGTCAAATAGACGCCGGTCGCGCCGAACTCCGATTTTTCGCCGACTTTCAAGGAAAACGGGTCGGGAATCAAACGGCGCAACTCCCGTTCGATATATCGCGGGTCGACGCCCAAACCGACCAACGCGCCCAAAATCATATCGCCGGACGCGCCGCCGACGCTGTCGAATCGCAAAATTTTCATCGTCGTTTTCCCTTTCGTTTCGCTTGCGCGGCAAACGGCGCAAACTTCGCGGATTTTAACGGCTTTTCTCCGTTGGTTTTCGGCGTTATTTTTCGTTATTTTCGGAACGCTCGGTCGCGATTTTTTCCAAAACGGTTCGGAACGCGCGCTCCATTTCACTCTGTTTCGGCGTTCCTCCAACCGCGACCAAGTAAACGCCGACCGTTCCGTCGCGATAAACGACGCCCTGCGTTCCAAGCGCGCCGCCATGCCCGAACGTTCGATCGTCGACCGTCAACCCGAACCCGTATCGCGCGTCGACGGCGTCGCCGGTCTGTTTCGCCGTCATCGTCTCGACCGCTTTTTCCGATAAAATTCGTTTTCCGTTCGCCCCGACGCCGCGCCCCGCCAGCATTTGATAAAATTTGACAAAATCCGTCGCCGACGAGAAAAGCCCCCCGCCTCCCTCGGCGTAACGCGGCGAACCGTCGTCGAGGGACGGTATTTGAGCGAAACGAATCGGCTTCAAGCGCCCGGCGTCTGCGTTCCAACCGTAAGGCGTCGCCAAGCGTTCGAGCTGTTCGGGGCTCGGGTAAAAGGTCGCGTCGGTCATCTCGAGCGGCGCGAAAATCCGCTCCTCGACGAACTCCTCGAACGGCTTCCCAACGACCGCCTCGACCGCCGCCTGCGCGACGTCGATTCCAAGGTTCGAGTAGGAGTAGCGCGTTCCCGGCTCCGCGATCAGCGGCGTCATAGCGACCGTTTTCATCAGCCGCCGAACCGGAAGCGAATCGATTCCAAACGCTTCTTGATAAGGGGTGATGAAGCGAAAACCGGCCGTATGGCTGAGCGCGCGACGGAGAGTCGGCGGCGTTTTCGTCGGACGCAAAACGGTCGTTCCGTCGTCTCGCGGCTCCGCGACGACGAGGCCGCGAAGTTCCGGCAAATACGTTTCGACCGGCGCGTCGAGGTCGAGCTTCCCTTCGTCGACGCAGATCATGACCGCCGCCGCGACGACCGCTTTCGTTTGCGACGCAATCCAAAAATAGGAGTCGGCGCGCATCGGGCGTTTCGCTTCGACGTCGGCCCAACCGACCGCTTCGACCGCTAAAATCTCGGTCGGCGACGCGACAACGACGACGGCGCCGGGCGCGCTTCCCGACTCGACGAACGGAGTCAACGCCGCCGCAAAAGCCGGAGTCGCCGCCGGTTCCGACGCGCTCGCTTCCGAAACGCCCCAACCGGCCCCGAAAATCGCCGCGCTCAACAACGCCGCGCCTCCTAAAATTCTCGTTCGCCGCTTCGCCGACTTTTTCATCGTTCGCGCCCTTCCTCGTTTCGATTTTGTCATTAAATACTATAGCGCTCCAAACGCCGACGTCGCGCCGGTCGTCCGGATACGTCGCTAAGTGCCTCCGCCAAGAAACGACGAAACGCTCGGAACCGTCGGAGCAAAGCCGCGATTTCGAGAAACGTTAAAAAACGCCGTTTCTTTTATTTTAGTCGAACGCGCCGACAAAATCAACGATTTTTTTGCGAATCGCGCTCGTTTCGGCGAAAAATCGCGCGTCGGCTCCGTTTAGGAGCGATAAAACACCGATTTTCGCCGAAAACGAAGCGTTCGACGTTCCGCGTCAGTCGATGATTTTCTTGACTTGGAACTCGACGATTCCGCGAGCGCCGGCCTTTTTCAGTTCCGGAACGAGCGCGCGAACCGCTTTTTTGTCGACGACCGTCATCACGTCGAACTCGTCGGAGTTCGCGAGCGGCATCACCGTCGGAGCGTCGAGCGCCGGAAGGATCGCGAGCGCGGCGTCGAGTTTGTCTTTCGGGACGTTCATCATGAGGCCCGTTTTGCTTTCGGCGTTGAGCGTCGCTTTGAGCATCAGGACGATATCGTCGATCTTTTCTTTCTTCCAAGCGTCGGCGTAAGCGTCTTTATTGACGATAAAGCGCGTCGTGCTTTGGAGGATTTCGTCGACGATGCGGAGCTTGTTCGCGCGGAGCGAGCTGCCGGTTTCGGTGACTTCGACGATGGCGTCGGCGAGTTTCGGCGGTTTGACTTCGGTCGCGCCCCAGCTGAACTCGACGTTCGCGGTAACGCCGTGTTTCGCCAAATAAGCCTTGGTGAGACCGACGGCTTCGGTCGCGATCGTTTTGCCTTCGAGGTCTTTAACCGTTTGAACCGGCGAGCTTTCCGGAACGCAGAGAACCCAGCGAACCGGGCGGCGGCTAACCTTCGAGAAGATCAGCTCGGCGATTTCGATAACGTCGGCGCCGGTTTCGACGATCCAGTCGTGCCCGGTAAGCCCGGCGTCGAGAACGCCGTTGGCGACGTAACGCGCCATTTCTTGAGCGCGAATCAGCATGCATTCGATTTCGTCGTCGTCGATCGACGGGAAATAGCTGCGTTTTTCGACCGAAATGTTGTAACCGCTGTTGCGGAAGAGTTCGACCGTCGCTTCTTGGAGGCTGCCGGCCGGAATGCCGAGTTTCAGCAATTTGTCGGACATTTGATTTCTTTCTTTTTCGTTCGTTATTTATTTTTCAAAGCGCCGGGAAGCAAGGAGGCGGTCGAACGCTCGTTCTTGCGCCTCCCCTGCCCGCGACTTTGTTTTTTCGTTATTTAGCGCGGCGCGTTTACGTCAAACGGCGCCGTTAGCGTTCCAACGTCGAGAAACTTACTTCTTGTAAACTTCTTTCGGGTCGAAGACGCGTTCGCCGACGACGACGTAATCGTCGCCTTGGAGTTGACGGAAGAAGCAGCTCGGGTAACCTTCGTGACAAGCGGAACCGCCGACTTGGTCGACCTTCAAGAGGAGCGTGTCGCAGTCGCAGTCGATGTAAATCCCGTGAACTTTTTGGACGTTGCCGCGTTCTTCGCCTTTGCGCCAAAGTTTGTTGCGGCTGCGGCTGTAGTAAACGGCGTAACCGAGTTTCAGCGTTTCTTCGTAGCTTTCCTCGTTCATGTACGCCATCATCAGGACTTCGCCGGTTTTATAATCTTGCGCGATCGCGGGAACGAGCCCGTCCCCTTTTTTGAAGTTCGGACGGATTTTATCGTTGCAGCAGCTGCAGGAATTGCTCATTTCTTCTTTTCTTTCTTGCTTTTTGCACGTTTTGCGCCGACGCGCTCGCCGTTTTGGGCGACAAACGTCGACGCGTTCTCGGGTAATCGGCTTATCGACGGCGAACGCCCGATCGTTTTCGACACGGTTCCGCCGTCAAAATCGTCAAAATCGACCGACGCTAGCGACTCGCCCGTCGGTTTCGACGTTAAATTCGTTAAATTTCAAGAAGACGACGCGACTTTCGCCGCCGCGCCGTTTTCAAACGTCGACGCTTATTTCGACGCGGCGACCGCTCGCAAACGTTCGAGCGTCGCGACGTTGACGTCGCGTTGCGTTTTCAACTCTTCAAGCGAAGCGCGTTCCTTCTCGACGACATGCGCCGGGGCCTTTTCGGCGAAACCGCCGGAAAGTTTCGCTTCTTTCGACTTAATGAAGCCTTCGAGCTTCTCGATTTCCTTTTCCTTCTTGGCGATTTCCGTCGCGACGTCAATCAACTCGGCGACGTCGACGTAAATCTCCATCCCCGGCGCGGCGGCGTTCGACGAAAGAACCGGCGGCTCGACGTCGGGGCCGAACCCGGTCGCGACCGCTCCGGCCATCGAACGGAAGTAATCCTTCATCGGGTCGAGAAGCGCGGCGACGTCGGCGTCGCACTTGACGGCGAACTTCACCTCGGTCTTCGGCGGGACGTTTTGACGGGCGCGAGCTTCGCGAACGCAGCGCAACGCCTCTTGGAATTGCGCGAAACGAGCCTCGATTTCCGGGTCGATCGCCGCTTCGTCGACGGTCGGCCAAGGCGCGATCGAAACGCTTTCGGTCGCTTGCGTCGGGACGGCGCCGCGAACCGGAGCGAAGTCGGCCAAACGGCGCCAAACCTCCTCGGTAACGAACGGCGCGATCGGGTGCAGGAGCCGCAGGAGCGAATCCAAAACCGTCAGCAACACGTTTTGCGCCAAGTTTCGACGCGCTGGGTCGAAGAGCCGCGACTTCGAAATTTCGACGTAAAAACTACAGAACTCGTCCCAAGCGAAGTCGTACAGCGCGCGGGCGGCGTCCGAATACTTGTAACGTTCGAGCGATTCCGTAACGCGCTTCGCAACGCTCGCCAAACGGCTCAAAATCCAGCGGTCTTCGACGAGAAGCTCGCTCGGGTCGATCGCTTTCGGCTCGAAGCCTTCCAAATTGATCATGACGAAGCGCGAGGCGTTCCACAGTTTGTTGCAGAAGTTGCGGGCGACTTCGAAACGTTCGCCGACGACCGGGCCGAGCGGAAGCGCTTTGTCTTCTTCGGTTTCGGCCCATTGCGTCGAAAACGCTTTCTTGCATTTCGGGCAGTCGATGCGCGGCAGAGTGCGGTTTTTCTTCGTTTGTTCGACCGTCGCGCCGCAGTGCGGGCATTCGAAGTCGAGCGAGAGACGCACGTCTTGGCTGTCGGTCGTCAGGAACGCGAGAGCGAAACGGAGCGCGTCGGCGCCGAATTTCTCCATCACCGCGATCGGGTCGACGCCGTTCCCCTTCGACTTCGACATCCCTTCGCCGTACTTGTCCAAAATTTTCGGGTGAATAAAGACCGTTTCGAACGGTTTTTTCCCGGTGTTAAAGTAACCGGCCAAAACCATCCGCGCGACCCAAAGGCTAATGATGTCGCGACTGGTGATCAGGACGCTCGTCGGGTAATAGTAGTCGAGTTCCGCCGTTTTTTCCGGCCAACCGAGGGTCGAGTGCGGCCAAAGCGCCGAGCTGAACCAGGTGTCGAGAACGTCTTCTTCGCGGATGAGCTTGCGCCCCGGAACCGCGTCTTCGGCCAAATCTTCCGTTTGCGAGCAGACGAGCCAACCGCCGGTCGATTCGTCCGGACTCCACATCACGTCGGCGCGCCCGGCGAACGCGGCTTCGAGCTCCGCTTCGGTCGCGTCGGTATACCAAATCGGAATGCGGTGCCCCCACCAAAGCTGGCGCCCGATCGGCCAGTCGCGTTTTTCGGAGAGCCAGTCGAGGTACCCCTTGGCGTAGCGCTTCGGCTCGATTTTGACTTCGCCGTTTTCGACCGCGTCCATCGCCGTTTGCGCCAAATCGGCCATCTTAACGAACCATTGGTCGTTAAGATACGGCTCGATGGCGGTCTTCGAACGGTCGGACGTCGCGATTTCGATCACGCGGTCTTCAACCTTAACGAGGACGCCGAGTTCTTCCAGGTCGGCCAAGACGGCTTGACGAACCTTTTTAAGGTTGAGCCCTTGATATTTGCCGGCGTTTTCGTTGTACGTGCCGTCGCGGTTCAAGAGGTTGATCGCGGGCAAGTCTTGACGCTTCCCGACTTCGTAGTCGTTCGGGTCGTGCGCCGGAGTGATTTTGACGCAACCGGTCCCCTTTTCCGGCTTCGCCCAAACGTCGGCGACAAGCGGAATTTCGCGGTTTTGGAGCGGCAAAACGACCTTGCGCCCGGCTTTCGCCATTTCGGCGAGCTTAATCAAACGCGGAAGCGAGTCGACGCGGCGTTGGAGCAAGTCGTCGAGTTCCGCTTGAACCTCGTCTTTTTCGCGTTCCGGGCAGTCGGCCAACTTGGCGCGGAGTTCTTTCTCGACGCGGTCGAATTCCGCCGCCGGATCGGGGTGAACCGCGACCGCGACGTCGCCGAGCATCGTTTCCGGTCGCGTCGTGGCGACGGTAACGAACTCCGGCTCGCCCTCTTGCGGGTCGACGACCGGATAGTTCAGGTACCAGAAATTCCCGGCGACCGTTTCGTGGAAGACTTCGTCGTCGCTGACCGCAGTTTGGAGCGTAACGTCCCAGTTGACGAGACGCTTTCCGCGGTAAATCAGCCCTTCGGCGAAGAGTTTGTAGAAGAAATGACGCACCGCTTTCGCGCAAACGTCGTCGAGCGTGAAACGCTCGCGGCGCCAGTCGCAGCTGCAGCCGAGCGCTTTAATTTGCCCGACGATGCGGCGTTGATATTGGTCTTTCCAGTCCCAAATCCGTTGCACCAACGCTTCGCGACCGAGATCCCAGCGCGTTTTCCCTTCAAGCTCGAACAACCGACGCTCGACGACCGCCTGCGTCGCGATCCCGGCGTGGTCGACGCCCGGAACCCAAAGCGCTTCGTACCCTTGCATCCGCTTCATGCGCACCAGCGCGTCTTGAAGCGTGTCGTTCAACGCGTGCCCCATATGGAGCGCGCCGGTAACGTTCGGCGGCGGAATAACGACCGTAAACGGCTTTTTATCCTTATTAACGTCGCTGTTAAAGAAGCCTTTTTCTTCCCAAAACGCCGTCTGACGCGCTTGCGCCGCTTGGTGGTCGTATTGTTTCGGCAGATCGTTGATCAGTTGTTCTTGATTTGTCATAACGCTGAAAAATAACGTCGGTCGCGCCCCAATTTCCCGATTTTCCCGCCGCCGGCCCTCTCCGTCCCCGAAACGTCGACGCCGACGCCGTCCGAAAAAACGGCGCTAATGTTAAAAACGTAAAACGAAACGCTGAACGCGCAAAATCGGTTCAACCCTATTTTACGCTTTTTTCGTTCCGAGGAAAGCCCCCCCGACCGCCGAACGCGCCGTTTTCCGCAAATTCGACGCCGTTCTCATGAAGCGACGTCGCGCCGACCGTCGCGACCGTTTTTATCGCTAAAACAAGCAAAACCGACGCCGTCGTTATTTTCAACGTTTTCCCAAAGAACCGCCGCTTAATTAACGACGCTTTTTTCGAAAAATCAAAAGGCCTTTTCACTCGATTTCGATCGGAGCCAACGCCGCGGCGTCCTCCGGCGCTCCTGCCCAAACCGGCGGCGCCGCCTTCTTCGCGACCCAACCCGCGTGAACGAGTCGCCCCGCGACTTTGCCGTCCGCGTCGGGCTCCGCCGAGCGTCCCAAAACGCGAAGCCGAACCGGATTTTTCGCCGTCTCGGCGTCGATCTCGACCGCCGTTCCCTCCTCGGCGTCTAAAGCGGGACGAATTTCAAAGAACCGCTCCAAAGCCGACGCGCAGCGATCCCGAACGTTGCGAGCCGCCGCCCCGACCGCCGCGTCGTCGACGCCGTCGAGCGACTCCTTGATAAAATCTACGAACCGCGCCTCCCGTTGCAGCGCCGCCAACAACGCCAAGGCCGACGTCGCGTCGGAACCGCCCCGTCGAACGGTCGAATCGCCGCCTTTTTTCGTTTCTTTCGCGTTCTCCAACGCCGGAACCGCTCCGTTTTTCGCCGTCGGACCGCCGTTCAACGCCTCCGCGACGCGCTCCGCCGTTCCGTCGTTTTTAAGCGCCGCAAAAAAAGCCTTTACCGCCAAACCGAACCCCATCGAACCGCCTCCTCGCCAAGCAAAATTCTCGTTTTTGATTTTTTAAATAACGCGCCGATTAACAAATTATCAAACGCCCCTCGACGCGTCTCGTTTTCGCCGATTCGAACCGAACGCGCCCTTATTTTATATAACTTTTGAGCAAAAAAACAATACGCGCGCCGAATTTTCGCGCCAAAGAGCGGACTTTAGGCAAGAAAATGGAAAAAATTGAAAATCTTGCGCTTTTACCCGTTTTACAATCGCGCTTCATTCGTTATAATTGTAGAAAAGCGAGCGGCGGACGCGCCGTCTGTTTTACCATTTTAACTAAATCGCCTTTTCCGCCGTTTTTCCGTCGAGACTCGGCCGTCGCGACGACGTTCGGCGCGGGCGTTATTTATCCCGTCCTTATTTTTAGCGATTATCCGCTAGAAAGGCCTGTTCCAATGATGAATCGTCGTTCCTTCCTGCAAGCCGGTCTCGGCGCGGTCGCCGTCGCTTCCCTCCCGTCTTCCCTTTTCGCCGCCTATAAAAAGGGCGAAAAACGCATCCCGATCGCGCTGCAACTCTACTCGCTCCGCGACGTCGCCGGCAAAGACGTTCCGGGCGCGCTGAAGAAAGTCGCCGAAATGGGTTACGAAGGCGTCGAATTCGCCGGTTATTACGGCTTTGACAATAACCCGAAAGAACTCCGCAAAATGCTCGACGACGTCGGGCTCAAAGCGACGAGCACGCACATCGGTTTCGGCGCGATTCAAGGCGACGCCCTCAAGAAGAGCGCGGAAATCGCCCACGCTCTCGGCTTCAACAAGCTGATCGTTCCGGGCGGTCTCGAAGGTCGCATCCGCGCGAGCCATGACTCGAACAAGAAAATCGCCGAAGAAATGAGCAAGTGCGCCGAAGAAGCCGCGAAACTCGACTGCCTCGTCGGTTTCCACGGCCACACGGGCGACTTCCTCTACATCAACGGCACGGAAGATTCCGCTTGGACGACGTTCTTCAACAACTGCGACGAACGCGTTATCGCCCAAGTCGACGTCGGGTGGGCCAACAACGCCATGCGCAAACACGGGATCAAACTGACCCCGGCCGAAACGATCGCCGCTCTCCCGGGTCGCGGCAAGTGCATTCACATCAAATCGAACGGCGACGTTCACGGTTGCGCGGTCGCCGACTCCGACGACAAAGTCGATTGGGCTTCCGTTCTCGACGCTTGCCGCGAAAAAGGCGGCACCGAATGGTTCGTCGTCGAACAAGAACAATTCAAGGTCAATCCTTGGGAATCCGCCAAAGACTGCATCGACAACCTCAAGAAAATCGGTTGGTGATCGCTCTTTGAGCCGACGTTTTCCGCGTCGAACCGCGTTTAACCGTTTAAAAAGCGAACGTTTCGAACGCTCGCCGACTCGACGGTCGCGCCGAGTTCGACGCGAAAACCTCGTTCCTCCGACTTCCCGTAACTCGCCGTTTCGCGGTCGCGGTCGAACGATGTTCTCCGCCGCGAAACGGCGAGCCCGGTTGTTTTTTGTCTCGTCGCGTTGCGGCGAGTCTTTTTTTATATCCGGTATTTAGCGTGTTTCCATTCGCGTTCCGCTCGTTTTTAAGGACGTCCGATGAATAATTTCGAATTTTTTAATCCGGTAAAAATCGTTTTCGGCCAAGGTCAAATCGCGAAACTTGCGGAACTTGTCCCGACGGGCGCGAAAGTCTTGACGACATACGGCGGCGGCTCCATTTTCAAAAACGGCGTTTACGACCAAGTCAAAGCCGCGTTGGCCGGGTTCGAAGTCGTCGAATTCGGCGGAATCGAGCCGAACCCGCAATACTCGACGCTGATGAAAGCCGTTGAAATCGTCAAAACCCAAAATATCGATTTCCTCCTTGCGGTCGGCGGCGGCTCGACGCTCGACGGAACGAAATTTATCGCGGCGGCGGCCAAATACGAAGGCGCCGATCCTTGGGACATTCTCGCGAAAGCCGCTCCGGTCGAAGACGCGCTTCCGCTGGCCGACGTGATCACGCTCCCGGCGACCGGCTCCGAAATGAACGGTTTCGCCGTTATTTCCCGCAAAGAAACGGACGAAAAACTCGCGTTTTACTCGACGAAAGTTTACCCGCGCTTCTCGATTATCGACCCGACGACGACCTTCTCGCTCCCGCCGCGCCAAGTCGCCAACGGGATCGCCGACACGTTCGTTCACGTCGTCGAGCAATATGTTACGCACCCGCAAGAAGCGACGCTCCAAGACCGTCAAGCGGAAGCGCTTCTTCTCGCGCTCGTCGAAGAGGCGCCGAAGGTTTTCGCTCGCCCGAACGATTACAACGTCCGCGCCAACCTTTTCTGGATGGCGACGCAGGGCCTCAACGGCTGGCTGAACGTCGGCACGGTTCAATGTTGGGCGATTCACGCGATCGGACACGAGTTGACCGCGCAAACCGGCGTCGACCACGGACGTTCCCTCGCGCTCGTTTTGCCGGGAATGTGGCGCTCGCAACGCAAAGAAAAGGGCGAAAAAATCGTCCAACTCGGCCGCCGCGTTTTCGGAATCGCCGAGCCGGACTTTGAAAAAGCGCTCGATTTGACGATCGAAGCGACGATCGCTTTCTTCAAGTCGCTCGGAATCGACGCGACCCGCGAAGCCTACGGCGTCGACGAAACGGTCTGCCGCGCCGTCGCGAAAATGATCGGCGATCGCGGGGCGAAACTCGGCGACCGCGGCAACATCGACGGCGACAAAGTTTACGAAATCCTCCAACTTTGCGACTGACGTTCGCTTCGCCGCCCTCGACGCGAAAAAATTCCAAATTGCGGGAACTTCGCCGCCGTCGCCGCATTCCAATTTGCGGGCCGAATTTTCAACCGACGCCGAACGCTCTTTTCGAGCGAGCGACGGCTCGGCTCGAAACGGTTCTTTCGAACGCGCCGGCGACGGCTGGGGCGCGTTTCGCTCAATCAATGTTTTTTCGTCGGAGGTTTCGCCGTGTCGCGCCGCTTTTTTCTCGCTCGGTCGACGGTCGTTTCGGCGTCCGTTTTCGCGCTTTTTATCGTTTTTACGTTCGGCGACGCCCGAATCGCGTCGGCGGCGGTTCGCCTTCCCCGAGTTTTCGGTTCCGGGATGGTTCTGCAACGCGACGCGAAAGTTCCCGTTTGGGGTTGGGGCGCCGTCGGCGAGAAGGTAACGGTCGAGATCGCGGGCGAGAAAAAAACGACGGCGGTCGGCGCCGACGGGCGTTGGCGCGTCGATTTGCTCCCGAAACCGGCGGGCGGCCCGTTCGAGCTTAAGATTTCCGCGACGAATAAAATCGTTTTCAGCGACGTTCTTTTCGGCGACGTTTGGATTTGCGCGGGCCAATCGAACATGGGCTTTCCGTTGCGTCGAGCGAAAGACGCGAAAGCCGAAATCGCGGCGGCGACTTATCCGAATTTGCGTTTTTTAACGGTTCCAGCCAAGAGCGCGACCGAGCCGCAAACCGATTTTAACGCCGTTTGGGAAACGTGCTCGCCGAAAACCGCGGCCGATTTTTCGGCGGTCGCTTACTTTTTCGCGCGGCGACTCCGCGCAACGATCCAAGTTCCGGTCGGCTTAATCGAAGTCGCTTGGGGCGGCGCGACCTGCGAGGCTTGGATCGAGCCGCGACTTCTTCTCGAACATCCGGAGCTTTCCGGGCTCGCTTCCCCGGCGCGTTTGGAAAAAACGCCCGAAAATCAACAAGCCGGCGCGTTGCGAGACGGAATGCTCGCGCCGTTGCGTCCGTTCGCGATTAAAGGCGTCGTTTGGTACCAAGGCGAGGCGAACGCCGGGCGCGCTTGGCAATATCGCCTTCTCCTGCCGCTTCTGGTCGAGGGTTGGCGTCAAGATTGGGAACAGGGCGATTTCCCGTTCTATTTTGTCCAACTTGCCAATTTTATGGCGCCGCGTCCGCAACCGGGCGCCAGTTCTTGGGCGGAGTTGCGAGAAGCGCAAAACCAAGCGACGCGACAACTTAGAAACGTCGGCGTCGCGGTCGCCATCGACGTCGGCGAGACGGCGGACGTTCATCCGAAAGACAAAAAGCCGGTCGGCGAGCGCCTCGCGCTCCTTGCGCTCGCGCGAACTTACGGCGTCGACGTCGTCTGCGCCGGGCCGGAGTTCCGCTCGATGAAGATCGACGGAAAACGCGTTGTTTTAACGTTCGACAACACCGACGGCGAGTTGAAAATCAGCGCGAACGCCCAATGCGACGACGCCGAGTTGCGCGGATTCGCCGTCGCGGGCGCCGACCGCAAATTTTATTGGGCGAAAGCGGAAATCGACGGCGATACGGTCGTCGTTTCGGCGCCGGAAGTCGAACGCCCGATCGCCGTCCGATACGCTTGGGCCGACAATCCGATTTGCAACTTAACGAACGGCGCCGGTTTGCCCGCGTCGCCGTTCCGATCGGACGTTTGGCCCGGCGTTACCGTCGACGCGCGATGACGCCGCTTTAAAAAACGCCGATTTTAACGATTTTAGGGAGCGTTTCGGCGGAACGAGCCTTCGTTTTTCAAAGGAATTTCAATAATGAAACGCGTTTCGACTTTTCGTCGGCGTTTATCGAAGAACGCTCGCGGCGTTTTTTGGCGCGCCGCGTCGTTGTTTCTTATCGCCCCGTTTCTTTCCGCGCCGTCCGTTCCGTCCTCGCCTTCCTCGTTCGAACGTCCGCTTTTCGCCGCCGGGCCGAACGATAATCCCGCCGAAAACCGTCTTTTCGAACCGATTTCGACGACGGTCGCCGGGACTTCGCTTGAATCGATTTTAGAGCGTTACTCTGAAATTTACGATTTTGTCTATTTTATCGATCGTCGCGTCGATCCGTCGACGTCGGTCGTCGGTTCGTTCGTCGACGAGCCGCTCGTCGACGCGTTGCGCAAGATGTTGGACGACGCGGATTTAAGTTTCTGCGTTTTGAACGGTACCGTTCTTTGCGTCGTTCCGCAAGACGCGGCGGGCGAACTCCTTCTTCTTTGCGCGCTGCGCCGGGAAGCGGCGGCGGAACTCCCGAAAACCGTCGCTCAACGTTTGACCGCGACGCTCGATTTCGCCGTCGAAGACTTCGCGGAACCGGCGGCGACGTTCGAGCGGTTGGCGAGCCGTTCGCGCTTGAAGTTCGCCGGGTTCGACAAAACGCCGTTCGACCGTTGGCGCGCCGTCGAGTTTAAAAACGTCGTCGTTTCCGACTTGACGACGCTCCTTCTTTTCGGTTTCGACGTCGATTATCGTTACGACGCGGCGGAAAAAGCGATTCGTCCGACCGCGCTCGACCGTTCGCGGCAAGTCGAACGCGTTTATCCGGAGGCCGACGCCGCAAAATTGCGAAAATCGGATTATCCGGGCTGCCAGTTCGCCGCCGACCGACTCGACGGAAAAGACGCCGTTCGCGTTTCCGGGTCGTTTGCCGACGTCGCGCAAGTCGAATACGCCGTTTCATTAATCAAACGCGAACGCTGGGCCGACGAAGCGCGTCGAAACGCCGACCGCCGCACCGCTCGAGCGGAAGCCGACGCCGCGGCGAACGTCGCGAACGCCGACGGGAAAACTAACGGAAAGCGCAAACCGGGCGCGATCGGCGGAAAACGGAAAGTCGTCTCCGGCTCGATTAAAAACAAGACGCTGAAGGACGTGTTCGCTTACCTCAAAACGAACGTCGGGCTCGAATGCTCGCTCGCCCCGTCTGCGACCGCCGCCGGTTTGAGCCTTTCGACCCGAGTCAGTTGCGAATTTCGGAACGCCGACGCGCAAAAAATCGCCGCGACGCTCGCCGCCAAACTCGACGCCGAGTTCGAAATCGACGGCGATCGAGTCGTTTTCTCAAAATAACGCGCCGTTAATCAAATTAGTCGTTAAAAAAGGCGAACCGCGTTTTCGATTCGCCTTTTTTGAGTTAAGTCGACGTTAAACGCCTCGTTTACTCGTCAAAACCGCGACGACCGTCAAAGCGAACGGCGTCGCGTCTTCACTTGCGCTAATTATCGCCTCAACGCGCGAAACTCGGTTCGCGGTTCGGCCCGGCTTGCGAGTAATCGAACGGAACGAAACCGATCTTTTCGGCGGGCGAACCCGGTTTTAAGCGGAAATCGTTCGCGTCCGGGTCGACGAACATCGGGTCGGCGACGAGTCCGCCCGCGTCTTGCCCGCTTTCTTGCGTCCAAGCGTCGCGCGACTTCCCGGCGAACGTCGCCTCGCCCCCCGCGTTGAACCAAAGATTCGAGCGGTAGTCGGCTTTCGCTTTGTCGGCGTTGTACCCGAACGCGACGCCGTCCTTCCAATAAACGATATTGCGTTCGAAAACGATCGAACGGTGCGGCTCGATTCGAGTGATCGCGACCTGGTGCGCCGGGCCGCCCTTGGCCGGGTTCGCTTTGCTCCGCGCTAAAATGTTGTTGCGAACGACGTTATCCTTCCCGTAATGCTGGTGGAACGAACCGTCCATACAGTCGTAAACGAGGTTGTTTTCGAACAAAATCCCCTCGCTTCCCTCGTCCGGGTAAAGCCCCCAACCACCGTAACCGTAAGACTCAACGTCGAAAACGACGTTGTTGCAGACGCGCGACCCGGTTTGCGTTCCGAGCGTGTAAACTCCCCCCATGTCGGCGAGTTTCCCCTGCCCGATCTTGTGAATCCGGTTGAACTCGATTCGGTTGCGGAACGCGCGACCGCCGTTGTACCCCCAAACCCAACCGACCGAAACGCCGGTGTAATAAAAGTCGGAAATATCGTTGCGCAAAATCGCGATTTCTTCCGTATTTTGCCCAATCCAAACCGCCGTCGCCGACGCGTGAAAGCGCCCGCCTTGCGTAATCCAACAATTTTCGACGACGTTGCGAACGTCCAGCTTTCCGCCGCCGACGCGAACGCCGCCCGCGCCGAGGTCGTAAAGGTCGGAATTTCGCATCGCGCAATCGGAACAGTTCTTGAACCAAAGCCCGTATTCGCCGACGTGCGCGACGTTGCAACCGTCAAAAACGACATTTTCGGCGTCGTTTACCGTCAAAACGGCTCGCGTGAAGAACGCCGACTGCGCCGGTTCGAACTGCGACGGCCCCGGTTTCGCCAAATCGCCGGAAACAGCGACGTCTAATCCCGCCGGGCGCATATGTTCGTCGAGTCGCGGCGAGTCGGCATAAGCGAAACTAATATTGTCGAAGCGAATATCCGCGACTTTCTTATCTTGCGTCCCGGCGACGACGAGCAAACGAGCCAACCCGGCGACCGGCGCGACAAATCGAGCGGCGTCGAGCGTTTCGCCGTCGAGCGGTCGATAATAAACGGCGTTTTCGGCGCCCGCGTAAAACCATTCGCCCGGTTCGTCGAACGCCGTTCGCAAATTTTCAAGGTAATACATCGACGAATCGCGCCAAGGATTCCAAGACTTCATCGCCCCGCCGCGAGCGAGCAAAGCGTTCCGCTCCGGCGCGAACCCGAGCAAAATGCGGCGCGTCGTATCCCAATGATGGTGAACGACGAACTGCGCGAACCGGAGTTCCGCCGCCGGAATTTCGGTCAACCGCAACGCGTCGAGGTCGCCCGGTTTCGCTCGAAGTTCTTGCGGCGTCGAGTCGGTCGGAGCGCGGCGCGTTTGCGGGTCCATCGACGTTTCTTCCCAAACGGACGCGGGTCGGAGGAAATCGCCGCCGTTCGGGAACCGGGCGCGGGTCGCTCGGCGTTCCGAAACGAAAAGTTGCTCGAAGTAAACGGGAGCGCCGTCGATTTTCGGGAGTTCGGCGCGCCAAACTTGAGCGGAAGCGTTCGGAAACGCGCTCTTTTCGGCGTCGGTCGCCGCGCGCCAACCGCCGATTTCGCGCCCGCCGAAGACGGTCGTCTTCCCGGGAACGCCGACGAAACGCGTTTTCGAGTCGCGAGCGTCCAGCTCGAACGTCGTCGTTCGCGGGAATTCCCCTTCGCCGAGTCGGATTTGGAAAACGCCGTCGGCGCCCGCCTCTCCAGCTTCCGCTCGAGCGGCCCGAACCGCGTCGCGAGCACGTTCCAACGTCGCGAACGGCGCGGCTTTCGTCCCCGCGTTCGCGTCGTTCCCGTTCGGCGAAACGAAAAATTCGCCGACGACCGCCTCGTTCGACGTTTCGTTTCCGAAAAGCGACGCGCTTTCGTTCGCCGCCGCGCCCCAAAACGTTCCGATAAACGCCGCGCTTAACAAAATTCGTTGCAGTTTTCGCATAAAGCGCCCTCTCTTGCCATTAAAAGAATTAAAACCGATAAATTTTCTCCAAACCAACCGTTTCTTCGCGTTAAAAACCGACAAACGACGTTCCACTTAAGAAAAACAAAAACCAAGCAAGCGTTAAAAAATCAATTCAACGCCAATATTCAAAAAGAAATCTTTAGAAACGTCGCGCCCGACGAGGAACGCGACGCTTCCCAATCGCCGGCGTATCGCCAATATTACCGTCGACCCAAACGGAGAAAACCGCCTATTTTAGCGATTTCCCCCGCTTTTTGCTCGAATCAGTCCCATTCTTGCGCTTCGAAGAGGCGTTGGACGTACTTCGAGAGAATATCCGTTTCAATATTCACTTTATCGCCGATTTTGCGCGAGCCGAGCGTCGTTTCCGCCAAAGTGAACGGAATCAGCGCGACGCTAAAGAGTTCCGGCTCGCAACGCACCAACGTCAAGCTGACGCCGTCGACCGCGACCGACCCCTTCGACGCCATATTCTTCGCCAAATCTTTCGGAATCCGGAAATAATAGTCCGCGCATTCGCCGTTATGATCGTCAATCTTTACCAATTCGGCCAACCCGTCTATATGTCCGCTGACAAAGTGCCCGCCGAGACGCGCGTTCGAGGCCAACGCTCGCTCCAAATTGACCGGCGAACCTTCGATCAAATCGCCGAGGTTCGTTCGCGAAAGGGTCTCCGGCACCGCTTGAAACGAAAGCGTCGTTTCCGTTTTTGCGACGACCGTCAAGCAGCAGCCGTTCACCGCGACGCTGTCCGAAACCTCGACGCCGCCGGCAATTTTCGGCGCTTCGATTTCAAGAGTGCAAATCGGCCCTTCGACGACAATTCGCGCGACTTTCCCCAACGTTTCGACAAGCCCTGTAAACATTTTTCTCTCCCGAGCGCGTTTTTGGGCGCTCTTTTGTTACATTTTTCTTTTTAATTCGCCGAAAGCGCGCCGCTCGACGCAACCGTTCGTTCCGGAGGGTTCGCAAACCGCCTCCCAGTTTTAATTATACCACAAAATCAACGACTTTCCAAGGGAAAAACCGACGTTTGCCTCGTTAGATTCGCGTTCTCTTCCTATTTTTCCCCCCGTCTTTTGACAAGAAAACACCGTTTCCGCC
>JAFYQR010000231.1 GCA_017559825.1 Thermoguttaceae bacterium | reverse complement strand
GGAGCGGCGCTTTACAACCGGCGTTACGATCCGAAAGGGAAAAAATTACTCGCTCGACCGGACGCCGACGTCGCGGTCGTTCTGTTGGCGCGAGCGCTCGACTTGACGCAAGCCTTGCGAACGCGAGGGAAAGCGATCGAAGATTCGGCGCAGGCGCTCGTCGCCGCCCGACCGAAACGCGTCGACGTTCCGGGGTTGGCGAAAGAGCTCGCCGACTGCGCCGACCGCGCCGATTTTTCAAAGATGAACGAAAAGACGCAAAACGACGGCGCGTTTTTCAAAACGAACGAATGGCGGCGTTGGCTCGACGTTTCCGGATTGGCGAAGGAGCGGAAAACCCGCGACGAAGCGTTGGCGGCGATCGCCGACCTTTTGAAGACCGCGCTTCCCGACGCCGAGCTCGATTGAGCCGCTTCACTTCGGCGCGGGACGGCGAGGGCCGAGGTTGCCGGTCTCTTCGTAACGACGGTAAAGATAATCGCGGCATTTATTGAAAAACGCGATGCTTTTCGCGTCTTGGTAGTCGTTGTACGTCCAAGGGAGCGAAACCCAACGCTTTTGCGTGTACATCAGCGTCGTTTCGGCGAGGATTCCTTGCCCGAGGTAAATGCGGTGCGCGTGGTCTTTTGTCGACGCTAAAATCAGCTTGCCGAGGTCGAGATAGCCGGGATCGAGGTTCAGCGGGCGCTTGGCGTCGCTTTTGCCCTCCGCGTTGAGGCGCGCGCCGATTTCCTCTTCCCAATCGTTTGTTTTCAGTTTGATTCCCGGCAGCTCGGCGGCGTCGATTAAGTTTTCGAAAACCCAAAATCGTTTCAAAAGATCGGGCGCCATTTCCTTCGCGTAATATTGGGTGAAATCGCCGAAGCGGTACGGCTCGCTTTCGAGCGCGATCGGGCCGAATTCTTCCTCGGCGCGCTTGCGGGCGATTTCGACCGACTCTTCCGGAACGCCGAACGCGGCGATCAAGAGCAAAACGGGCGGATGGACGCGAAGGATTCCCATCGGAACGTCTCCTTAACGGGGAAAACGGGAAATAGGGGAAATGGAAAAAGTTTAAAGGCGAGCGTTTTCGGCGTTCGTTTTCTCGGCGCGGCAAAGGTCGACGCTGAACAGGGCGAGCGCGACCCAAACGAACGCGAAGCTGACCCACTGGTAAGCGGTCGTCGGCTCGCGAAAAAGGAGCGCGCCGCAGAGGAACTGCCCGGTCGGCGTCAAATATTGAAGGAGACCGAGCGTCGAGAGCTTCGCGCGTCGCGCCGCCGAGCCGAAAAGCAAGAGCGGAATCGCCGTCAACGCTCCGGCGCCGACCAACAGCGACAACGAGTAAGGATCGGTCGCCCAAGCCGGACGCGACCCGCCGCCGGAATAACCGGCGTAAACGATGTAAGCGGCGGCTATCGGGAACGAAAAGAGCGTCTCGATCGTCAGCGCGGTCGTCGAGTCGACGTCCATCGCCTTGCGAAGAATCGAATAAATCGGGAAAACCGCCGCGACGACGACGCTCTCCCAAGGAAGCCGCCCGACGCCGAGCGCGAACGCCGCGACGCCGACGAACGCGAGAAAAATCGCGACGCCCGAAAGAAAGCGCGCTCGCTCCCGCAAAAAGATCGCGCCGAAAACAACGTTCGCAAGCGGACTTACGTAGTTGCCGAGACTAGCGTAAAGGGTGCGCTCGACCGAGATGAGCCAAATGAAGAGGCCCCAGCTCGCCGCCGTCGCCGCCATCGTGATCGACAGCCCGACGACGTATTTCGGGCGCCGAAGCGTCGCGAGAATCGCCGGGCCCTTGCCTCGCCAAAGAACGAGCGGCAGAAGCAAAACGCTCGTAAAAACGGCGCGAAACGCCAGCGTTACCAACGGCGGAACGTCGCGCAAAAGATCGAAATAAATCGGGAAAAGGCCCCAAATCAGGAACGCCGCGAACGCAAGCGCGATTCCTCGCGCCTCTTCGGACGGCGTTCCGTTCGGACGCGACGGTTCCTCCGCGCTTTCGACGGCGCTTCGCGAAACGGTCGACATAATCTCCTCGGCGTTTTCCGTTCTCCGCGTTTTGCGATAAATCGTCGACGACGAACGCGGCGCGGAGAACGAGCGGGCGCGCTCGACGGGCGTTTAACGGCCGGCGCCGGTCGCAACGAAACGAACGCGGCTCCGAAGCGTTAAAAAACGGGCGAAAAACGGCTCAGTTCGCGCTCGATTTCTTTTGTCCGGCTTGCATTCGCGCCAAACGCTCTTCTTTGCGGCGTTGAGCGAGACGTTCGGCGGCGAGTTGCCCGACTTGCTTTTGCTCTTCGTTCGTCAACAGCGTTTCCACGCGGCGCGAAAAGAAGACGCAAACGACGATCGTCAACCCGGCGAACAGAATAAACGCCGCCCAACTGAGAACCCAAACGGGATCGGAAGCCGGCGCCTCCTCTTTCTCGGCCGCGAGCGCGAGCGGCGACGTCGCCAAGAACATCGGGAGCGTGTAAAGGAGCGCGAGAAGCCGAGCTTTGAAATTGGTCGGAATGAAGTTCATCGTTCGTTTTCTTCCGTTGGTGTATCGATTTTTCTTTAAAGCGACGGAAACCCGGTCGGCGCGGAGACGAAATCGCGTTCGCTCGTTTTCCGACCGTCGTTTTATTATACCGTTTTTCGCTTGAAAGGGAAGCGGCGCGTCGCGTCGTCGTCGAGAAAATCGCGCCTTCGCTGCCCGTTCGAAACGATTTTGACGCGTCGAACGCCGCCGCGTCCCGACGAAACGGTCGTTAAGCCGTTAAAGTCGACGCGATCGTCAATTTTGCCGAATCGCTTCGTTCGCGTAATATTTTTCAATGATCGCCCAGCCTTCCTCGGCGGTCTCCGCGTACTGGAAGAGGTCGAGGTCGCCCGGCGAGATCACGCCGTACTCGACGAGTTTCGGGAAATTGACGACGCTTTCCCAAAATTCGCGCCCGAAAAGAACGATCGGCAAAGATTGCATTCGCTCGGTTTGGCGGAGCGTCAACGCTTCGAAAAGCTCGTCGAAGGTGCCGAAGCCGCCGGGGAACGCGACGAGCGCCTTCGCGCGCAGGAGGAAATGGAGTTTGCGCGTCGCGAAGTAATGAAAGTTGAAGCACAAGTCCGGCGAAACGAACGGGTTCGGGCGTTGTTCGAACGGAAGCGAAATGTTGAGCGCGATCGTCGCTTCGTCGGCGTCGAACGCGCCGCGGTTGGCCGCCTCCATAATGCCGGGCCCGCCGCCGGTGCAGACGACGAACTCGCGTTTTTTGGTCGGACAAGGCTCGCCGTCGGGCCCGATTTCGCGATTGAAAACGTCGTTTTTGAGCGCGGCCAACTCGGCGAACTCGCGAGCCGTTTGATAATAGCGAGCGAGTTTCGCGGCGGTTCGCGCTTTCGTCAACGCGGCGTCGGCGTCCGGACTCGGCGTTTCGACTGCGGCCTTTTCGGCGAGTTCGAGACGACGCGCCGCTTCGTCCGGCGGCAAAATACGCGCGCTTCCGAAAACGACGACCGTCGAGCCGATCTCCGCTTTTTCGAACGCTCGCTCCGGTTTGACGTATTCGGCGAGGAGGCGGATTTCGCGCCCGTCGAAACCGGAGAGAAATTCCGGATCGCGGTGCGCCATGCGGTAGGCGGGAGCGTCGAGAAGGCGATCCGCGAGCTGTCCGCGGTCGACGGAGTCAGAGCGTTTCGAGGCCATTTTTTTCTCCTTAATTTTAGTTGCGACGGCGAGCGAAGGGAAACGGCGGCGAAAATCGACGTTCCTCGCTCGAAAACGGTTTGTTTTTCGCGTCGAAGACAGTATAATAGACGCGGGCGAAAAAATCAAGAGGTCGCGGCGCGGCGAGCGAAACGCGGACTTCTCTGGAAAGAAAAACGTTTGAAAATAGAAATTTGAACGCGTTGGAAATCGAATTTTAATCGAGTTCGCGACGTTAATGTTTTTTTGAAACAAAGCTGGAAGCGCGGCGCGAAGGAGCGGCAATGATCGAAGAATCGATTGCGAAACTCGAACCGGATTGGAAGGAATTGGAGCGGCTGACGAAAGAGCTGCGGAGCGCGCGAGCGTTCCGACGAGCCGACGGCGAGACGATCGCTCGGTTCGCGGCGCTTTATCGCTCGGTTTGCGGCGACTTAGCGTTGGCGGAGGAGCGGCGGCTTCCTCCGGGAACGATCCGTTATTTGAACGATTTGGTCGGCGTCGCGCACAACCTGCTCTATCGTCGGCAGACGTTCGATCGACGGGAGTTCGGTCGCGTTTTCTTTTTCGACGCGCCCCGTTGGCTTCTGACGGACGCGGCGTTTTGGGCGGCGCTCGCGCTCTTCTGGATTCCGTTTTGGACGTGCGGGGCGATCGCGGAGCGCAACCCGGACTTTGCGCGAAGCGTCGTCGGTTCCGAGCAACTGGAAAGTTTGGAACGAATGTATTCGGAACCGTTTGAAGAAATGGACGCGTTCGACCGGGTCGGTATGGCGGCGTATTACGTTCAACACAACGGCGGAATCGGCTTGGAATGTTTCGCGTTGGGCGCCCTTTTCGCGTTTCCGGGGCTTTACGTCTTGGCGTTCAACGCGACGGCGCTCGGCGTTTCGTTCGGATATATGTCGAGCGGAGCGGTCGAGGCGGAGGTCGCGGCGCGGTTCGCCGAATTTACGACGGCGCACGGGCCGTTCGAGTTGACGGCGGTCGTCTTGTCGGCGGCGGCCGGGACGCGGATCGGGTTCGGGTTGATTAAAACGAACGGCTTCGCGCGGCTCGACTCGGCGCGTCGGGCGGCGATCAAAGCGTCTCCGGCGATGGTCGCGGCGTTTCTCCTCTTTTGCGGCGCGGCGCTGTTGGAGGCGTTCGTTTCGCCGCGTCCGACGTTGTTTTGGGGCGTTTTCGGCGACGCGGCGGCGATCAAGCGCGGGATCGCGATCTTGTCGTCGACGCTCTTGGTTTTTTATATCGTCGGGCTCGGCGGCGTTTCTTGGGCGGCGAAGCGAGGTTGGATAAGCGGCGCGAGCGGAGAAAAAGAGGCGAAAGGAGCGCGGCGATGAAGAACGTCGACGAAAAACGCGAAAACGACTGGACGCGGCAAGCGATCGTCGTTCGGAAACGCTCGACGACCGAGACGCGGGACTTGGCGTTTTTGGTAATCGGGCGCGAATTTAAAAATTTGTCCTTTTATTTCGCTCTTTTGGCGGTTCCGGTTTGGGCGCTCGACGCGCTCTTTTTCGCGCTCTTTCTGTTCGGCGCTCCGAGCGAAATCGGGGAGGAGAGCGGCGTCCTCTTTTGGCAAAACAGTTTCGTTTATTGGATAATCGCGCTCGAAACGGCGTTCGTCGGCTCGTTGGCGACGCGCTATTTGGGCGTTTGGCTGTTCGAGTCGGAGCGGAAAATCGAGCGGCGCGAAATCGTCGCGAGCTGGCTGGAAAGTTTGCCGCAGCTCCTTTATTTCCTCGTCTTGACGCGACCGCTCCGTCGCGGGACGTTTTACGCGGAAACGATTTTGCTCGAACGAACGCCGTTCCGCAAAAAGTCGGGGCGATATTCGACCGCCGAGCGCGTTCGTTCGTTCCGACGCGGCGTTTTAGAGCCGAATCTTTGGCCGGCGACGGCGGCGCTTTCCGGGTATTTCTTGCTCGACTCGCTCGGCCCGACGTTGATCGCGACCGGCGACGCTTGGACGGCGGCGTTTCATTGGGCGATTTTTCCGGCGTTTTTGTTCGGCTTGCGTTTTTACGTCGTCGTTTTGGATTTTTTGCGTTATATTAATTACCGCGTCGCGACCGAAGGTTGGGATCTCGACTTGGCGTTTAAGGTCGAGTCGGCGAAGCTGGCGGTCGACTCGGAACGGCGGCGCGACGGCGACAAGGGCGCGTTCGCGTTGACGTTGACGCTCGGCGAGGAAAACGAAAACGGCGAAATTTGACGAAGGCGAAGGGCGAAACGATGCGAAAGTCGCGAACGAAACGGCAAGCGGAGAGAGTTGGGGCGGCGTTCGTCGCGTCGGCGGCGTTTTGCGCCGTCGTCGGCGGCGCGTTGGGCGAAACGTCGGCGGGAGCGGGGGGCGGTCGCGACGCGGTCGCGGTCGAAACGTCGGCCGACGAGACGAGTTGGAATAAAGCGACGAAGAAGGAAAAGACGCCTTGGCGGTCGGAGTCGGGAGGCGCGGCGTTTTTGCCTCCGCGACCGGAGCAAGCGCCCGTTTCGTTGGCGCCGAAGTCGGAGCCGCGTTCGTTGGAGGGATTGCGAACCGTCGCGGAGATTCTTTTTTGGGCGTTGGTCGGCGCGGCGGTTTTGGCGTTCGTCGGGGCGACGATTTGGGCGCTGCGGCAAGGCGCGCTCGGCGGCGTCGGGAAAGACAAGGAGAAAAAAGCGCGGCAAGATCGGGAGCGTCGGCTCGAAGCGATCGCGCCGGAAGCTCGGGAACGCGTCGACGACTTGGGGACGGCGGCGGAGAACGCGTTGGCGGCGGGGGACTTGCGGCTCGCGCTCGTTTACTTCTTTAGTTGGCTGATCGTCGAGTCGGACAAGCGGGGCCTCTTGCGGGCGCGGCGCGGGAAGACGAATCGCGAATATTGGCTTGAGTTGGCCGTTAATCCCGGCGTTCGAACGATTTACAAAGCGGCGATGGACGCGTTCGAACGGGTTTATTTCGGCGGTCGAACGATTTCGCGAGAAGAGTTCGACGACGTTTGGCGGCTCCGCGAACCGTTCGTCGCGGCGATGGAACGGCTCGACGCGGAACAAGCGGCGGCGGAGCGAGCGTCGCGAGAGGCGGCGCGACGAGCGACTGACGCGCGAATTTCGGCGAATTGGGCAAGCGGCGCGAACAACGCAAACGGCGGAAGCGGCGGAAACGGCGCGATTTCACGAATTTGGGCGCTTCCGTTGGCGACCGCGGTCGCGTTGGGGGCGGTCGCGTCGAGCGGTTGCGCGCCGAAAACGGAATATTGGGACGAAACTTGGAGCGACTGGTACGCGGGGTATGCCGAAAGTATCAACGGCGTTTCAATTTTCGCGAATTATTGCGCCGAAAAAACGCGCGGCGTCGAGAGAAAAGTGGGATTCGATCTCGTCGACGGCGAGCGATACGAGACGATCGTTTGGCTGACCTGGGACGATAATTTCGTCGTTTCGAGCGACGCGGGGGACGAGCCGGTCGTCGACGAGGGAGAAACGGAAGGCGGCGAGAGCGCGGAGGCGGGCGGCGCCCCCGATTCCGGCGTTGATTTCGAAACGCTCTTTAAATTGGAGAGCGAGCCCGCGACCGACGCGGAAGAAGAGGAAAGCGCGGAGGCGACCGCCGCCGGGAACGATTCGCCGAAATATTGGCCGCAATGGGATTTGGCGTTCCGAGCAGCGCGACCGGAGATCGAGCGTTGGCTCCGCGAGAAGCCGAACCGAACGTTCGTTTTCGTTCCGGGCGGTTGGAGCGCCGACGTCGATTATTGGCGCGCGGTTCAAGATTTAGCGCCGCCGGAACACGTCGCTTGGGCCGCCGAGCGTTTGCGCGACGCCGAGGCGCGGCGCGAGGAGAAAAACGTTTGGAAGGAGGAGCCGGGCGTTTTGGGCGGCGCCGATTGGATTGAGCCGGCGCGTCGGCGAAGGGAGGAAGAACGGAGCGGCGAGGCGTTTTGGGCGACTTGGGACGTTCTCGACGAAGGGAAACGGCGCGAACGTTTTTCCGGCGTCGACGCTTGGACGGCGGGGCTCCCGACGACGACCGAAGTTTGGACGTCGCTAACGTTGACGCCGGACGTCGAGAGCGGAACCGAAGTTCTGTTGAGCGTCGACGGCGACCCGTTCGTTTGTCGGCGGCGCGTCGGGGAGAGCGACTTTTTCGCGCTCGAATCGGCGGCGTTTTTGCTGAATTTCGCGCTGACGAAGCCGGAGAACCGCGTCTTGGCCGGGCGGCTCGTCGACGAGTTCGAGCCGAACGGGAAGACGCTCTTTTACGTCGGCAACCGTTTGTTTTTTGCGCCTGAAGCCGAAAAAGAGCCGGTTTCGCCCTTTTCGTTGGCGCGGTTGACGCCCTTTTCCTTGGCCGTCTTGCACTTGGCGGCGTTGACGGCGTTCTTCGTCGCTTGGCGGTTTCCGATTTTGGGCCGACCGAAGCGCAACGCTCGGGAGGCGACGAACGATTACTCGAAACACGTCGACGGCGTCGCGTTCCTGTTGGAGAAGGCGGACGCTCGCGATTGGGCCCGAAAAGAGCTCGAAACGTTCCGCGCCGCGAGGGAAGCGGGCTCCGCGTTTCGCGAGCCGAGCGTCGACGACGCGGAGGAAACCGACGGAGACCGGGAGGAAAACGCTCCGACGGCGAAAAAGAACGTTTCGAGCGGACGCGGCGCTTCTCGAAAATTTTTCCGGCGGTAAAATAGACCGCGGCGCGGCGGTTCGTTCGCCCGATTTTGTCAATAATTAATGTATAAGAGGCGAAATCAAGCGAACGACGAAACGAGCAAGAAAAATAGGAACGACGGTAAGGCGGGTAAAATGGAGAAGACGAGCGAAACGACGGCGGAATATCGACCGTTTTTGGAGTATTCGAAAGAAGAGCTGGCCGAACTCTTGAAGAGTTGGGGGCTGCCGGGGTACCGCGTCGGGCAAATTCGGCGCTGGGTTTTCGCTCGGAAGACCGACCGTTTTTCGGAAATGAGCGACCTTTCGAAGGAACTCCGAACGAGGTTGGCGGAGGCGTTCGTCGCGCCGTCTCGAAACGGAGAAAACGGCGAAACGGCGGCGACTTTGCCGATTCTGCTCGAAAACGGCGTCGAAAAAACGCTCTCTCCGGCGGAGGCGGCGGAAGCGTCCGGCGCGTCGCCGAACGGAGAAAGCGGCGCGACCGAAACGCCGCCGGTTGGGTTCGACTCCGTTTTCGAAGGAAAATTGGTCGCGAAATCGATTTCCGACGACGGTTCGGAAAAGCTCTTGCTCGAATGGCGCGACGGGGCCCGCGTCGAATGCGTTTTGTTGCGCGACGATCGGGGACACCGTTCCGCTTGTATTAGCGTTCAAGTCGGGTGCGCGATGAACTGCGCTTTCTGCGCGAGCGGACTCGGCGGCTTTTCGCGGAACCTGACGAAGAGCGAAATTTTGGAGGAATTGCTCCGTTTGAACGCGCTCCTCCCGAAAGAAGAGCGGCTGACGCACGTCGTCGTGATGGGAACCGGCGAGCCGACGCTCAACCTCGACGCGCTCCTTCCGGCGTTGGCCGAGGCGACCGCGGCGGACGGGCTCGACCTCGGGAACCGCAAAGTAACGATTTCGACCGTCGGGATTCCGGCCGGGATTCGCCGCTTGGCCGCGCTGAACGTTCCGTATAAGTTGGCCGTCTCGCTGCACGCGCCGAACGACCGGATTCGCGACGAGATTATGCCGCAAAACCGGATTCACCCGATCGCCGAAGTGCTGAGTGCCGCCGACGTTTTCTTCAAGACGACCGGGCGCCGCGTTACCTTCGAGTATATTTTGCTCGACGGAATCAACGCCGGCGTCGAACACGCGTTGGAACTTGCGCGGCTTTTGCGGAATAAAACGGCGATCGTCAACGTCATCCCGTACAACCCGGCGCCGGAACTGCCGTTCAAGACGCCGTCGACGCAAACGACGCGCCGCTTCGTCGACGCGCTCGAAGACGCCGGAATCCAAGTGAAAATCCGTTTCCGCAAGGGGGACAAAATCAACGCCGCTTGCGGACAGCTCCGCTGGTCGTTGCGCGACCGTTAAACTTAGCGTTGAATTGAACGTTAAAGTCGACTTGGTTTGCCGAGTTTGACGCGGCGGGCGAGCGGCGCGGTTTGCAGACGTCGTCGCCGATTCGAGAGAGCGGGCGGTTTGCCGGACAACGTTAAAATTTGTCTTGTTTGCGCGGTGTAACGGGGTGGACGGGCGAAAGGAACGAAAAAATGACGACGAAAAGAACGGAAGCGGAAAAGAACGCCGTCGGGCTCCGCGTTTGGGCCCCGGCGAAAGTGAATCTGTTTTTCGAAATTCTTTTCAAACGCGACGACGGATTTCACGAAATTCAAACGGTCGCGACGCCGATCGGACTTTGCGACGAATTAGAGTTGTTGTCGCGAGACGAGAAAACCGGCGCGAAAATTGAAAAAACGTCGATTTCGGCGTGCGTCGACGACGCGGGAAATCCGGTTCCAGGCGTTCCGCTCGACGAGCGCAACTTGATAATCCGCGCCGCGAAAGCGTTCGACGAAGCGTTCGGCGAACCGACGCCGGTTTCGATTCGCGTTGTGAAGCGGATCCCGTCGCAAGCGGGGCTCGGCGGCGGGTCGAGCGACGCGGCGGCGACGTTGGCGGCGCTGAACGAACTGCGCGGGCGGCCTTTCTCGAACGAACGGCTCCGCGAAATCGGCGGGCGGCTCGGGAGCGACGTTCCGCTTTTCCTTCTCGACGGCGCGTCGGTCGGGCGTTCGCGGGGAGAAATCGTCGAGCCGTTCGAGTTGCCGGAAATTTGGCTCGTCGTCTTGAAGCCGAGCGAAGGCCTTTCGACGCCGGAGGTTTTCCGTCGATACGCCGCGCTTCCACCGACGCCGAAACGCTCGTTCGACGGCTTTTGCGCCGCCGTTTCGACGGTAAAACGAGAAAACGGGGTAAGCGGGATGAACGAGGGAGATGAAGCGGACGGGGAAAACGGGGAGACGGCGGCAAACGGCGACGTCGCGGCGGCGGTCGGCGCGTCGTTGTTCAACCGGCTCGAAGAGGTCGCGTCGACGATTTGGGACGGCGTCGCGCGTTACCGAGCGGCGTTGACGGCGACTCGCGACGTTCTCGGCGTTCAGATGAGCGGGAGCGGGACGGCGTTTTTCGCGATTTATCCGAACGAAGCGGCGGCTCGAACGGCGGCGGAAACGCTGCGGGCGAGAAACGTCGACGGCGAAACGATCGCGGTCGCTCGAACTCTCGCGACGACGTTCCGCTTTCGATCGCTCGACGCGTAAAATGAAAATCGACGCTGAAATCAGACGGCGTTGATGAAATTAACGATTGGACCGCTTCGGGCCGTTGAAGCGCCGAGCGCGGGACGGGCGAGACTTCGCGTCGAAACGCTCGCGGATTCGTTGAGGCTCCGAGCGCGGAGAGGGGAACTTGGCGTCGGGACGAAAAGGAGGCGCGACGTCTATTTTTCTTATAAAATTTTGTCAATTTTTTTTTATTTCTTGTTGGCGTCGCGTTGGAATCGCATACCACAAAGACGACGCGGTTAGTTGTTTTTGCTCGCCGACGGTTCGAAACGAGGCTCCGCGCCCTTCGAATCGCACTTTTCGAGCTTGGTAAGAAAGCCGCGTCGAACCCTTTTCGACGCTCGTTTAAGAGAGGGAAGAAAAACGCGCGTCCCCACGTCTTTTTACCGATTGAAAATAGAATGACAATAACGGAAATTCGGATTAAGTTAATAGAAGGCGATCGCTCGCGCCAACGTTTGCGAGCGTTCTGCTCGATAACGTTCGACGGAGCGTTCGTCGTGCGCGATTTAAAAATTTTGGAGGGAAATCAAGGTTACTTCGTCGCGATGCCGAGTCGCAAACTTTCCTTTCGTTGCCCTAATTGCCGCCAAAAGAACGCGGTCGGTTCGAATTTCTGCAACGCTTGCGGACGCGATTTGAGGGGCGCCGATCCGTTTGCCGCTCTTTCCGAGGTCGAGCCGCGCAAGCAGTACGTCGACGTCGCGCATCCGATCGACTCCGCTTGTCGCGAGGAGATTCACCGAGCGATCGTCGCCGCTTACGAAGAGGAAAAAATTCGCGCTCAAGCGCCGGGGTACGTCTCCTCGTACGACGAATATTGGGGGCCCGACGCTTGATTTCGTCGGCGCGCCGATTTTGCGCCGACTTGCCGCCGCTCGCTTTCTCAATTCGCGCCGAGAAAGCGGGCGGCGTTTTTTATTGAAAAAGCGAGCGACTGCCAATTTGACGCCGACGCGGCAAGAATAGGCGTCGACTCTCGGCGAACGGCGGCTCGCCGAGAGGAAAAAACGACGTTTTTTCTAAAAAAAGGCGCGTTTTCTTCTTTTTTTGGCGTTTTTTCTCCAAAAGAAGCGTGCTTTTTAACGAAAATCGAGCGTTTGGCGCCAAATTTGCGTCAAATAGCGAAAACGGCGTCGACGCGACGCCAAGCGCCCGAAACGAAGCGCGTTTTCGACGATTTTCGGAAAATTTGGGCTTGATTCGGCGGTCGACGGTTTCGCGACGTAAGTAAAACGAACGCGAAACGCGACCTCGAACGGGCGATTTCGTCGAAAACTAACGAAGAAAAAAACGAATCGCGCGGACGTTCGATTTTTCGTTTTTGTCGAAAAACGGCGGAAACGGCGAAAATCGAAACGCGACGGGCGGTTCGAGCAAAAATCGATCTCAATATTAAAGGAGAATTCCGCAGTGGCAAAGAAAATGTCGTTCGATGACGCCGCGCGCCGGCCGATCGCCGAGGGCGTCGCCAAGTTGGCTCGCGCCGTGAAAAGCACCTTGGGCCCCCGCGGTCGCAACGTCGTTTTGGATAAAGGTTGGGGCGCCCCGAAAGTTACCAAAGACGGCGTCACCGTCGCCGAAGACGTCGCGCTCGAAGACCCGGAAGAAAACTTGGGCGCGCAACTGGTGAAGGAAGCCGCGTCGAAAACGAACTCCGTCGCCGGCGACGGCACCACCCCCGCGACCGTTTTGGCCGAAGCGATCTACTTCGAAGGGCTCAAGATGGTCGCCGCGGGCGCCGACCCGATGGCTCTTTCGCGCGGGATTCAAAAAGCGGCGGCGCTCGTCGGCGAATACGTCGACAAGCTCGCGACTCCGGTCAGCGACAAGAGCCGCAAAGAAATCGCGCAAGTCGCGACGATCGCCGGGAACAACGATACGTCGATCGGTCAAATTTTGGCCGACGCGTTCGTTAAAGTCGGCAAAAACGGCGTTATCACCGTCGAAGAAGGGAAGCAAGCCGAGACTTACGTCGACGTCGTCGAAGGGATGCAATTCGACCGCGGCTACCTCTCCCCGCACTTCGTTACCAACGCCGACGACCAAAAAGTCGAACTCGAAGACGCGCTCGTTCTCGTTTTTGAAGACAAAATTTCGACGGTCAAATCGTTGGTTCCGCTCCTCGAAGCGATCAGCAAACAAAGCAAGCCGCTCTTCATTGTCGCCGAAGACGTCGAAGGCGAAGCGCTCGCGACGCTCGTCGTCAACAAGATGCGCGGCGTCCTCCAAGTTTGCGCGGTCAAAGCGCCGGGTTACGGCGAACGCCGCAAGGCGATGCTCGGCGATATCGCGGTTCTGACCGGCGCGACCGCCGTCTATAAAGACCTCGGCGTCCAACTCGACGCGGTCAAAATCGCCGACCTCGGGAAAGCGAAGAAAATCGTCGTTACCGGCGACTCGACGACGATCGTCAACGGCGGCGGCAAGAAAGACGAAATCGAAGCTCGCGTCGCGCAAATTCGCGCCGAAATCGAAACGACGACCAGCTCGTACGACAAAGAAAAGCTCCAAGAACGCCTCGCGAAACTCGCCGGCGGCGTCGCTCGCATCAACGTCGGCGCGGCGACCGAATCGGAGCTGAAAGAACGCAAATACCTCTTCGAAGACGCGCAAGCGGCGACGAAAGCGGCGTTGGACGAAGGCGTCGTCCCGGGCGGCGGCGTCGCGTTGCTCCGCGCGGCGGACTCGTTGACCGACGTCGAAACGGTCGGCGACGAACAATACGGCGTCCAAAGCGTCAAACGCGCGCTCGAAGCGCCGATTCGCGAAATCGCCAAGAACGCCGGTATCGAAGGCGCGGTCGTCGTCAACCGCATTCGCCAAATGACCGGTAAAAACGACGGTTACGACGCCGACAAAGACGCGTACTGCGACCTCGTTGAAGCGGGCGTCATCGACCCGGCGAAAGTCGTTCGCACCGCGCTGCAAAACGCTTCGAGCGTCGCCGCGCTCTTGCTGACGACCTCGTGCCTCCTCACGGAAATCCCGAAAGAAGAACCGGCCGCTCCGGATCCGAACGCGATGGGCGGCATGGGCTTCTAGTCCGTTTAACGCCGAGCAAAACGCTTGAAAACGAACGCCTCCGCGTCGCTTTGGCGGAAGTCGGGGGCGGGCGATAACATATCAAACGAAAAACGGACGCCGCGCTCGCCGAAGTCGACGAAAGGCGAACCGTTCGCGAAACGCGCTTCGGAGCGCCGCTCGCGCTTAAATTCGACAATATACATATAATATATTGAAAGGACGTTACTATGAACGCTAAGAAAAACCTCAATCTGAAACCGTTGGAAGACCGCGTCGTCGTCGAACCGATGGAAGCCGAAGAAATGACCGCCGGCGGTCTCTACCTTCCGGACGCCGCGAAAGAAAAACCGCAACGCGGGATCGTCGTCGCGGCCGGTTGCGGTCGTCTTCTCGACAGCGGCGAACGCGCCGCGATGAACGTCGCGGTCGGCGACGAAGTCATTTACGGCAAATACTCCGGTTCCGACGTCGAAGTCGACGGCGTTCAATACAAGATTTTGCGCGAAAGCGACGTCCTTGCCAAGGTCGTCAAAACCGCTTGATTTTTCGCGGTCGCCGACGTTCCGCATCCTCGGCGTTCGACCTTAGCGTCGAGGGCGGAGCGCGATTTTCACCGAATATAGCGCTTATATAAAGGAATCCTCAAGTGGCTAAACAACTCATTTTCGACGACGCGGCGCGCCGCAAGATGCTCGACGGCGTCAACAAACTCGCCGACGCGGTCGCCGTCACCCTCGGCCCGACCGGTCGCAACGTCGTTTTGAACAAGGCTTACGGCGGCCCGAAAGTTACCAAAGACGGCGTCTCCGTCAGTAAAGAAATCGAACTCGACGACCCGTTCGAAAATATGGGCGCCAAGCTCGTCAACGAAGTCGCGTCGAAAACGAACGACGTCGTCGGCGACGGCACCACGACCGCGACCGTCTTGGCTCGCGCCATCTTCAAAGAAGGCCTCCGCAACGTCGCCGCCGGAAGCAACCCGACCGCGATCCGCCGCGGGATCGACAAAGCCGCCGCCGCGGCCGTCGCCGAACTGACGAAAATGGCGAAACCGGTTACGACGAAAGAAGAAATTGCGAACGTCGGCGCCATCAGCGCGAACAACGACCGCGAAATCGGCGAACTCCTCGCCGACGCGATGGAAGCGGTCGGGAACGACGGCGTCATCACCGTCGAAGAGGGCAAAACCGCCGAAACGACCTATGAAGTCGTCGCCGGTATGCAATTCGACAAGGGCTACCTCTCGCCGTACTTCATCAACGACATGAGCGTCATGAAGTGCGTTCTCGAAGACGCGTACATTCTTCTCCACGAGAAGAAAATCACGAACGTTCGCGATCTCGTTCCGCTCCTCGAAAAAGTCGCTCAAAAGGCGAAGCCGCTCCTCATTATCGCCGAAGACGTCGAAACGGAAGCGCTGACGATGCTCGTCGTCAACCGCCTCCGCGGCGTTTTGGACGTCGCCGCCGTTAAGGCTCCGGGTTTCGGCGACCGTCGCAAGGCGATGTTGCAAGATATCGCGATTTTGACCGGCGCGCAAGTCGTCAGCGAAGATTTGGGCGTCAAGCTCGAAAACGTCGGCCTCGAATCGCTCGGTCAAGCGAAGCAAATCGTCGTCGACAAAGACTCGACCACGATCGTCGACGGCAAAGGCAAAAAAGCCGACGTCAAGGCTCGCGCGG
>JAFYQR010000230.1 GCA_017559825.1 Thermoguttaceae bacterium | reverse complement strand
GTAAGCCGCTTGCGTCGGCGCGGCGACGAACGGTTGCGGCACGGGTTGCGCCGCCGCGAAACGACACGCCTGCGCGGCGTTGCGTCGAGCGGCTTCGTAACGAATTTGATCGAGGTCTTTCGCCCCTTCCGGACGCGTTTCCCAGTGCGGCGGAGGCGTCGTCGAGCCGATCTTCTTCACGACCGAGGCGCCGGTTCCGAACACGTTCGTTTGCTCGCGCCACTCGCCGGAATAAACGTCGCGATAATACGCCTCTTCCTCCGGCGTTTTCGGATCGAATTGAGCGTAAGGGTTCTCTTTTTGCGCGTAAGGGTTCGAACCGCCGACGCTTTGCGAATCCGCGGATTGGCACGAGCAAAAGATCATCGGGGAAACCAACGTCGCCGCAACGAGTCGCGTCAACCGCCCGCCGACGCTTCGGCGCGTCGCGTCGGCCTCGAACCGCTTTGCGTTAAAGAACTTCATGACAAGCTTTCCTTTCCAAAATCGACGCTAAACGCCGACCGATCGTCAACATAGGTGAACGCGCTTCCGCGCGGCGACGCGCCGCGTTCTCGAAAAAGCTCGCGATACGAAGGGCGCTTCTATCGTAATTATCGACAAAACCGTTTAAAAATTTAACGACTTTCGGAAAAATCGAAAAATTTCCTTCATTTTAACGTCGAAATCGCCGCCGCCTTCGCCGTCCGTTGATTTTCGTTTCGCCATTAATACTATAGCGTCGTCAAACAAGCCCGAGCGTCGTTACACCCTGCCAAACAAACTTCAACGCGACGAACGCCAAGAACACGCTTAACGCGCGGTTGACGTAAACAAGCCAACGAGCGTTGAAAAACGATTTCAACCCGGCGACGAGCGCGACGATTCCCAAGTTGCAAACCGTTATCGTAACGAAAAACGTCGCCAAATACGCCGCCGCGACGCCCCAGCCGGCGTCGCGTTGAAAGTTTGAAACGTTCAGCGCGTTCACCGTAAACGAGTAAATCCAAAGGTTGGGATTCAAAAAGTTAAGCGCGACGATCAAGTAAAACGGACGACGCGGCTTGCGACTGAAATCAAAGTCGGCTTCGGTCGTGCGAAACTCGGCCCAAGCGATGCGAAAGAGAAGCGCCGCCCCCGCGAACGCGACGCAAGCGAGCGCGCCGTCCGAAACGTTCGTTACGACGAAAAGCGCCAACGCCAACGCGAAAGGATCGGTGCAAACCGGCGCGAACGCCGCTCGCCAAGCGCTTTTCGCCCCGTTCGCGAGCGTTTCCGACACGATAATCGTTTGAAGCGGGCCCGGCGAAACCGCTCCGAAAAACCCAAATCCCGCGCCCAAAGCGCACGCTCCGACGAGCGCCGTCGTCAACTCGGCCGTCATTTCGCCGTCCTTTTATCTCGTTGTTTTTCAATCGCTTAACATTGATCCGCGACGCGGTTTTCTCGGAACGCGCTTGTCGCTCGACGAGACGGCGTCCGGCGTTGGGCCGCGGACTGCGCAAAAATTTCACGTTATTTTAACAGATTTTCGCCAAAACGCAACGACCGAGCGACGACAAAAAACGCGTCCTCCTTGACAAAATCCGCGGACGCGCTATCGTTAAAGAAACGCCGCTCGACAACGCCGCGCGGCTCCGTTGCAACGCAACCGTTTCCATTTAACGACTTAACCAAAAGCTATGCTCGACGCCGACCTTTCGCCGCAAGAAATCGCCGCTTGGCTCCGCGAAACGAACGAAGAACGCCTCCAAACGCTTTGGGACGCCGCCGACCGAATCCGCCGCGAACGCGTCGGCGACGCCGCGCGGCTTCGCGGGCTCGTTGAAATCTCGAACCGCTGCGCTCGCAACTGTTTATATTGCGGCGTTCGAGCGGAGCGACGCGTCGAACGTTACCGAATGACGCAAACGGAAATCCTCGAATGCGCGAAGTTTGCGAAAAAAAACGGTCTTGCGACGCTCGTTTTGCAGGCGGGCGAAGATCGAACGCTCGACGCGGGATTCGTCGCCGAAACGGTTCGAGCGATTCGCGACGATTTCGGCTTAACGATAACGCTAAGTCTCGGCGAACGAACGGATTCCGAACTTGTCCGTTGGAAAGAAGCGGGCGCGCTCCGCTATTTGCTTCGCTTTGAAACGTCGAATCCGGCGCTTTACGCGGCGCTTCATCCGGACGTAGACGGAGCCGGACTCGAAGGGCGAATCTCCGTCTTAAAGCGTTTACGCGAAATCGGTTACGAAGTCGGAAGCGGCGTTATGATCGGAATCCCGGGGCAAACGTTCGACGACTTGACGCGGGACTTGGCGCTCTTCCGCGAACTCGATCTCGACATGATCGGCTCCGGGCCCTTCCTGCCGCACTCGGAAACGCCGCTCGGCGCCCTCGAAATTCGCGACGGTTATTGGGAAACGTCGTCGTTTCAATCGGAAAACGCCGCCGCGTCGCGCTTTACCTTTCGTTATCCGACGTCGAACGATCAAGTTCCGAACACGAACGACTTAACGTTTAAAGTCGTCGCGCTGTCGCGTATTCTTTGTCCGGACGCCAACATTCCCAGCACGACGGCGGTCGCGACGCTCGACGGAAGCGGCGGACGCAAAAGCGCGCTTTCTCGCGGCGCAAACGTTATTATGCCGAATCTTACGCCGACGAAATATCGCCGACTTTACGAGATTTACCCGAATAAAGCGGCGACGTTCGAAGACGCGGAAACGACGCTGCAAACGGCGTTGCGACAAATCGCCGAAATCGGACGCTTTCCGGGCGTCGGGCCGGGCTCGTCGAAGCGTTTTCTAGCGCGCGTCGCCGACGTTTCTAAGCGAGAGCGTTAGCGATTCTTACGTTCGCTTTGTAAACGTTTTTTTTACAATGGTTGCGCGAGGGGTATTTTGCAACGCCTCGACGCGCTTCACAAACAACCTTTATTTATCGTCGACTTGAACTTTTCAAAAAATTCTTTGATTTCGTTAATTTCATATCCGGTAATTACCTGTAGGTCGTAATAATTGTCTTCTTTACTTATCTCAACGCCAATTTGTAAAACTTCGGCAATGAGTTTTATCCGCTTTTTCGATAAATAGATATTGTACGTACAATCCAAAGCGCTCGCCGACGCCCGCGCGTTCGTTGGCGACGATAATTTATACTTCCGCAAAGGTACGATAAACCTTTTAATTAGATACGCCGCCGTTTTATCCATTCGCGCTCTTTTTTTAGAAGACAAACCGGACTTTCGCGACCAATAGGGAGGCCCAATACAAAAGGTCAAATTGAAGCCGAGAATTATATCGACGTCTTTATACGTTAAATTGGTAAAATTCATTGTTATTCCCTTTCGCCAATTTAAGCCAAACTTTTAAGCTAATTTTTAAACGCGATTTTTGTCTCGGGACGAAAAGACGTTCCTCCGCTTTTCCCCTCAAAACCAATATAATCCTTTGATTTACGCCGCAATTACAAGAAATTATCGTCGTTGGCGCGTCGCCGCCGTTAACCGTTTCTTTTTAGGCGCTTAACTGCGACAAACGCGCTAACGACGTCGCGTCGTTTTTAGTTTTCCGTTTTTTCCTCCTCGCCCGTTTTTTTCGACGCGATTTCCGCCGCCATTTTGTCGAGTTCCTCGACCGTAAAGCGCGTCGCGACAATAGAATGCTTGTTTTCGTCGTCGCGATATTTGACGTAAGTTAGCGCGACGACCGTTCCGTCGTTGAGAAGCGAAACGCCCGGATACCCGCAGTCGCCTCGCCAAGGTTTCGCAAACGAATGCAACAATTTTACGCGGTAATCTCCCGGTTTCGCTTGCTTTAGGTCGTCGTAACTCCCGACCCAACCGACAAAATGCCCCCGCGTTTCGCTCTCCAACGCTTGGTCGCGAAAACAGATAAAGAGCCGATTGTCGTCGACGTAAACGCCCATGTGTCGGTCGCCGGTCAGTTCCCAACTCGTCTCGGTCGGCGTCGACCATGTTTCGCCGCCGTCGCCGCTGAAAGCCATGCGACTACGACCTTTATGAGTGTTTTCGCGCATCAGGCAACAGATTTCTTTTTCGTCCGGCGACCAAAACGCGAACGGCTCGCAGAGGTCGAGCCCCGAAACGTCGGCGATCGTTCGCGGCTCGCTCCAAGTGAAGCCGGCGTCGGAAGTCGCGGACATTGCGACTTCGAGTCGTCCCGGAACTTTCGGCTCCTTGTTAAGCAACGTCCCGTCGGCCGCGCGGCGACGATGAAAAAAGGCGAGATAACGCCCGTCTTCGACGCCGGGATTCGCCGGAACGATCGAACTAAACGCCATCACGTTCGCGAAACCAAGCGGCTCTTTCTCTTCCCAAGTCTCGCCGTCGTCGCCGCTTACGATACGCGGCATGAGCGGCTGCGCGGTGAAAACCCAATGCCAAGCCTTCCCGTTTTTGTCGACAAGTCGGTAAATACTCGGGCAGTTAATATGTTTCTTGTACCCCAAAGGAGCGCGGTCGTCGAGACGCGCCCAAGTCTTTCCGCCGTCGACGCTTCGAGCGATCGGGCCCGCCGGGCCGCCGTGATCGACGCACCAAACGACCAAAATCGAGCCGTCCGGATTGCGAACCGAATACGGATGACCTTGGTAAAGATCGGGCGTCCCGGCCGCAATAACCGTTTGCCGCGCCTCGTCTTGCGAAATATCGAGCGTCGGAACCGCGTCTTGCGCCGCCGCGAACGCCGCCGTCAAAAGGAGCGCCGTCGTCGCCGCAACTCGTTGTTTCAAGCCGTTTGCCCATCCGCGACTAGCCCTAAATCGTTCGCGCCGCCCAACGTTGCAAGTCATCGTTTTTCCTCTCCGTTATTATTAAAATCGCGCTCAAAGGAAATGCAAATTCTGTTTTTCCAAGCGTTACCGACGAACCGTTTCGCTTTCAATCGACGTTCGCAAAGGGCGCGCCCGCTTTCCCGAACGATTTTTCGAACGTCGTCGACGAACCGTCGAAACGCCGCGTCGTCCAGTAAAAACGGCTTTCTCCCAAGAGAAGCCGCGGGCCGACGACAAAACGCTCTATCTCCTTCAACGCTTTCGGGTTAGCGTTCGCCCAATCGTCGCCGACGCGCCGAGAAACGAGCAAAACGCGGTACTCGCCCGCTTCGAGGTCGTCGAACGCGAACCGCCCTTCAAAATCGGTCGTCGCGAACCGAGCGCCTCGCTTCTCCAACTCGGCGACGACGTCCGCAAACCCCGGCGAGTTCGGACGTTGCGGCGAAACGTCGCCCATCGCGATCGGCGCGCCGAACCGCTCGGCGTTCGGAAAGAAAAAGACGAAAGCGCCCTCGTCCGCCGCGAGCGAACCGCCCGGCGTTCGATACGTCAACGCGCCTTCGACGAAAACAGCTTCCCTCGCAACGCTTTGTTCGAAGGAACTTACGCCGTCTTCTTCATTTTTCCCGCCGCCGAAAAAGAACGCGCCGACGGCGACCGCGACGACGATCGCCAACGCTCCGCCCGCTCCCCAAATCGCTTTCGACGCGCCCGAGACGCTCGCCGTTTCAGCGCAACCAAACGCCGACGCGTCCAAAATCGGCGGAGCGACCGGCGGCGCGACGGCTCGCTTTTGCGGTTCGGCGCGAAGTCGACGCAAAAACTCGGCGTCGGAAACTTCCGGTTCGACCAACGACGCCGTGTCGTTCCAAACGCGCGCTTTTTCCTGCTCTCGTTCGACGCGGCGCCAATTTTCGGGACGCGTTTTATTCGACGCCAAGTGCGAAACGATCGTCGCGCCGACGCTTCTCGCCGAAACGTCGAACTCCGCCTCGCCGGCGCGTTTTTCCCGAATCGCCCAAGCCGCCCCGACCGCCGCGTCGTTTGTTTTTTCTCCCGTTTCGCCGTCGCGTTCCGTTTCTCGCGCCGGTTCTTCCGATTCGTCGTCGACCGCCGGAACGTCCGGAACGATCAGCGCTTGGCGGCAATACGGACAAGCGACGACTTCGCCTCGCAGCGACGCGGAAAAGCTCGCCAACCGCCGACAACGCGCGCAAAAAAACGATATTGTCGCCATTTTGTTCGTTCCTTTTCGATTTTGTCGAAGTTCGCGGATTTTCGCTTCGCTTGCTATTTCCTGTTTTTCTCTATTCGCCGCGCTTTGCCAAAATCGTTTATTCTCTTTATTTTACCGTTAAATCGACCGCCGACGCGAGTTTCCGTTTTCCGACGCTTCACATTGGGCAATTTACGCAAAAAACGCGCTCGCACGGCGTTTTTTTCACCTCGAAGCGCCGCGCGAGCCGTTAAAACGATTAGGCGTCTTTTCGCTTGGACGCGACGCCGCGTTCGCCGCCCTTTCCCTATTTTACCCAGAATTCCATGTCGAGTCAACCCACTTTCACGCGAAACGTCGTTCGCTTCGTTTGTCGCGTCGCGCTCGTCGCGGCGTTCGGGCTCGTTTGCTCGTCTCGTTCGCTCGAAGCGGCGCAATCCCGCGTCGTTATGAAGGACGGTCGCCTCCTCGTCGGCGCCGTTTTCCCGACGACCAGCGTTCTCGAGACCCCCGATACGAAGCCTGAGCGCGACTCCTCCCCGATCAAAACGGAGAAAATCGTCGTTCTTGACGACGAACTGCGCCGGATTTACATTCCCAAAGGGAATATTCTCGACGTAACGCCGGACGAATCGGGAACCGCGCTCGAAGTGTTCAAGATTCCGCAGCGCGTCTGCAACGATCCGTCGAAGAGCGTCGGGATTCTCGGCTACTACCGAGCGACGTCGGAATTCGACGAGTTCGGCCGCCGCGCGATTCTCGCGTCCGGGCAGACGATCGTGCAGGGCATCACCGAAATCGCGCCGACTTACGTTCGCGTTCAAGGGTTGACGCACAACCTCGACTCGCGCCTTTCGCCGCACTCGATTCCGCGCAAAACGCTAAGCGCGCTCGTCAAAAAGCGAATCGATCCGACGCTCCTCGAAGACCGGCTCCGCGTTTATCAGTTTTACGTTCAAGCGACCCTTTACGAACAAGCCGCGGAGGAACTGCAGGAAATCATCGACGATTTTCAGGACGACGAAGCGAACGACGCTCGCCTCGACGTCGCGCTGCGCTTAATCAAACAACTTGCCGCGCAACGACTTATCGACGAACTCGAACTGCGCCGCGCCGCCGGGCAACATCGCAAGGTGAAAGAGCTCCTCGAATCGTTCGAAGCCGACCGCGTTTCGCCGGAAAAAATCCAAGCGATTCGCCGCATGCGCCGCCAATACGACGAAGAGGACAAGCGCCGCGAACATATCGTCGAACGCGTTCAAACGCTCGCCGAGCAAATCGAAGACGCCGAGCTGAAAAAAACGTTCGCGCCGCTCGTCGTCGAAATCGTTAAAGAGTTGAACGCCAACACGTTGGGTCGCTTCGCCGCGTTCGAGCAAGCGGAAAACGACGGCTCGCTGACCGACGGCGAAAAGCTCTCGATCGCGCTGAGCGGTTGGCTCGTCGGCAACGTCGCGTCGGACAAGCGTTTAGAGCTGACGGCGTCGATTTACCGGGTTCGCCAACTTTCGCGGCGTTATCTGCTCGAAAACCGCTCGGCGCAACGACTTGCGCTTTGGAACGAAATCCGCGCCGAGGAAGCGTCGACGCCGGAGCTCGTTGCGCGAATTTTATCGACGATGAAACCGCCGAAAAGCCCGCCGAGCTCGAGCCGCGAAACCCCGTATCAATACGAACTTAGCGTTCCTTCGTTCCAAGACGGCAAGTCGTTCTCGTATTGGGTGCAGCTGCCGCCGGAATACGACCCGAACCGCAAGTACCCGACGATTATTTCGCTGCACGGCGAGCGCTCGTCTCCCGAGCAACAGCTGAACTGGTGGTGCGGCCCTTGGGTCGAAAAAACGACCGCGCAGGGCAAGAAAGTTCGCGAGCGCTACGGACAAGCGACGCGTTTCGGCTACGTCGTCGTCGCGCCGCGTTGGACCGATCCGGGCCTCGCCTACGATTTCTCCGCGACGTCTTGCGCCGCCGTCCTTTACACGATGCGCGACGCGTTGCGGCGCTTTTCGATCGACACGGACAGAATCTTTTTGTCCGGTTTCCTCGCGGGAGGCGACGCGGCGTGGGACATTGCGTTCGCTCACCCCGACTTATGGGCCGGCGTCGCGCCGATTTGCGGCTCCGCGACCTTTTTGACCCAAAAGCTCAAGCTCAACGGCGAATTTGTTCCGCTCTACGCGATCGGCGGCGAACTCGACGGCGGCAAGCTCGCGGCCAGTCGGTCGACGCTCGATTGGGGCATGGACTTATCTCGTCCGTTCGACATGACTTACGTCCAATACAAAGGGCGCGGCGTCGAGCCGTTTTCGGAAGAAACGACGCGCGTTTTCGAGTGGATGCAAAAACGGTCGCGCCGCTTTTTCCTTCCGGAAGAGCGCGTCGTTTACTCGGTTCGGCCTTGGGACAACTTCTTTTGGAACGTCGAACTTTTCGATTTTCCGAGCCAAACGATGGTCGACCCGCTCTTCCCGCCGAAATTGGGAAACAACTATAAACCCGCTTCGACGAAGACGTTGCGCATCGAAGGCAACAAATTGCGCATTACCTCGCGAGCCGACCGCGGCGTCGTCTTCCTTTCGCCGGAACAGCTCGACTTCAACCGCCGCATGACGGTCGAGTTCAACGGCCGCAAACTGACGCCGCAAAACGGTCGCGTCCCGGCCAGCTCGCTCGTCATGTTGGAGGACGTCCGGACTCGCGCCGACCGCCAACACCCGTTTTGGGCGTCGCTAAACTCCGAATTTCCAGGAGAATACAACGAATGGGAGCCGAAAGCGGACGCCGATTGACCGCGCTCGCCTCCGCCCGACGCGGCCTCTCCGTTCGTCGCCGACAAGAGGAAACTTTGCCGACAAGCGACTTAACGCGCTCTTTTTTTCGTCGTTTTCTCTTCGAGAAGCCGAGTCCAAAGCGCTTCATATCGTCGCGTCGCGCTTTCGACGCTAAACTCTTCGGCGACGCGGCGACGGTTGCGACGGCCGAGCTCGTCGCGAAGCGTTTCGTCGCCGAGCAAAGCCAACGTCTTGTCGCGCCAAGACTTATCGTCGTCGAAAGCGCAACTCTGAGGCGCCGCGTTCGGGCCCAAAATCTCGGCGACGCCTTCCGCCAACGAGCAAATCGCCGCTTTGCCGAAAGCCGCCGCCTCTAGGAGCGCGTTCGGCATCCCCTCCCAACGCGACGGAAGCGCGAAAAGATCGGCGCTCGCCAAAATTTGCGGAACGTCCGGTCGCCAACCCGCGAAAAACACAACGTTTGCGAGCCCCGCCTCCTCGACGATTCGCCGCAACGCGTCGCGCTCCGGGCCGTCGCCGACAATCCAAATTTCCCAATCGCTCGCGACGTCGAGCGCCCAAGTCGCGGCGTTTTCGAGGAATCGGTCGAACCCCTTCTGCGGAGCGAGCCGCCCGACGCAAACGACGCGCTTCCGCTTGCCGAACGGCGCCGGAACCCAATTAAAATCGGCGCTTGCGTCATGTTCGGTCGACGCCGGAACGCGAACGCCGTTCGGTATCGAAAGGACTCGCTTCGCCGGAAGCCGCCCGACGGAACGCGAAAACTCGGCGGTCGCGTCGCCGACGCAAACCCAAGCGTCGACGAGACTTCGCGTCCAACGGTCGAGCGCGAGCCGCCGCGGCGCGTCCCGCTCGGCGACCCGAATCCCGGAACAAACGAGCGAAACCCCCGCCGCGCGCCCGGCGAAACGTCCGAATAGATTCGCGTGAAACATAAACGTCTGCAAAACGTCGACTTGCCGCCTTTTCAGTTCCCGCGTCAACCGCCAAAAAACCGTCGGCGCGTTCCGCAAACCCGTCAAACCGAGCTCGACCGTCTCGATTCCGGCGGCGCGAAAGAGCGGAACGAGCGAGTTTTCCAAGTCGCGCTCCCGCCCGCTCAACGAAAAAACGACCGGTTCGAACCTCGTTAAGTCGAGCGTCAAAGCGAGTTGCAACAACGCTTTTTCCGCGCCGCCGCGAGAAAGCTCCGTGATCAAAAACGCGACGCGAATCTTGCTCGCCGCCCCGTTCGCTCCGTCCGCGCCGTTTTTTCGCCGCGCGGAATCGTTTTTCGCGCCGTTTTTCATTTCTTTTCCTCCGACTTTATTTTAAACGCAGGCGCCGCCGACGTTCAAGTCCGAAACGCCGAAAAATCGCTCAAATCGCTCTCTCGGCGTCGTCCCAACCGACAGACGTCGCAAAGTCGCCGCAAAAGCCGCGTTTTCGCTTGTTTTCTTTATTTCGCCATTCGCCGCAAACGTTCCGCGACGCGCCGCTTTTTCGGCGTTTTCGGCAAAATTGAAGCGGAAAGAAAAGTCGCGCCTCTTTTATTTTGCCGCAAGTTCGTTATAATAATAAGGACGGCTTTCTCGCCGCCGCGACGGCCCGAGCGTTTTCGCTCCGCGTCGCTTTTCGATTCGAAATCGCCCGTTATTTTCCTCGTTTTGCCAGAAAATCGCCATGACGTCCCCCGCGTTTTCCGAACTCGACGCTTACGATTACGAGCTTCCGGAGCGTTTGATCGCTCAAGCGCCCCATCCCGACCGCGCCTCCGCCCGCATGATGGTCGTCGACCGCGCGGCCGGAACGTTCCGCCATCTCCGGGTCCGCAACTTGCCGGAGTTTTTGCGTCCGGACGACGTTCTCGTTTTGAACGACGCTAAAGTCTTGCCCGCTCGCTTGATCGGTCGCCGCGCCGAGACGCAAGGGCGTTGGGAAGGGCTCTTTTTGCAGTTCGACCCGCGCGGGCTTTGGGAGATCATGTCGAAGACTCGCGGCAAGCTGCGCCCGGGCGAAAAGATCGAGCTCGAAAATCCGGACGGCGGCGGGATTACGCGTTATTTGGAAGTCGTCGGCCGCACCGAGGCGAAGACGATGATCGTCAAGCCGTTGACGGAAGAGGGCGAAGACTCGACCGATTTCCTCGACAAAGTCGGTTGGGTTCCGATCCCGCCGTACATTCGCGGAGGCCGCATGACGCCCGCCGACCGCGACAATTATCAAACGGTGTACGCGTCGAAACCGGGCGCCGTCGCCGCGCCGACCGCCGGGCTCCACTTTACGAAAGAGCTGCTCGACGAAATCCGCTCCATCGGCGTCGCCGTTTGCCCGACGACTCTTTACGTCGGCGCCGGCACGTTCAAGCCGATCAGCGTCGACCGCTTGGCCGACCACCAAATGCACTCGGAAGTCGCGAACCTTTCGGAGGCGACCGTCCGCACGATAGAAGAGCGTAAAGCGCGCGGCGGTCGAGTTTTCGCGATCGGCACGACGTCGGTGCGAACGCTCGAATCGGCGGCGAACGCGCTTCCGGACGGCTCGATCGATTCGACCGGTCTCAATTCGAAGAAACTCGCGCCTTTCTCCGGCCCGACGAACCTCTTCATTCGTCCGCCGTACCGTTTTAAGGTCGTCGACGCGATGCTGACGAACTTCCACTTGCCGAAGTCGACGCTCGTCATCCTCGTGCGAACTTTCGGCGGCGACGAGCTGCTGAAACGCGCCTACGAAGAGGCGATCGCCGAAGATTACCGTTTTTACAGTTACGGCGACGCGATGTTGATCGTTTGAAACGCTTTAGCGCGTCTCGTTTCCCTTCCTACCGCCGACCTTCGCGACAAACGCCGCCCGCGCTTTGTCGTTAATAATATTTAGAGAACGCAAAATGGCCGCCGACGCTTCCCAAACATCGAAAAAAATCGCCGCCGAAACCGCCTCGCAACCGACCGGCTCTCCCGTTGGAACTTTTATTCGTTTCGGTCTAATCGCCGCGTTGGCGGCCTTTATGCTGAAACCTTACCTCTTCAAAGGCGAAGAGCCGCCGAAGTCGCAGCCGTTCGCCGTCATGGGCGAGACGATGGGCACCGTTTGGAGCGCGCAAATCTGCTCCGACGCGCAAACGCTCGCGCAAAAAGATTTTGCGACCGACGCGGACGCCGAAATCGCGAAGTCCTGCGAAGAGCTTCTGCAACGCTTCGTCCAACGCGAGCTCGACGCCGTCGACCTCGCCGCGTCGACGTTCAAGCCGGACTCCGACGTGTCGCGCTTCAACCGCTCGCAATCGACCGAGTGGTTCCCGGTCTCCGAAACGACGGCGCAAATCGTCGCGGTCGCGCTCGACGTCGCGTCGAAAACCGGCGGCGCGTTCGACCCGACGGTCGCTCCGCTCGTCGATCTTTACCGCTTCGGCCCGAACAAGTCGCCGCTCGTTTCGTTCCCGACGGACGAGCAAATCGCCAAACTCCGCGAACGCGTCGGTTACGACAAGCTCGAAGTTCGTTCGGAACCGGAGCCGGCGCTGCGCAAATCGATTCCGGAGTTGACGCTCGATCTCTCCGGCGTCGCGAAGGGGTTCGCCGTCGACCGCGTCGCGCAGGCGCTCGAAGCCGCCGGTTTGCCCGATTACCTCGTCGAAGTCGGCGGCGAAACGCGCTGCGGCGGCCAAAAAGCGCGTTTCAACTTTGAAACCAACGCTTTAGAGCGGTCGCCTTGGCGCGTCGGAATCGAAGCGCCGGAAGTCGCGACCGGCGCTCAAACGCAACTTCCGCGCCTTTACCGCAAACTTTACTTCGACTCCGCGGCCCGTCCGCAAGCGTCGTTGGCGACGAGCGGCGACTACCGCAACTATTTGCAAGTCGGCGACTTGCGCTTCTCGCATCTGATCGATCCGCGCTCCGGCAAGCCGACCGAAATCGTCGAAGGCGGAGCGAGCGCGACCGGCGAGCGTCTTGGCGCCGTCTCGGTCGTCGCGGAAAATTGCGCCGAGGCGGACGCGCTCGCGACGGCGTTCTTCGTCTTGGGCGAAAAAGAGGGGCTCGCGCTGGCCGATAAACTCGGTCTTTCCGTTCTTTATCTCTTCCGCGCCGACGACTCCGCAGTCGAAATTCGCGAAGCCGCGTCGCAAGCGTTCGGAACCGCCGTCGAATCGGAGATTATCGCGCCCGAAACGCCGAGCGCCGACGACGCGACGCAAGAAAAAACGTCCGCCGCCAAGTAACGCCGTTTCCTTTTCCAACAACGCCCCGTTCGCAACCTCCGTCCGTTCCACAACTTCCGGAGTCCGTCGATGTCCGATTCGTCGCCCTTTTCCCGCCTCGTCATTCGAGCGTCCGCCGGTTCGGGAAAGACGTATCGCCTGAGCGCGCGTTACTTGCGGCTTTTGCTCGAAGGCGCGCCGGTCGATTCGATTCTCGCGACGACGTTCACGCGCAAGGCGGCGGGCGAAATTCAGGATCGGATTCTCGCTAGGCTCGGAAACGCCGCGCTTTCCCCCGAAAACGCGGCGATCCTCTCGGCGCAGCTTTACGACGGCGATTCTAACGTCTTATCGCAAGAGCGTTTGCGTTCGCTCGCCGTCGACGTCGTTCGCTCGTTGCATCGGCTGCGAATCTGCACGCTCGACGCGTTTTTCATGCAAATCGCGGGCGGTTTCGCGTTTGAAATCGGCCTTCCCCCCGGCTGGCGCGTCGTCGAAGACGTCGACGACGCTCGTCTTCTCCGCCAAGCGATTCAAGCGTCGTTCGCGCACTCGCAAACGCGCAACGCCGTCCAGTTGACGCGTCTTCTCTTCAAAGGCGACCTGCGGCGTTCTGTCGAAAACCAGCTTTCCGAAATTGTCAAGGAAACGTTAGACGTTTACTATCAAACGACTTCGAGCGCTTGGACGCGGTTAAAAGCGCCGTGGCGCGCCGCCTCCGAGGACGAGCTCGCCCTCGCCGTCGCGGCGCTCGAAGCAGCCCCGCTCCCGACGACGAAGACCGGCAAGCCCAACTCGAATTACGAGAAGGCGCGAACGAAACTCGTCGGATGCGCCAAAGCTCAAAGCTGGAACGACTTTTTATCGCAAACCTTGACGCAAGCGGCGCTTAGAGGCGAACGCGTTTACTCTCGCGCCGAGTTCGACGACGCGCTCGCCGTTCCGATCGAACGCTTGGCCGCCTTCGCGAAAGCGAAAGTTCTCGCCGACGTCGCGTCGCAAACCCGGGCGACTTGGATCGCGCTGAACTCGATTTCCAGCTTTTTCCAGCGTTCGAAGTTTGAGGAAAACGCGTTTCGTTTTGACGATTTAACGCGAATTTTAGCGCGATTGCAATGGGAAAACCGTTTCCGTCAAATAGTTTACCGACTCGACGCCAAAACGTCGCACCTTCTGCTCGACGAGTTTCAAGACGCGTCGTTCGGACAATGGACGATTCTCAAACCCTTTGCCGAAGCCATTGTCGAACGCGACGACAACGCGAAACGCCTCGCCGCGTCTTCGTCGAAACCGACGCCGCTTTTCGACGCGCTCGACGACGTCGAGTCGAACGACGCAACCGTTGAAATCGCCGAGACTTCGGCGCGCTCGTCAGTATCCGAGCGCGGTTCCTTTTTTTGCGTCGGCGACGTTAAACAGGCGATTTACGGCTGGCGCGGCGGCGTCGCCGAAATCTTCAACGAAATCGAATCGGCGATTCCCGGCGTCGAAACGGCGGAGCTGACGCTGAACTGGCGCAGCTGCCCGACGGTGATCGAAACGGTGAACCGTCTCTTCCTTCCGTTGACGCAAAACCCGTTGTTTCAATACGATACGGACGTTTCGCCAAGTTCGCAGCAAGCTCGAAAAAAACGCGCGATTATCAAAGCGGTCGAAAACTGGCGCCGCCGATTTTCCGAACACTACACGGCGCCGTCGAACGCGTCGAAACTCGGTTACTGCGCGCTGGAAGTCGCCCCGCTCGTCGACGATTCCGGCGTCCTTCCCGACTTCGCCGCCCCGCCGATCGACGCGACCGAAACAAGTCGGCTCGAGACCGAACCCTTTGCCGTTCAAGATTTTGCCAACGCCGCCGACGCGCAAAATTTGCCGACGACGGAAAGCCTTGTCGACGCGTTTGAAGGCGAAACGGACGACGATTTCGACGCGTTTCCGTCGGAGCGCCGCGTCGGAACGATAACCCAAAAACAAGCGACGCTCGCTTACGCGGTCGCCCGCGTCGTCCGCCTACGCCGCCAATTTCCGAACGCGACGATCGGCGTTTTGACGCGCACAAACAAGCTGATCGTCAAATTTATCGCCGCGCTAAAAAAACAAGGCGTCGACGCCAGCGAAGAAGGCGGCGCCCCGCTAACCGACGCGCCTTCGGTAAACGCCGTTCTTTCGTCGCTTACGTTGGCTTCGCACCCGGGAGATCTCGTCGCGAAATACCATTTGGCTACCGTCGAGCCCTTATCGGAATATTTTAACGTAACGCCGCAAAATTACGCCGAAACGGCGACGGGACGCCGCGTTTCGTTGCAAATTCGTCGGCGAATCGAGACGCGCGGTCTAGGACGCTTTGTCGCCGAGCTTGCCGACGTTCTCTTTCCGATTTGCGGCGCTCGCGATCGCGAACGGCTCGAAAAGCTTGTCGAATCGGCGTTTAGGTATCAAGAAAACGAGAGCGACGTCCGAATCGACCGTTTTATCAAGGCGACTCGCGAAACCAAGGTTGAGTCGCCGTCAGACGCGACGCTTCGCGTGATGAGCCTTCACAAGTCGAAGGGGCTCGAGTTCGATATCGTCGTCCTTCCGGAGCTCGACGCGCCGCTCGATCGTTTCCGTTCGTCGTTCGTCGTCGGTCGCAAAACGCCGACGTCGCCGATAGAAACGGCGCTTCGCAGCGTTCCTCAAGACGTGCAAAACCTTTTGCCGGAAGAGTTTCGTCAACTTTTCGACGACGCGCTGACCGAGCGATTTGAAGAGGCGTTATGTCTACTTTATGTCGCGGTTACCCGCCCGGTTCGCTCGTTGATCGCGATCGTTTCGCCGAAAAAGACGAACGCGACCAAAACAGCGTCGTTCGCTTCAATTCTTCGCGCCGGTCTCGCTCCGAACGCCATCGTTTTTCCGGAGGATTCGCCCTTTTACGGCAAAGCGCAAATCCTTTTCGAATCGGGCGTTAGAAACTGGTCGAGCGACGAAGCGCGCTCGCCGAAAGAGCCGAAACCGAAATCGAGCCGTCGTTTCGAGCCGCTCGCCCTTCCCGTGCCGCGTTTCGACGCAACCTCCGTTTCAACGCGATTTACCGCCGACGCTTCGAGCGATTTTTCCCCGAATCGCCGTCTACTCTTCCAACGCGAAACGCCGACCGGCGGCCGCGCGACGAGACGCTGGAATCGCGCCGATTCGTTTGCGCTCGGCAAGGCGTTGCACGCGTGTTTCGAGGCGGTTCGCTGGCTCGACGTCGACGGCGTTCCGAGCGAAAACCTTTTGCGCGAAAGACTTCGAGCGCTTTCCTTCGACGCCGCCGACGTTCGTCGAACGCTCGAACGCTTTGCCGAAGTTTGCGCGACGCCCTTTGTTCGACGTCTATTAAGTCTTTCAAGTTACAAGACTTGCGTCGCGTCCGAAACCGCGTCGTCGCCCGTCGCCTTTCGTCCCGAAATCGCGGAGCCGACTTGGGAGGTTTTCCGAGAGCGTCCCTTCTCCTTTTTGGCGCCGGACGGCCGACTTTGGCGCGGTTCGATCGACCGCCTTGTCCTTTTGCGCGACGGCGAGCGCGTCGTCGGCGCCGACGTGATCGACTTCAAAACGGATCGTCTTTCGCCGCAACCGTTTGCATCGGTCGACGCAGCGCCGCGAAACCTTCCGACGGAGGAAACGTTGGTCGCTTACCGCCGCCAACTCGAAACTTACCGTTCCGTCGTCGCTCGTTGGTATTCGTTGCCGCCGGAACGAGTTTCGTCGCGTCTCGCCTTCGTTTTCGAGGGCTTCGCGCTCGACCCGACGGCGAACGCAACTTTCGATCAATTAGCGTTTTATGAAACAGCCGCCGTCGAATCGACGTCTTTGTCTTTCGGCGCCTCCGCTTCTTGGCGTTCCAACGAATAAACGGAGATTCGCATGTCCCTTTCAACGCGCTTAACCTCAACGAAACCAATTGGTTCCGTTTTACTTAAACGTTTCGTCGCGCGCCGACTTGCGGCAACGGCGTTTCCGTTCGTCGGAATAATCGCGTTCCTCGACGGCGACGTTTTCAACGTTTTTTCCTCCGCCGCCGAACCGCCCGCGACGATTTCGCGCCGTCTCGCAAAAACAGCGCAACCCTTGATTCAACAAGATTTTGCGTCGCAAGAAATCGCTCGCGAACTCGATCGATTGGAATTTGAATTTCAAGAAGCGCAAAAAATCGGTTCCGAGCGCGTCGACCAATTAACGGCGCGCGTCGCCGAGCTCGCCGAGGAAGCTCGACGTTTCGCGGAGGAAGCGGCTCCGGGCGAAACCGCCGAACGCGCCGCGGCGCTTTGCGAACGCCTCGACAAATTTCGAGGCCGTCTCGTCGAAAACGCCCGTTTTTTCGCGGCGCTCGCGCAACTTGACGCCGCGTCGCTTAACGCCGACGACGTTCAGTCGTTTTTTGCGTCGTTTTTATCGCAAAACGACGACGCGACGCTTGCGACTCCCGACTTAAACAATCGTTCCCAATCGTTCGACGCGTCGAACGCCTCCCCGGATTTCGTCGAATTTCGAGCGGAACTCGAACGCGCCGCGACGTCGCTCGACGCGCTGCGAACGCTCGACGCTTGGAACGAGTTCGTCGAAAAACGCGGCGGGCTACTCGAACGCTTTTACGTCGCGCCGGAAACAGCCGAAATCGCGCTCGATTTTATTGCGCGACACGCCGCCAATCAAGGTGTTCCGCGAGAATTTAAAATTCTCGAACGCCGAACCGACGAATGGCGGTTCGCGGCGCGAAATCGCGTTGCAATTCAACGCAAAATTATCCTTGCGTTAGAGGAAAAGCTCGCGACGAAATACTGGACTTTCGCGGCGACGCCCGATAAAATTTACTATTTGAAACGCCAACCGCGTCCCGGTCGCAACGCGTTCGTCGCCGACGCGCAAGGCGCGCTCGCCGTCGTTGAAATCCCCGCGACCGCGCCCGAAACCGCTTCGAACGTTTCGACGCAACATCAATTTTTGCAAGAACTTGTCAACGATGCGCGTTCGATTCCCGAGTCGCTGCGTTCCGAAGACGCCGCTCGCTGGTACGCCGCTTGGAGCAAGTTTTTATCGCGTTTGCAAACGAGCGAGGCGCTCGATCCGCTCGTTCGTTTCGAGTTGTTGCGGTCGACGACGGCGACGCTCGCGGCCGGCGATTATTATTTTGCGAGGCGTTTGGCTCCGACGCTTCGCATGTTGGACGTTTCCGCTCTCGAAAAAGTCGACGTTTTCAAAACGGAACGCGTTGAAACGCAAGCGCTTCGACGTTTAGCGAAAACGCGAGTCGATTTTCTTCCGAAAGATCGGCTCGCGGTCGACAAAACCACGGCGCAACTCGACGCGCAAACGCCGAAATTTTCTTTCGTTTATCGCCAAGTCGGTTGGCTCGATCGCGATTTTTCCGGCGCTTGGCGTTGCCGACGTCCTGAAAACGCGCCGCTTCCGATCGGCGATCTTTACGTTTTGCTCTCCGACGCAAAAGGCGCAACCGACGAAATTTCAAACGCTTACCACAACAGTTCTTCGTCGCGGTTTCGTTGGTTGAAAATCGGCTCGTCGGACGGTCGTCGAACGACGTTGGAGTTCGCGGCGCCCGAGGTTTGCCGCGGCTCGATCGTTCTTTGCCGTTCGCGCGTCGATTCGACGCCCGTCGCCGCTCAACGCGACGAACTTGAACGACTTATGCGACGATAAATCGTTAGCGTTTAACAGTTTACCTCAACTCGCCTTTTTGCGCGTTTAATGACGTCGCGCCGTTCAAATTTGCGCTTAAATCGTTATGTCTTTGCAAGTTACGCCGTTTTATTTTAACCGAGAGCGCCCAACCGAAGAACTTCGCCGCCGACTCCTAGAACTTGCGGAACCTCAATATCAAGCGTTCGTTAGCAAATTTCTGCCCGACGCCGCCCGCGTTCTCGGCGTTCGCGTCCCGAATATTCGCGCCTTAGCGCGAGAAATCGCTCGAAGCTGCGGCGCGGAATTTTTAAACGCCGTTTTTACCGACGCTTCGAGCGACGAACGCCCCAAAGCCTCGGACGCGCCGCAAGAAACCGCGTCGACCGAAGACGACCGCAACACATGTCTTTTCAAAAGTTACGAAGAACGTCTCGCCGTCGGACTCGTCGTCGCCGAAACCCAGCTCGACTTCGACGCTCGCCTTGCAGCGATCGCCGCGTTTACCCCCTATATCGATTCCTGGGCGGTTTGCGACGTCTTCTCCGCTTCGCTAAAAATTCCTAAAGACCGTCGTTCCGAGTTTTGGGATTTTCTCGACTTTTGCGCCGCGTCGAAGTGTCCGTTCGAAGTCCGTTTCGCCGTCGTCGCGACGCTAAATCATTTTCTCAAAAAGATTTGCCTCGAAGCCGTTTTCGAACGCGCCAACTTCGTCGCTTCGCGGCGTCTCGGCGAGTATTACGTCGATATGTCGCTCGCTTGGCTTGTCGCCGAAGCGTTTATCCGTTTTCCCGACGCGACGCTTAACTTCTTAGCGCAAAACGACTTCGACGACTTTACGTTCAATAAGTCGTTGCAAAAAATCGTCGAGTCGCGCCGCGTCGACGAAGCTACGAAAGCTGAAATTCGCCGCCTCAAACGCCCGCGCCGCGCTCGACGTTCCGACGCTTAAACGCCGATTAACGTTAACCGTCGATTTCCACCGGAACGAAATTCCACTCGTAATTTAACGCGGCGTCGATCTTTAGGATTCGAAACCCAAACGGACGATTATCGAAATTACACGATGTCGTTTCGCCGTTGAGTATCGGAACGCCTCGATATTCCCTTTCGAGCGTCGTATGCGTATGTCCCGCGAGATAGAACTTTACGCCGTTATCGACGCAAAAGTCGAGATACGCCTTTCGTTGGGCGCTCGGAAAATTGAAATACTCGTCCTTTTCGTTAAGCGACTTCACAAACGGCGGGACGTGCGTCGCGACGATAACCGGCGTTTTCTTCGACGCCGCGTCGCGAAGTTCCGCCTCGAACCAAGCGGTATGTTCGTCGCGAACCGCCGTTTCGTCGGTCGGGCGGCAGAGCTGCGAGTTAGCCGCGACTATCTTCCAACCGTTGATATTTAACGACTTATTATCGTCGCCAAAAATTGCGCAATAGGCGTCGAGCGCGGCTTTTTTGACCGGATCCGGGACGTCGTGATTCCCGGGCGCGATCAAAAGCGAGGCTTCGATTTTCTTCAAAAGTCGCGGCCAATCACGCGGGGCGTCCTCGACCAAATGCGTCATGTCGCCGGCGAAAACGACGACGTCGGGCTTCGCCGCGTTCACGAGTTCGATTTCTTTTTCCAAACGACGCAAATCTTGCCGATACGCCGCTTCCGCGTCCTTCGCGGCGCCGAACCCAAGCTGCGGATCGCAACAATGCGCGACCGTCAACGTCGGCTTCGTTCCGTCGGCAAGAGCCGCGACTTTTTTCGGAACGCCAACGTTTTCAACGGTTTCGGCGGCGTTCAAAAGCGTTTCGCCGGTTAGCGCCGCCGCGCCGAGAGCGCCGAGCGCGCCCAAAAATTCCCGTCGTTCGAGCGAACGTTTCATTCGTTTTCCCTTCCCTTTCGTTCCTTCGATTTTACGCGAACGACGACACGACGTCAATCGCCGTCGCCGTCGTTCGTTTTTAGAACGCAACCTTAAATTTAAAGCAGGTTGCGCTAATTTAACCCGTCGACTCGCTATTAACTGTCATTTATCGTTTTTCGCTTGTTCGAAACGAGCCGCGGCGTTGAGGAAGTGCGTCGTAATCCAAAAAACGGTCCAACTTTCGGAGTACCCGCCGCGAAGTTTCAAGACGTCCGACATATCGCCCTGTTGCGCGAAGTTCGTGTGTTGGAGTTGCTCGCCTTGACTGCCAAATACGTCGATCAGTTGCCCGCAACTGCGGAACATCGGCTCGGCGACGCGTTCGTAACTCGTTTTGTTCAAAAGAGTTCCAAGGCGTTTAATCTCCGGCGCGAAGAGGACGCCGTACACGTCGATATGTTGGTTTTGCGCCGAAACGACCGTCCAGCCGCGCGTTTTGAATTGGAAGTCGCTCATTCGACCGGGCGGGAGCGGCACGTCCCAAACCATTAAATAACTGATACATACGTCGGCGGCGTGTTCGGCCCACGCGAGATATTTTTCTTCGCCCAACACGTCGTACATCGTCAAAAAGCCTTGGAACGCGGCCCAAGCGCCCTCTTTGTCTTCGCACTTCGCGTCGAGCGTTCCGCCCCAATACGGTTCGCGCATCGAGAGGTGGCGGTCGGCGAACGTCGCGGCGGCCTTCTCGGCGGCTTGTTTGTAAACGTCGTCGCCAAAGAGTTTATAAGACAGAATTAGCGGCGCGACGTAAAAACCTTCGGCGGTCGAACGCGGTTTCCAGTCGTCCTTCAACACGCGATTCGCGGCGGAGAGCGCGGCCGCTTTCAGGAACGTTTCCCATTGCGACGTATTGTAAATTCTGTTTTCGCGCGCCGACTCGATCGCCTTCGCGAAGTTGTACATGCATTGGCCCATCGAAACCGGGTCGCTGACGTTACGCCAAGTCGCGTTCGACGGCTCAAATTCAACGGAGAAACCGGCTTCGGTTACCGGCGACGTCGAAAGGAAGTCGAGCGAACGTTGCACGACGTCGCGAATCCAAGCGCGGTTCGCGTCGCGTTCGTCTTCCGGGTAGAGCGCGACCAAAACGTCTTCAAGTTCTTGAAACGCAAAGCCTAAGGAGTCGGCTTGACCGCACCAACCGGTTACGATGCGCGGCTTCATAAAGTCCGGGTACATATTGAAACCGGCGAACTTTTTGCCGTCGACCTCGCCCTCAAACCAGCGCGACTTCGCGAACTCGAACTTGCTCTTCAAGATGAACTCGTTCGTCGGAAGGTCTTCGCAGTAAAAGGGTTGGAACAGTTCGATCGCTTTTTCGACCGGCTTTTGGAACGCCGTTCCTTCGCGTTCGATCGCCCAAACGTCGAGGTAAAACGTCTTTTCGATCGTCGTTTTCGGGATGACGCGCAGGGTCGCCTTCGGGTATTCCATCGGGCGCGCTTGGAGCGCTTTCGCGACGGAGTTTTGGCCGTTGTAACCGATAAACCCGCTGTACAGAACGAGTTCCGACACGTCTTCCGCCGTCGCGCGAACGCCCGCCGACCACCATTGATCTTGCACGGAACCGCGGAGCGCCGGGGTCGGACGGGTGTAAAGCGCGACGCCGGTCTTCGCCGGGGCGTTTTCAAGGCAAACGAACGGTTCCGGATAGCGGTGTTCTTCGAAAATCGCGAATTCGCCGGGGTTTGCGAAGTACCGCGCGACGCCGTTCGGGGTGTTTTTCGCGCCGGACGGGTTCCCGTAATAGACGATCCCCGGGAGGAACGCCGGGAGCCGCTCGCCGAGCGCTTCGAAGCGGACGGAAAGGGTCGCGTCGTTCCAGTCTTTCTCGCCGACGTAATCGAAGCGACGAACGCACTTTAGGAGACCGTTTTCGAGCGAGTAAACGTCGCGGACGGAGAGCTTGCCGCCGTCGAGTTCGAGTTCGCCGGTCAGAATCGTCGCGGCGCCGAACGTTCGCAACTCCTTGGCTTGAATATGTTTCCAACCGGACGGCGCGCCGTTTTCCCAAGCGGTCGCGACGGACCAAAGCCCCTCCGCCGGGGAACGAAGCGCGACGTCGCCCGCCGCGTTCTTCAAGCAAATCGAGTAAACGCCGTCCTTTTCGACGACAAAATCTTTCGAGTCCCAAGCGAAAACAACGCTCGAAGCGACGAACGTCGCGACGCCGCAAACCGCGACGCTCAACGACTTAACGACGCCGAGTAAAAAACCGTTTTTTTGTCTCATCAATCCGACTTTCGTTCAAATGGAGTCGACCGCCGACGCCGAACGCGAAGAGCGCCGCGCCCGACGGTCGGGAACTTTCCGTCAATTATAAAGGATTCGCGCCGAAATTCCAAGCGGCGAACGCGATTTTGCGGAAAAAAACGGCAAGAAAACCGCCAAACGCTCCCGGTCGGCAAGCGTTTTTTCGCCGGAAGCGCCTTTCCTCGGCGCTCGCCCCGTCGGCGACGTCGCACAACGCGAGCCGTTTCGCTTGTCGCAAAGCGCCGCGACGCGACGCCAAACGGTTAAAAATCGCGACTTAAAACGATTTCATCGCAAGTCGCAGTCCGACGATTTCGGCTCGAAAATCGGGACGCGCGCCGCTGCGAGCAAACGAACGCAAGTTGTTTTCGCCGCATATAAACGAACCTCCCCGCGTCGTTCTGTTGGGGGCTTTAAGCGAACCCGTCGGATTGACGACCGTTTCCTTCGGATACCTGCCGAATCGGTCTTCACACCATTCGTCGACGTTGCCGTGCATATCGTACAGCCCCCAAGCGTTGGGCTTTTTTTGCGCGACGTCGCGAGTATGCATACTCTCCCAATCCCAATCTTTGTTGTACCACCCCATTTCGTCTACGTCGCCGGTTCCGCCGTAATCGCCGGTCGTTCCGGCTCGACACGCGTACTCCCACTCGGCTTCGGTCGGCAAACAAAAACGCGTTCCTTGCGGCGCCAAGGCGTTCAAGCGTTTTACGTATTCTTGGCAATCGAACCAACTTACCGACTCGACGGGACGATTTTCGCCTTGGAAATGGCTCGGCGATTCGCCCGTTACGCTAAACCACTGCTTTTGCGTTACTTGGGTCGCCAACAACCAAAAGCCGTCGGTTAAAACGACCTTGTGTTTGGTTCTTGGACTTCCCATCATAAATTCGCCGGGCGGAATCCAACAAAACGGAAAAGCGACGCCGTTCGCGACGACAAGCGCGTTTTCGCCCGCTTTTTTCTTTTGAATTTGCAAACTTATTTCCATCGCGAAAACCTCCGTCAAGAGCCGAAACGAGCGTCGCACCCCGTTGCGATTTCAAGCGTTAAACGGGCGCAAAAAAATTCGCCGAACGCCAAACGCTTCGACGCCGCTTTCGATTATAAACGCGACGTTTCGGAAAATCAAGCGTTTCGGCGAAAAAAGTTCCGACGCGCTTCCTCTTTCGCCTTCGGCGACGCGACGTCAAGCAAGTTTAGAGCCGACGCAAGCCGCGCCAATAAAAGAAATTGCGACGCTCGACAAACGCGGCGTCACAAGTTTAAGAAAATACGCCGACGACGTTTCGACGGCGCGCCCGGAGGCAAACGTCGGCGCGGCGGTCGACGCAACCGTTATAAGAGCGCGACTTAACGCCCCAAGCGGCGCGTTTCGGCGGCGAGTTCGACGAGCCAAGCCTCGACGATGTACGGAAGATTCGCGTTGCGGTCGATTTGCTCCAACGCGTCGAGCGTTCGTTCGGCGCAGCGGATCGCCGACTCGACGTTCCAACGCCCAAGTTCAAGCGCGGCGCGGAGATACGGCCCGACGACCGACGCGTCGCGAACCGGTTGCGTTCCTCGCGACGTCGCGTCGAGCGCAGCGACGAGCCCGCGATAAAATTCGAGCGCGGTCGCAAGGGTCGCTTGCAAACGTCGGCGTCGCGGCGGCGCCTCCTTCCCGGCCTCCTCGACGAACTCGTTCAAACGCGCCGCGAAGTCGACGGCGTGTAAACGCTCTTTCGCCAACTCGCGCAACAGCTCCTGTTGGAACCCGGCGAACGGCTTGTCGAGCGCTTTTTCCGCCTCGACGAGCGAACCCCGCGAACGCCGCGCGACCGAATCGGCCTCCTCCGGCGTTTCGACGCGGCCTCGGTCGAGTAAAATTTGCGCGATCGCGTCGGTCGCAAGCGGTTGAAATCTAAAGGTTTGACAGCGCGACCGAATCGTCGGGAGCTGTTTCGTCGCGCTCGTTCCGATCAAGATAATCAGCGAGTTCGCCGGCGGCTCCTCCAACGTTTTCAAGAGCGCGTTCGCCCCCTCTTGGTTGAAAAAGTCGGCGTCGTCGATCACCGCGATCTTGCGGCCCCCCATGTACGCCGTTTGGTTCAGCTCGAAACAGAGCCCGGCGCGCATTCGGTTGTCTTTGTCGCCGACCAAAAGTTCCAGCGGCAACAACGAACGCTCCGACGGCTTGCAGACGTAATGAAAGTCCGGGTGCGTCGGGATTAACGCTTCGTCGACGTCGCGTCGCAACTCGAATTGACGGCAACTTTCGCACTCGCCGCACGGTTGGAAGCGGAGAAGTTCCGCGTCGCGGTCGAACTCTTGCGAATCGGCGGTTTGCGACGCGTCGTTCCAACCTTCGAGTAGCGCGGCGTCCCCCCGTTTCGGGAAATGACGGCGGCAAAGAAGCGTCTTCGCCAACGCGAACGCGAACGTCCGCTTCCCGACGCCGTTCGGGCCGACGAACAGAAAACTTCCGCCGAGCCGCTTGCGTCGGTTCGCTCGCGCGAATTGGAGCGCAATCTCGTCGCAACCGAAAATTCCTTGCCAACTCAAAGCCGATTTCCTCCCGAAAAGCCGCCGTTTCAACTGACGACGCCGCGTCGTCCCGTCCAATTTAACCGACGAAACGACGCGACTTCCGTTTCAAGTTCAAGAGCGTTCGCGCGTCCAAACGCAGACGCCGCCCGGACGGTCTTCGAGCGAAACGCCGAGTTCCTTCAAGCGGTTGCGAATCTCGTCGGCGGTCGCGAAGTCCTTGTTTTTCTTCGCGGCGCGACGCAGGTCGATCAGGAGCGTCATCAGCGGTTCGACGAGCGAATCGTCTTGCGCCGCCTCTTCTTCGATCGGAGCGCGGAAAAGACCGAGCGTCGCGGCCATTTCCTTAAAGACTTGCGTCGCGGCCTTTAACGTCGCGCGAGCAGTTTGCGTCGCGGCGTCGCTCGGAGCGCTCGTTTCGAGTTTTTCGCTTTCGACGAACTTGTTCAGCGTTCGCAGGAAGTCGAAGAAAACGCCGACGGCGCCGCCGGTGTTGAAGTCGTCGTCCATCGCGTCGAGGAACTTCGCCCGAAGCGCGCGGATTTGGTCGCCGAACTCGCCGGAAAGCGCTTCCGATTTCTCGAACGCGTCCCCTTCGGCGCGGGTCTTCGGCGCGTCGAGCGAGTAAAACGATTCGCCGCTAACCGCTTCAAAACGCTTGAAATAACGATAAAAACTTTCGAGCCCCTTGCCGACTTCGCGCAAACGATCTTCGCTGTAGTCGATCGGGCGGCGGTAATGACTCGACAGGAGGAAGAAGCGGATGTTTTCCGGTTGGAACTTCGCCAACAGGTCGCGGAACGCCGACGCGCCCTTCGACTTGCTGATTTTCCCGGCTTCTTGCGACGCGAGGTCGCCTTCTTTCGCGCCGCCGTCTTCGGCCCCGTCCGCTTCGCGCGTTTTGCGACCGCCGACTTTGCCGACTTCGTTCGACGCTTGCATTAAGCCGTTGTGCATCCAGTACTTAGCCATCGGCTTGCCGTTGCGGGCTTCGCTTTGCGCGATTTCGTTCTCGTGGTGCGGGAACTGCAGGTCGAGCCCGCCGCCGTGAACGTCGAAGGTTTCGCCGAGAATCGAACAGCTCATCGCGCTGCACTCGATGTGCCAGCCCGGACGGCCCTTGCCCCAAGGCGAGTCCCAAGACGGTTCGTCCGGTTTCGCCGACTTCCAAAGCGCGAAGTCGAACGGCGAACGTTTCAGCGACGCCGTGCCGCCGCCGTCGCCGGTCATTTGCGCGAGCGTTCGGTTCGTCAGCTTGCCGTATTCCGCGAACTTTTCGACTTCAAAGTAGACGTCGCCGCCCGACTCGTACGCGAAGCCCTTGGCGATCAGGTCGGCGGTAAAGTCGATAATTTCGCCGATGTAGTCGGTCGCTTTCGGGCAAATATCGATCGTGTCGACGCCCATCGCGGCGAGGTTCGCTTTGTAGTCGGCGGTCATTTCGTCGGCGACGGCGCTCATCGGAATCCCGCGCTTTTGCGACTCGGCGATCAGTTTGTCGTCGACGTCGGTGATGTTGACGACCCAAGTCGTCTCGAAGCCGGAGTACGTCAAGTAGCGTTTGATCGCGTCGAAAATGACCGGGCCGACCATATGGCCGATGTGGCTCGGCTTGTAAACGGTCGGGCCGCAGAGGTACATTCCGACTTTGCCCGGCGTCGTCGGTTGAAATTCTTCTTTCGTTCGCGTCAGCGTATTAAAAACTCGAATCATCGTCAACACTTTCGAGGGTTAAGCGTTCGTTGAAAATCGGCGCCGACTCGCGACGGCTCCTTACCGTTATCATACATCGGCGATTTTATTTTTCAAGTCGGGGCAAAAAAACCGTTTCGGGCGAAAAGCGCGAAAATTTCCCGCAAAACCGCAAAATTTCGGAGAATCGCCCCATTTTTCCCAGTCGGCTAGCTTTCCAAACGCGCCGCGCCGCCGCCCCCGACGTTCGCCTCGACGTAAAAAAATCGACGCGGCTCCGAAAAACCGCGTCGATTTTTATCGCTTCGTCGAAATTCCGTCGAGCGCGAAGCCGACGACCGACCGAATTATTCGGCGTCTTCGCTCGAGTAATCGATTTCGAAGGTTTGGCCCTTCTTTTCGACCGTGATCGTCTTTTCTTGCTTGAAGACGGTCAAGTCCATCGATTCGGTTTTGTCGCTCAAACGATCCGGGTAGAGCGGGTCGGGAGCGTATTGACCGACAATTTTCGACGCGGCGGTAACGGTAACTTTTTTCTCGCCGAGCGTCATTTCGCATTCGAATTTGCCGTCTTTGATCGCGCAACCGTCGGACATCCCTTGGCCGTCGACCGGGTCGAACTTCACGGCGCCCGTGTCGATCGTTTCGCCATCGACGGTGATCGTGCCGGAGACCGCGACCTTTTTCGGGCCCTTCGGACCGCAACCGACCAAAACGAACGCGCAAACGCACAGGGCCAACGCCGAAACAAAAATCTTCTTGTTCATTTTCTTCTCTCAAAAACGTTAAGCCGGGAAAGCCGAAACGCTTCGCCGGCGCGGTTCAAGCTAAGAAACGTCGCCGCGCAAAGCGACGACGTTTCCAGCGTTAAGTTCGATTTCAACCGTCGATTAGAGGCTGATGTTCGTTTCGCCGCCGCGGGTGGTGGAAAGGGCTTTCCACGTGTCGGCGTTGATCGTGTCGGAGAAGAAGCGGACGGAACCGTCGCCCATCGCCGCGTTGACGCCGCCGCTGTGGTTCGAGCGCGCCGCGGTGTATTCGACCGACGCGACAACGACGCAGGGGCGACGCGGTTCGTCCGGGTCGAGGCAGGTGCCGTCGTACATCGCGTCCGGGCTGGTGGAGTTCGGCGTGAGAATCGTCGAGAAGCCGGAGCCCATGCGTTCGTCGTTGTAGACGTCGCCGCGTTTGTCGGAGTCTTTGGAGTCGTTGGTCAGGAGGACTTCCGAAATCATCAGGGTGTTCGAAAGACCGTCGGTAACGCTTTCAATCCCGATGCACTTCGAGAGGTAGAACATCGCGCCGTCGAACTTCGTGTAAAGGTGCGTGTGTTGCGACGGAACTTCGTCGGCGTGGTAGTTGGCGCGGTAGCCGTAGCAACCGACGTAGTTGGCGCGGGCGCGAGCGTAGGTTTCGCTCTTCGCGATTTCGTTACCCGGTTTGTCGCTCGGGCAGTAGAACATATCCGGTTTCGCGCTTTCGCAAGCGATCGGGTCGCGGCTGGCGTTGGCGCCTTCTTGGTTGTTCGGATATTGATAGAAGTGCAGGTCGAAACGGTATTGCGACGCGAGCGCGGCTTGTTCGATGAAGGCGTACATACGCGGATACCACGTGCAACGTTTCACCTTCGTGAGCCCGCCATAGTCGCTCATCGTGGCGCCGATCGGGAGTTTCTTGTTGATGTCGCTATAGTTGTGAACGGCCAAGCCCCATTGTTTGAGGTTGTTCGTGCATTGCATACGACGCGCCGCTTCGCGAGCCGCTTGGACGGCCGGCAACAGCAAGCCGATGAGAATACCGATGATGGCGATGACGACGAGAAGTTCGACGAGGGTGAAACCCTTCTTCCCGGTTTTAACGTTGTTGGTCATTTTTAGCTCCCTAAACAAGCTCCGACGTAACGGAAAAATAATAAAAAACGCCGCGACCGCCGCCGGACTCCGTCCGACCGACTTCCGCGTTATTTTTACACGCTAAGAAAAGTTAAACGCGACGCCCAAACGTCCGCGCAAGCAACCATTATAAACGGCGCCGACGGTTAGCGTCAAGGAAGCGGAACGGGTAAAACGCTAAAAAAATCGTTTTTTTCGCGCAACATTCCAATTTTAACGATTATCGCGCCAACGATTGCTTTAGTATCGGTCGACCGCGGAGTCGACTTTAATTTTTTCGGAACGCCGACGTCGGTTTCTTCGCTATAATCGCTAAAAAGAACGAGTTTTCGTTAACGTCGCGCAAATTTTAGACGCGTTTTCCTTCCAAAAATTCCCAAAAGTTTCGCGCCGACGAAAAAAACGTTGAAAACCGTCCGCCGCCCCTTGCCGACGTTAACGCAGTCCGACGCGGCGACTTTTTCGGGTCGAAAACCGCCCCCGCCCCTTGCGCCGTCGCGCGGTTCGGGTAAATTAATGAAAGCGGGCCGGACGACGGCGCGGCTCGCCCCGTTTCGCCGCCGTTTTCCCCTTTGCTCAACGGACGTATTAATAATAATGACGACTTCCCTTGTTGAACTCCTTCGCGACGCGCTTACGTCGCCGACTTTCTGGAACGTTTCCGCGACCTGCGCCGCCCTGATGACGGCCTGCGGTTGCGGCTGCTGCGGCGGTAAAAAAGACGACGACGGCGACGATTCGGACGACGCGGACGCCGACGCCGATTTCAACTTCAACCTAAGCGCCGACCAACTCCGCGAATACGACGAATTCGTCGCGCAAACCGACGCCCGTATCGAAGAGCTGGTCGCCGCGCTCGACGAAGCGCCGGAAAACGCCGACGAACTCGAATCGGAGCTGATTCAAGCGTTCCTGACCCGCGCCGTCCGCCGCCAAGAGGAAGGCGAAGTCGACGGCGCGTCGGACGACTACGCGGCGGCGTTCGAACGGCTCGAAAATCGGCTCGACGCGAACGGCGAGTCGGTCGAAACGCTCAAAACGCTCGCGGCGGCGCGCCTCAATTACGCGATCCTGCTCAACGACGAGGGCGAACTCGAAGACGCGGAAGAACAATACGTTAAAGCGGCGGAAGCGAACGCTCGGCTCGTCGAATTCGGCGACCGCGAAGCGCGGCTCGACTTAGTCGGCGTCAAACTGAACCGAGCGGCGATCTTCTTCGAAGTCGGACGGCAAGCCGACGCGTTCGACCTCCTCGACGAAGCGGCGGAAGAGTTCCAAACGCTGGCCGACGCCGAGCCGACCGCGAACGCCGAAGCGCTCTTCTACCTCGCGAAGTCGCTCGTTACCAAGGCCGATTTCCTCCGCGCTTCGACCGACGAAGAAGACGCCGAAAACCCGGAAATCGCCGAAGCGAACGCTTTAACTCGCCGCGCTATCGACGTTTACCGTCAACTCGTCGCCGGCGGACAAACGGAGTACAAACGCGATTTGGCCGACGCGTTGACCCTTTACGTCGCGAACGCTCCGACGCGCGGCGACGACGCCCTCGACGAAACGCTCGCGATGCTCGCCGAAGCCTGCGGTTGCTACGAGTCCGTTATCGCTTGCGGCGAACCGGAAGTTTGCGTCGACCTCTTCGACGCGACGATGCAGCGCGCCGAACTCCTCTTCAACGCCGACCGAACCGACGAAGCCGCTAAGATTTACGACGACGTCCTCGACACGTTCGAAGACTTCGCGAACTCCGACGAAACGCCGCTCTTGGAAGGGCTCGCCATCGCCGCCCAACGCCGCGCGCTGATTCGCAAAGCCGCCGGGAACGCGAAGAATCTGATCGCCGACCTGACCGTCGCGATCGAGCTGCAAACCCGCGTCGCCGACGATTTGATCGGCACGCTCCGCGGCGAAGAGTCGCATTCTTGCGGTTGCGGCGGCTGCGGCGGACACAAACACGACGCCGAGTCGCATTCCTGCGGTTGCGGCGGCGACCACGAACACGGTTGCGGCGGCGATCGCGGCGGTTGCGGCGGCGATCGCGGCGGTTGCGGCGGTTGCGGTCGTTCCTGCGACGACGCGGAGCGTCGTATCCTCGTCGACCGTTGGGCGACCGACAACTTCGCCGCGTTGACCGAATGTCTCTTCGAACGCGCCTGCGCTTATCTCGAAAAACGCGACTCGACCGCCGCGCTCGCCGACTGCTTGGCCGCCGACGAACTCGACAAAGCGTACCGCGCCGCTCTGCGCGACGGCGAAAAACTGACGTCGGAAGCGCTCCCGAAACTCCGCGAGCTGAAAGCGTCGCTCCGCGCTTAAACTTCGCGTCGCAACGATTTAACAGTCGGCGCTTAACCGCTTTCCCGCGTTAAGCGTCGACAAAAAAACGCCGCCGAGTCTTCAAAACTCGACGGCGTTTTTTATTTTACGGTTTTAACGCCGAACGTTCGTCGCGTTATTTCGCTTGTTCGCGCAACTCCTCGGCCCAGCGGCGCATCCCCTCCGCGGTCGAAATCGCCGGAATAAAACCGAGTTCGCGCTTCGCTTTCGACACGTCGTACCAATACGACTTCGCAAGTTGCGTCGCCAAAAACCGCGTCATCGTCGGCTCCGACTTCCAACCGGCCAGACGGTAAATCTTTTCGAGCGCCGTCCCGACGCGCCACGCCGTTTTGAACGACACGCTTTTCTTCACCGGAGCCTCGCCGCGAATCGCCAAAATTTCGTCGATCCACTTCCAACAGTTGAGCGGCTCCTCCTGCGAGATATAGTAAACCGAACCGGGAACGGGACTTCCGGGAAGAAGCGCCGCTTCCGCCATTCGGTGCGCCGTCGCGCAGTTTTCGACGTAAATCGTCGCGATTCGGTTCGTTCCGTCGCCGACTCGCGTCAGTTTGCCGGAACGAGCCCGTTCGAAAAGACGCGGCGCCAAGTGTTGGTCGCGAGGCCCCCAAATCAGGTGCGGACGAAGCGCGACCGTCATCAGCGAATCCTCGCGATTCGGGTCGCGTTGCGGACGCGGAAAGTCGAATTTCGAGTCCAACGAACGGAAACGCGACTCCGAAAGATCGACGCCGCCGAAATCGTAATCGTCCGTCCAAGGCGCGTAGTTCGCCGCCCGAACAAACTGCTCCGCGATCGCCTTCGTCATCTGATACCAACCGAGGAATCGCGGCGCGTACGGCGTCGATTCGTCGATTCCCTCCTGCGACTCGACCGTGTTCGCGACGCATTGCGTGCTGGTGTAAACGAGCTTGCGAACTTTACGCTTAAGACAAGCGGCGACAACGTTTTTCGAGCCGAGAATATTCGTTTCGTAATAAGGGCGCGGGTCCATCGAAATACTCGGATACGCCGCGATATGATACACAACATCGCATCCGTCGACCGCCGCGTCGACGTCGTCGAAATTGCGCAAATCGCCGAGCCGTTCGTCGACGCCGAGCGCTTGCAAAAACGCTCGCGGCCGACGCCCCAACGTCCGCGTCTCGACGCCGTCCGCCAAGAGTTGTTCGACGAGATACGCGCCCAAAAAACCGCCGCCGCCCGTTACCAACGCTCGCATTTCGCTGCCTCCAACCCTTTCGCACTCAACGTTATATTTTTCGCCGCGCTCGTTCGTTTCGCCGCGACGCGTCGAACCGGTCGACGCCGAGAACGCGCCCTTTGTCTATTGTAAACGAAACGCGGCGCATTGCAACGGTCGACGCGACGAAAAGCGATTTTGTCTCAAAAACCGCCGTCGCCGAAATCGTCGTACCCGGCAAAGTCGTCAAACTCTTCGTACCCACCCGGCTCTTCGTGCGCGGCGAGGTTCGCGAAGAGCGTGTATTTGCTCAGCCACGCCAACTTGACGTCGCCGACCGGCCCGTTGCGCTGTTTCGCGACGATGATTTCCGCGACGCCTTTCAATCCTTTTTCTTCGGCGACCTCTTTCGTATGATAGTACTCTTCGCGGTGCACGAACATCACGACGTCGGCGTCCTGCTCGATAGCGCCCGATTCGCGCAAGTGGCTGAGCCGCGGCCGGTTGTCCTTGGTCGTTTCCGCCATCCGGTTGAGCTGCGCCAAACAAAGCACCGGCACGTTCAGCTCGCGAGCCAATCCTTTGAGCCGCCGCGCGATCTTCGCGACCTGTTCCTGACGCGGGTCGTTCGAATTGTCCGGCTCGATCAGCCCAAGATAGTCGATAACGATCAACCCGAGCCCCTCTTGACGCTTCAAACGCCGAGCGACCGCGCCGATTTCCGTCACCGTGCGCGACGGAGTGTCGTCGATATAAAGAGGCGCCGCGCTCAGAGTCGACGCGACCCGACTGAAATTCTGCTGATCTTTCCCCGACAACGCGCCGCGCAGACGCTCGCCCGGAATGCGGCCTCGAGCGCACAACATGCGGAGCGCGAGTTCCGTTTTCGCCATTTCCAAGCTGAAAAACAAGACCGGTTGCTTCGCCTCGACGGCGACGTAGTCGGCGATGTTGGTCGCGAACGCCGTTTTCCCCATCGACGGACGCGCCGCCAAAATAATCAGCTCCGAGCCGTGCAGGCCGCCGAGCATGCCGTCGAGATCGACGAACCCGGTCGGCACGCCGTCGACTTCGCCCGACGCCCGCGCGTCGATGAGGTGAAAAACGTCCTGCATCAACTCGCCCATCGACTGCAAATTGCCGACGCCGCGGTCGTCGTTGATCGCGAAAATCCGCTCTTCCGCTTGGGCGACCAACTCTTTCGGCCCGAACTCCGGCTCGTAAGCGTCGCGCAGGATGCGCTCGCTCGTTTCGATCAGCTGTCGTCGAATCGCGTTTTTCTGAACGATTTCGGCGTACCGAGCCGCGTGCGCCGTTACTTGCACCGAGCTCATCAACTCGGCCAAATACGCCTCGCCGCCGACCTCTTCGAGCTCGCCGCTTTCTCGCAGCTGGTCGACCAAAAGCGTAAGGTCGATCCCGGTCGACGCGGCGTTCATTTCGAGCAAACGCCGATAAATGCGCCGGTGCGCGTCGAGATAAAAGTCGTTCGGCCGAGCGATCGTCGCAACGTCGTCGCAAAGTCGCGGATTGAGCAAGATCGCTCCGACGACGCCTCGCTCCGCTTCAAGATTGTTCGGCGGCACGCGGTCGAGCACGGAGCCGGCCGACGTCTCCGGCGCGACGGCTTTCGCGGTTGCGGTTTTCTTAGCCATAAAGGACGACTTTCCGTTTCTAAATCGTCAAAACGCGCCGATTTTCAAATCGCGTTTGCTCGGCGCGAGGAAAACTTTCGTTTATCATACCGCTTTCGACAACTTTTTCAAGGCGCGACGCGGCAAACAAGCGAACTTCGCGAAAAATCGCTCGAAATTTGCGTTTCTTGGCCGGAAAAATCGCCGGGCCCGCTTTCCTTTTTCGCGAAAAATAGGAAAATAAGGGAAACGCTTGAAACGCCGACGTCAATTTAGCGAAGACGCGCAAAATAGAAACCGTCGCCTTTAACGCTCGTCGTTCCGCTTCGTTTGCGCCGACGCGTCATTAGCTTTACTAATACATAAGTTCCGCTTATACATTAGCCGCGCTTATAACAAGCGAAAAGCCGCCCTTCCCGCAACCGTCTCCGGAGAAAACGCGAATGATTCGATTGGAAAACGTAACGTATTCTTACGACGCCGCTCGCCAACCGGCGCTCGAGAACGTCAACCTAACGATTCCGCGCGGCGAGTTCGCGTCGATCGTCGGGCCCAACGGCGGCGGTAAAACAACGCTTGTTCGTTTAATACTCGGCGCTTTAAAGCCCCAAACAGGAACGGTTTCGCTCTTCGGCGAAGATCCGGAGAAAGCGCGTCTCCGCGTCGGCTACACGCCGCAGCAAGCTCGCGTCGATTTCAAATTCCCGATCTCCGTTCTCGACGTCGTTTTAGCGGGACGTTTCGGAACGCGAAAAACCGCTCGAACGTCGACTCCCAAAGGACTCAAACGTTTCCTTGCGTCGGCGAGCGACCGGCTTTTCTTCCGTTTTAACTCCGACGACCGCGAAAAAGCGTTGGCCGCGCTCGAGCGCATGGAGGTCGCCGACCTGCGCGACAAGGCGTTCGGCGATCTTTCCGGCGGCCAGCGTCAGCGAGTCTTAATCGCCCGCGCCCTATGTTCGGAACCGGAGCTTCTCGTCCTCGACGAACCGACGAACAACGTCGATCCGTCGAGCGCCGAAAGGTTTTACGAAACGCTCGCCGACCTCAACCGCGAAACGTCGATCCTGATGGTTTCGCACGATCTCGGCGTCGTCTCGGAACGCGTCAAAAGCGTCGTTTGCGTCAACCGCGTCGTTCGCCTCCACCCGACCTCGGAGTTCAACGGCGAGCTTGTCCGCGAACTCTACAAGAGCGACGTCCGCTTCGTTCGCCACGACCACCGCTGCAGCGAAGCCGGACACGTTTGCGCTCGCGACGTCGACGAATTTTGACGTTTTCCCGTAATTTCAAGCGTCTTTGATTGTTTTGAATTTCGCTCGATAAAGAATTATCGCGACGCCGGCGCCAAGACCAAACGCCGTCCCGCGACGACGACGCTAAAACAGGCAAAACAGACAAGACGGCAAAAATTGACCGATTAAACAAACAAACCGCGTTAAAAGTCCCGTTTCGCCCGGGGGAAGTCGCGCCTCCCCCCCTGTCGGTTTCGGCGATTCGGAGTATAATCGCGGAGATAATATGAAGAATTTTCGCGCCGCGCCGCCGTCGGCGGACGCGTCGCCTATCGCAAGCCGGGAAACTGGGGAAAACACGTCGATGAGTGAAAAATTGCCTTACAAAGTCGCGGATATGAGCTTGGCCGATTGGGGTCGCAAAGAAATTATGCTCGCGGAAAACGAGATGCCGGGTTTGATGGCGTTGCGCCGCAAATACGGCCCGATGAAACCGCTCCGCGGCGCGCGCATCGCGGGCTGCCTGCATATGACGATTCAAACGGCGGTCTTAATCGAAACGTTGCGCGAACTCGGCGCCGAAGTTACTTGGAGCAGCTGCAATAAGTTCTCGACGCAAGACCACGCGGCGGCGGCGATCGCGGCGACCGGCGTCCCGGTTTACGCTTGGAAGGGCGAAACCGACGAAGAATACGATTGGTGCGTCGAACAAACGCTGATCTTCCCGGACGGTCAACCGCTCAATATGATCGTCGACGACGGCGGCGACCTCACGATCGCCGTTCACGCGGAAAAATACGCCGGCGTTATCGACGGTATTAAAGGCCTCTCCGAAGAAACGACGACGGGCGTCCACCGCCTCTACCAAATGTTCGAACGCGGCGAGCTGAAAATCCCGGCGATCAACGTCAACGACAGCGTTACGAAGAGCAAGTTCGACAACCTTTACGGCTGCCGCGAATCGTTGGCCGACGGCATCAAACGCGCCACCGACGTGATGGTCGCCGGCAAAGTCGTCGTCGTCGCGGGTTACGGCGACGTCGGGAAAGGCTGCGCCCATTCGATGCGCTCCTACGGCGCTCGCGTTCTCGTTACGGAAATCGACCCGATTTGCGCGCTCCAAGCCGCGATGGAAGGCTTCGAAGTTACGACGATGGACGACGCCGCCGACCGCGGTAACATCTTCGTTACGACGACCGGTTGCTGCGATATCATCTCCGCCGAGCAAATGTCGCGTATGAAGAACGACGCTATCGTCTGCAATATCGGCCACTTCGACTGCGAAATCGACGTCGCCGGTCTCGAAGCGTACCCGGGAATCGTCAAGACGCAAATCAAACCGCTCGTCGACCGTTACACCTTCCCGGGCGGCAATTCGATCCTTCTCTTGGCGGAAGGCCGCTTGGTCAACCTCGGTTGCGCGACCGGGCACCCGTCGTTCGTTATGTCGAACTCCTTCACGAACCAAGTTTTGGCGCAAATCGCGCTTTGGACGGCGGAAGAAAAGTACCCGCTCGGCGTTCACCTCCTCCCGAAAAAGCTCGACGAGGAAGTCGCCCGTCTGCACCTCGACCAACTCGGCGTCAAGTTGACGACGCTGACCGAAAAACAAGCGAAGTATCTCGGCGTTCCGGTCGAAGGCCCGTTCAAACCGGAAATTTACCGTTATTAATGACGACCGTTTCGCCGTCGAGCGCGACTTTTCGACGTTCGGCGGCGCGTCGCCAATCCGTTTAACGACGCGCTTTACGCTCGACGCTTTCCCGTTGCTTGCGGAGCGTCGAAAAAAGCGCGTCGAAAATTGCGTTCGAGCCGCCGAGGAACGCCCCGGCGAGCGACCTTTTGTCGCGTCATCAGTTTTGAAAGGAAACTTCCGTGCCTAACATTCAACCGTTCGAGGGTTTGCGTTACAATCTCGCTCAAATCGGCTCCCTTAGCGACGTCGTCGCGCCGCCTTACGACGTGATCGACCCGGCCCTGCAAGACGCGTTGTACGAAAAACACCCGAACAACGTCGTTCGCCTCATCCTGAACAAAATGCTCCCGACCGACGACGAGCAAAACAACCGCTACACCCGCAGCGCGCGCGAGCTCAAAAACTGGAAGGAAGAAGGCGTCCTCCAAAAAGATTCGAAACCGGCGATTTACGTCTATCACGAAGTCTTCACGGCGAACGGTAAAGAGTATACGCGCAAAGGTTTTATGTGCGGTTGCGAAGCGGTTCCGTTCGGCGAAGGGATGGTCTTCCCGCACGAAATCACGATGAGCGGCCCGAAGCTCGACCGCCTGATGCTGACGACCGCGTGCAAAACGAACTTCAGCCAAATCTTCGGCCTCTATCCGGACGAAAAGAACGAAGTTCAAAACCTCCTTGAAGAATCGACGCTCAACCTGACGCCGCTCGAAGCGACCGACCACCTCGGCGTTATCCACCGCATGTGGGTCGTCGACGATCAAGAAGTCGTCGCGAAAGTCGTCGAAATGATGGGCCCGAAACCGATCTTCATCGCGGACGGGCACCACCGTTACGAAACGGCGTGCAACTACCGCAAACAAGTGCGCGAACAAGGTTTGCTGACGACCGATCACCCGGCGAACCACGTCTTGATGGTTTGCGTCGCAATGGAAGACCCGGGTCTCATCGTTCTCCCGACGCACCGCCTTTTCCGCAACGTCAAAGAGTTCTCGCAAGAAGACCTTTTCGCGCTTCTCGGCGATTCGTTCGCGATCACGACGGTCGGCGAAGGCCCGGCCGCCGCGGCGAAGGCTTGGACGCTGATCGAAATGCAAGACGACCAAGGCACGATGGCTCTTTACACCGGCAAAGACCGCAAGTGGAGCCTGATTCGCCAAACGGAAGCCGGTCGCGCCAAGATGGACGAAGTCGCGGCGGAGCGTCAACCGGAATGGCGCGCGCTCGGCGTCGCCGTCCTTCACCGCTTGGTGATCGACAAGCTCCTCGGCCTCGAAGGACACGACAAGCCGAAGTACGTCCACGAAGTCGCGGAAGTCGTTGAAAACCTTGAAAATAAACCGGAAGAATTCCCGTTGGCCGCGCTCGTTTCCCCGGCGACGGTCGCGCAAATTCAAGAGTTGAGCTTGGTTCGCGAACGCATGCCGGCCAAGAGCACCTACTTCTATCCGAAGTTGATCACCGGTTTCGTCTTCAAACCGCTCGACTGAGCGCCGCGAACCGCCGGTTCAAGCGAGCGTTAAGCGCGTTTGAACGTTGACATCCGAACGAAAACGGCGTTTCGCGTCGAGACGTCGTTTTCGTTTTTTATTTTACCTCCTCAACCTTTTCCAGGCGTTCACGCTTCCGTCGAACTTCGCGACGCCGAACGAGCGAAAAGCGCCGCCGTCGTATCTCTTCCGATGCTTAAAGTTGCCGCGTTGATTTTATCGAGCGTCGCCGCTCCGTTCGTCAAAACGTTCGTCGTTTTTTCGCTATTTTCCGTCGCGTTATTTTCGTTGCGTCGAGCGTTTTCGCGTCTGTTCTTTTTCTTCGTTTACCGACCGCAATTTTTCGACGTCGACCGCGTTCCGGACGGCGCCGCGTTGCTTGTCGGGAACAGCGTCGGTTATCTCGACGAACTCCTTATCGCGTCGCGGTTTAAGCGTCGAATCGCGTTCGTCGTTTCGCCGGAAAAATCGCGCCGTTGTTTCCCCGTCGAAGTCGCGAGACGCTTCGGCTTTTTCGACGTGTTGAGCGAAACCGGCGACGCGCTCCGCTCTCGCGTCCGTCAAATCCTCGCCGACGGCGGTCTCGTTTGCGTCTTCCCGGAAGGCGATATGACGCGCTCCGGCCGTCTTAAACCTTTTAGCAACGAGTTTTTATCGTTTGTCGAAGGCGCGTCGCAACCGATTCCGATCGTTCCGTTTTTTATCGGCGGCTATTTCGGCAGCGCGTTCACTTTCGCCGACGGCGCGAAGATGCGTTGGCGCCCTAAGCGCTTGGAAGAGCGGCTTTTCCTTGTGTTCGGAGAATCGCTTTTCGTCCCGACGACGCCCCTTAAAGTCGAGCAAACGGTTGCGGAACTCGGTTTCGACGCCGCGGAGCGAACGAACCGCCGTCTGCAAGCGCCGCAACGCCGCCTCATCGACGTTTGCCGATCGTCCGGCGGGCGACTTCTTGTCGCGGACGGAACCGGCGTCGAACTCTCGGGCCGTTCCTTCCTGATTCGAGCCCTTGTCGCGCGTCGTTTTTTGCGTCGTAAAGTGTTGGAACGCAACGAGAAAAACGTCGGTCTTCTTCTCCCGACTTCGGTCGGCGGCTGCATCGCGAACGCGGCGCTGGCGCTCGACCGTCGCGTCGCCGTCAACCTGAATTACACGTTCGGCTCGGAGGTTCTTAACTACTGTTGCCGCCTTGCCGAGGTGCGTCGTATCTTGACGACGCGCAAGGTTTTGGAGCGTTTCCCGAACCTCAAATTCGACGCGAAAATCGAGTTTTTGGAAGACGTCGCGAAAAAAGCGACGCTCGCCGACAAACTTTTCGCCGCCTTCGACGCCGCGTTGTTGCCTAAAATTTTGCTGCGTTTTAAGTTGCGACTGCGCAAAATCCCCGCGTCCGAAACGTTGGCGATTATCTTCACTTCCGGCTCGACCGGCAAACCGAAGGGCGTCAAGCTGTCGAACGGCAACGTCGCGGCGGTCGCTCGCGGCTTCCTCGACTCGACGCGCGTCGGCAAAAACGACGCGGCGCTCGCGGCGCTTCCGCTCTTCCACGCGTTCGGTTACGTCGGCAACTTTTGGATGACCTTCATCGGCGGCTGTCGCGGCATATTCCATTTTAACCCGTTGGACGCCAAGGCGATAGGCGAACTGGCGCGCAAGTACCGTTGCACTTTCCTCTGTTGCACGCCGACCTTTTTGCGCAACTACCTGCGCCGTCGTCCGCGCGAAGATTTTGAAAACCTGCACACGATTATGACCGGCGCCGAAAAGCTCCCGCTCGACCTCATCGACGCTTGGGAAACGAAATACGGCGTCCGTCCGACCGAAGGTTACGGCGCGACCGAGCTTTCGCCGTGCCCGATCACGAACATCCCGGACGTCCGCTCCGGCTTCCGGCGCGACGATTTTTCGGAGGTTTTCGAGAAGCAAAAACGAGCTGCGGCCGCCGGAACGCTTCCCGCCGACCGGAGCGTAGGTCGCGACGATTTCGAGATTTACCGCAAGGACGGTTCCGTCGGACGCGCGCACTCGAAGGCGGTCGTGAAGATCGTCGACCGCGAAACCGGCGCCGACCTCGGCGTCGACGAAGTCGGCCAAATCGCGGTCAAGGGCCCGCTCGTTACGACCGGCTATTACAACGACGAGGAAGCGACGCGACGCGTTGTCAAAAACGGTTGGTATCTGACCGGCGACGTCGGACGTAAAGACCGCGACGGCTTCGTTTGGATCGTCGGACGCGAGAGCCGCATTTCGAAAATCGGAGGCGAAATGACGCCGCACGTTCCTATCGAAGAGGCGATGACCGCCGCGATTCAAGAGGCGCTCGCCGAACGCGGCGTCGAGCCGAAGGACGGTCTCCCGCTTTGCGCCGTAACCGCCGTTCCGGACGCGGTTAAGGGCGAGGCGCTCGTCGCGCTTTGGGTGAATCTCGGCGTCGAGCCGGAGGAAATCGTCCGCCGCATGCGCGAGCGCGACCTTCCTAACCTTTGGATTCCCAGCCTTTCGCGTTTTATCGAAGTCGCCGAAATCCCGATGTTGCAAACCGGCAAGCTCGACTTGACGGGAATCCGCGCCGTCGCCAACGAGCGTTTCACCCCGTCGCAAAGCGAATAACGACGCCGAGTCGTTTTACCAAGCAAACAACCGCAAACGCACAACCAACAACACTTTACCCCAACAAGGGCGTTAATATGATCGCTATCGTCGATTACGGAATGGGCAACTTACGCAGCGTTCAAAAAGCGTTCGAACGTCTCAACGTCGAAGCGCAAGTCGTTTCGGATCCGGACGTTGCGTCGAAAGCCGACAAAATCGTTTTACCGGGCGTCGGCGCGATCGCGGACGCCGTCGCCGAGTTGGAGCGCACCGGAATGGACGCGGTCGTTCGCGAGTCGATTGCGAGCGGCAAACCGTTTCTCGGCATTTGTTTAGGTTTCCAAGCGCTTTTTGAATCGAGCGAAGAAAACGGAACGACGCGCTGCTTGGGGATTCTGCCCGGTCGCGTCGTCCGCTTCCCGGCGTTTCCGGACTTGGTTGTCCCGCATATGGGCTGGAACCGCCTCGTCTTCCAAAAGGAAGTCCCGATTTACCAAGGACTTAGCGAAGCCGATTTAGTTTACTTCGTCCACTCGTATTACGCGATCGCCGGCGAAGCGTCCGACGTCGCTACGACGACCGATTACGGGCTCGACTTCTGCTCGTCGATCGCCCGCGACAACGTCTTCGGCGTCCAATTCCACCCGGAAAAGAGCCAAGCGGTCGGCCTGCGCATTCTGCGAAACTTCGCCGACCTTTAAATCTTAACCTCTGTCAAATAGCGACTTGCAACGGTCGAAAAACCGCCGATTCCCAATCGCGCGCCGTTTTTTCGACCGTTTGTCGTTTACAACGACGTCGTATCGCCGCTTTTTTCGCGTTTTTTCTCTTCTCCGCTTGATTTTACGTCGAGCGTTCGTTAAAATAGAAACGTTGTACTCCATCGCGTCAATCTCTAAACGCCGCTCGTTTTTCGTTTTCAACTCCCTAAGGAACAACGCGATGCCTTCAAAACGCGATACTTCCGCCGTCCACGACGAAATCCTTTTCTCCGCCGACGGCAAGACTTTGCTCCGTTACCCGCCGAACGGGCCGAGCGCTTACGTCGTTCCGCCGGACGTCGAAACGCTCGCGACGCTTGCGTTTTTCCGCTGTCAAACGCTTCGTTCGGTCGCTCTTCCGGATTCGTTACAAAGTATCGACAAACGGGCGTTCGAAGGTTGCCGCGCTCTCGTTTCGCTCTCGATTCCTCGCAACGTCAAATCGATAGGCGACCGAGCGTTCAAAAACTGCAAGTCGTTGTCGGAACTAATGTTCGCAACCGACTCGGCGCTCAAAACGGTCGGTTCCAACGCGTTCGACGGTTGCAAAAAACTCGTCGAAATTTCGCTGCCCGCCGGCGTCGTCCAACTCGGTTCGAACGCGTTCAAAAATTGCGCGTCGTTGACGTCGGCGTCTCTTCCGACGTCGGTTCAAAAGAGCGTCCAAAACGCGTTTTTCGGCTGTTCGTCGCTCACGCAACTCAATATATTACCTAGTCTTGCGCCAACCGAATCTTCTAACGCCAACGCGCCTGAAGTTTTCTTGGCCGACGGTTTCCTCTTCGTCGACGGCGGCAAAACGTTGGCGCAAAATCTCGACGCGACAAACGCCGAACGCGTCGTTCCCGAGGGCGTCGAGACGATCGCCGCCGGCGCGTTTTCGCAATGCAACTCATTGAAAACGTTAGTCTTGCCTTCGACTCTTAAAAAGATCGAAACGGACGCGTTTGTTAAGTGCGTTCATTTGAAAACGCTGAAACTTCCGGTCGGTTTCAAAACGATCGGCAAACGCGCTTTTTACGCTTGCGTGCAACTACGCTCGGTTTTCTTCCCGGCGTCGCTTCAAAAAATCGACGACGAGGCCTTCGACGCTTGCAGTTCGCTCGCCTGGGTACTCTATCCCGAAATCGTTCAAGACAAAGTCGTTAACTCGTTGCCGTCCCAAAAGATAAATCAAGTCGTCGTCGACTCGAAAAGCTCCGAGTTCCGCGTAATCGACGGCGCCATGTTCGACGCGGACGGCAAAACGCTTTTCCTTTACTTTGAAAAAAACTCGGGCGCTTACGTCGTTCCGCCGGGCGTCGAGCGAATCGGCTCTTTTGCGTTTTTAGATTGCCGCCTAACGTCCGTCGCGCTCCCGGATTCCGTCGAATACGTCGACCGAAGAGCCTTTATATCTTGTCGCCGTTTAACGGAAGTCTCGTTAGGAAACGGAGTTAAAGAAATCGGCGAAAACGCGTTTGGCCTTTGCGAAGCTTTGGAACGCGTTTCGTTCGGCGACCGTCTCGAACGCGTTGGCGACTCCGCGTTCGGCTTTTGTTCGTCGCTAACGCAAATCAACGTATCGCAAGGACTTCGGCATATCGGCGTTTGGGCGTTCGCCGGTTGTCAAAAGCTCGAACGTCTCCCGCTCCCGCAAGGTCCCAAAGTCGTTTCCGCAACCGCGTTTATCGATTGCGGTTTCTCGGAACTCGACTTGCCGGACGGCGTCGAAAGAATCCGACCGGGCGCGTTCAGCGCTTGCCTACGTCTACATCGCGTCGCGCTTCCCGATTCGTTGCGTTCGATCGGCGCTCAAGGGTTCGCCAAATGCCCGGCGCTAACGGAAATCAAGTTCGGTCAAGGCCTTACAAGAATCGACTTCGAAGCGTTTTTACATTGCAAAAGCCTTTTATCGGTCGAACTTCCGAACGGTCTGCGCAAGCTCGGCGCCGGAGCGTTCGCCAAATGCCGCCGTCTCCGTTCGGTCGTTCTTCCGCCGACGCTAACGACGCTCGAAGCCGACGCGTTCGCCGGTTGCGCTAAAAACTTAACCCTTTACGGCGTCAAAGGTTCCGAAGCCGAGCGTTACGCGGGCGCCAACGGAATCCGTTTCGAACCGCGCTAAACGGCGTCGTTTTTTCCGCTTCGACCGTCCAGGCGCCGACGGTCGAACGCTCGTCCGTTATCCGCAAGGCCGAACCGAGAAAAAGTACGTCGTCCCGGACGGCGTCGTCGAAATCGGTCCCCGCGCGTTTTCCTATTGCAAAACCCTAACCGCGGTTGAATTTCCGCCCGGCTTGCGAACGCTCGGCAAAGGCGCGTTTTTCCATTGTAAAGTCCTTGCGCAAGTTACGCTTCCGCTTGGTCTTACCGCAATCGGCCGATTAGCGTTCGCGAGTTGCCGGTCGCTCGTTGAAATCGCGATTCCGGCAAGCGTCGGAACGCTCGGAAACTCCGCGTTTAACAGTTGCGACGCCTTGACGACGGTTTTGCTCCCGCGTTCGCGGAGCGCCCGGCGCTCGTTTCGGTTCCCCTCTCGCCCGCGCTCGCAACGCTCGACAAAGAAGCGTTTCGAGATTGCGCGGCCCTAAAGACCGTCCATTTCCCGACTTCAAAGGTCCCGAAAAAAACCGTTCCGAACGCGTTCAAAGGTTGTTCGTCCGACTTAACCCTTTGCGGCCCGGCCGGTTCCGCCGCGAAAAAAGGAATCCGATTCGAACCGCGTTGACAACGTCGCGTCGTTTCGTTCCTTTGCGTCCGCCGCGAACGGTCGTGCCGAAATTTGCGCCGCCGCGTCTTGCGTTTGCGCCAAGGGACGTTATAATAATAAGAGACGCGTTTCTCCGGCGCGTCCTCTTTTTTTCGCTGCAAGCGCAAACTTTACAATTTAACAACTTAACAATTTGCCAATATGACTTCGCAAGACTCCGCCTCGCACTTTTCGCCCAATTCGCCGACCGATTTCGAATGGAAACCGAACAAAACCGGCGGCGCGACAATCCGTAAACTTCTCGCCGACGCGGAAAACGTCGTCGTTCCCGCCGCAATCGACGGCTTAACCGTTACCGAAATCGGCTCCGACGCGTTCGCCGGGTCGCGCTCGCTCGTCACGCTCGTTCTCCCGTCGACGATTCGCAAACTCGGCGATTACGCGTTTTGCGACTGCCGCAACCTCGCTTGGTTCGAAGGCCCGACGGAAGCTGAACGTCTCGGCAAGGAGGCGTTCAACGGTTGCTCGTCGTTGACGCAAGTCGTTATCCCGCAAGGTATCGAAAAAATCGGTCGCAAAACGTTCGACGGTTGCCGTTCGTTGCAAAGCGTCGTCGTTCCGGCGAGCGTTCGTCAAATCGAAAAACGGGCGTTCTGCGACTGCGCATCGCTCGAAACGGCGTCGATTCTCGGAAGCGTCGCAACCGTCGGGCGCCGCGCGTTTTACAACTGCCGAAAATTACGTTCAATCGAGCTTGCCGGAGCGGAAAAAATCGGCGCGCGCGCCTTTTTCGGCTGCGCCTCGCTCGAAAAAATCGAACTCCCCGACGGCGTTTGGAGCGTCGAGGACGCGGCGTTTTCCGGTTGCGAAGCGTTAACGTCCGTCGTCTTCCCGGCGAGCGTCGAAGAAATCGGCGACGAAGTTTTCGTCGGTTGTTCGCCCGACTTAACAATTTACGGCGCAATAGGTTCCGTCGTCGAACAATACGCCGCGGCCAACGGTTTCCGTTTCGAACCGCGTTAATTAGCCTCTTCGCCCGTTCGGCACCCCCGAGTCGCGCCTTCTTGTCGAACGGGCTTTTCTCTTGCGAGCCCGGCCGCGCCGTTTTCCTTGTTATATCTTACTTTACAAACTTTTCCAAAGACGGTTCGCCATTTCGCCAATTTAGGCGCTTGATTTCGCGAGCGACGGAGGTTAAAATAAAAGCGTTGCGGTCGCCCGTTCCGGAACGCCGAAGTAAAACCGCGTTTTGCGACGCGACGCCGACGTCCGATTGTTCGATTTTTTTCCTACTTCAATCCCAACATAACCTGAGAAACCGCAATGACTTCGCAACGTCCTTCATTACCTTCCGCGTCTCCGAATCGCGCGTCCGATTTCGCTTGGCGTCCCCTGCCGACGGGCGGCGCCGTTATCGTTGGCTTCACGAACGACGCTCCCGAAATGGTCGTTCCGCCGGAAATCGAGGGACGTCCCGTCGTCGCAATTCTCGAATGCGCGTTCAACCATCATAACTCATTGCGTTCGTTAACGTTGCCCGCTTCGGTCGAGTATTTTCTCGAATCGATAAACGACGCGCCGCCGTCGAACGCAGAATTTCGTCCCTTCGGACTTTTTGCGTTTTTACATTGTACAAAGCTTTCGGAAATCCTTGTCGCTCCTGCAAATACGCGTTTCCGTTCTATCGACGGCGTTCTCTTTACCGCCGACGGTAAAACGCTCGCGCTCTATCCGAAAGGACGAGCGGGCGCCTACGCCGTTCCGCCGGGCGTCGAGCGAATCGCCCAATACGCGTTTCAGGACGGTCGCTTGTCGTCGGTCGCGCTCTCCGACGACCTTCAAAGGATCGACGAGGCCGTTTTCTTTGGATGCAACCAATTGAAAACAATCGAGTTCGGTTCCTATTCGTCGCTTCGCGAAATCGGCGCCAAAGCGTTCGCTCGTTGCGCTTCGTTTGCGAACGTCGCGTTTCCCGACTCGCTCGAAAAAATCGGCCCCAGAGCGTTCGAATTTTGTCACCAATTAACGGAAGTCTTTTTTAATCCGAATCTTAAAGAAATCGACGCCGACGCGTTCGCTTATTGCGATGCCTTGAAGCGCGTTTCGTTTGGCCCTCGACTCGAACGCATTGGCGACGACGCGTTTTACGGTTGTTCGTCGTTGACGCAAGTCGATTTGCCGCAAGGACTTCGCGAAATCGGCTCCGGCGCGTTTACCGACTGCAAATCGCTAACGCAAGTCGTTTTACCGCAGTCGTTGCGCAAAATCGAGACGTCGACGTTTTCCGGATGCAAAACGCTCGCGAACGTTTCGCTTCCCGACGAACTTGAAGAAATTGGCGACCGAGCGTTCGAAGGCTGCAAATCATTAACCCAAATTTTAATTCCAACATCTCTTCAAACGCTTAATTCGCAAGCGTTTAACGGATGCAAAAATCTTTCGACCTTTGAAAATTCTCACGCCAACCGAAATTTCCGCGTCGTCGACGGCGGTCTTTTAAGCGCCAACGGTAAAACGCTTTGGCGCGTTCCGCCGAAACAAACGGGAACGTTCGCCGTTCCAGACGGCGTCGAGGCAATAGCCCCTTGCGCTTTCTTCGGTTGCAAAGAGCTTGCGGCGATTGAACTTCCCGACTCGTTACAAATCGTCGGCGACCGCGCGTTCGACGGTTGTCAAGCGCTCGCAAAAATCGCGATTCCTCGCAATGTCAAAACGCTCGGCGAGAAAGCGTTCAACGGTTGCAAGTCGTTGGTTTCAATAACGTTCGAAGAAGATTCGACGCTCGAAGCGGTCGGCAAAAACGCGTTCGCCGGTTGCAAATCGCTCGTTGAAATTTCCCTTCCGCCGACGGTAAAGCAACTCGGCGCGGGCGCGTTCGCCAAGTGCGAATCGCTAACAAAAGCGACGATTCCGGCGGCGATTCAAAAGAAAGCGCAAACCGCGTTTAAAGGCTGCGGCGCGTTAACCGAACTCAACGTTTTACAACCGGTTGCACCGTTAGACAAAACGTTAAAACCCGCTAAAAAAAGCGCGAAAAAAACGCCGTCTAAATCTAACGACGCCAAGTCGCCTGCAACGAACCGCCCGGAAGTTTTCTCCGCCGAGGGGTTCCTCTTCGCCGACGGCGGTAAAACGCTGACGCGCAACCTCGACCAAACGTCCGCCGAGCGCGTCGTTCCGGAGGGCGTCGAAAAGATCGCCGTTCGCGCTTTTTCCCACTGTATGTCGTTGAAAACGTTAAAGTTGCCTTCGACTCTCAAAGAAATCGGAACTTACGCCTTTGACGCTTGCGAATACTTGGAAGCCCTCGAACTGCCGGACGGTTTCGAAACGATCGGCGAGCGCGCGTTTTTTAATTGCCACCGCCTGCGCTCGGTTTCTTTCCCGGCGTCGCTCCGCAAAATCGGCTCCGAAGCGTTCGGCTATTGCGTCTCGTTCGCTTCAGCGACCTACCCGGAAAGCGTTCAACCCAAAATTCTTAAAGCGTTGCCTCACAAGCACGTATCGCGAACCGTTATCCCGTCGCAAACTCGCGATTTCCGCTCGGTCGACGGCGTTATTCTCAGCGCGGACGGCAAAACGCTCGAGTTTTGCTCGGAGGAAAAAGGCGCTTACGCCGTTCCGAACGGCGTCGAAAAAATCGCCGAAAAAGCCTTCGCCGAACGCCAAGCGCTAATGTCCGTCGCATTCCCGACAAGTCTTCGCCAAATTGGCCCCGACGCGTTTTTTGAATGCGAATCGTTATCTCAACTCGTTTTCTCGGAAGGGTTGCAAGAAATCGACGACCAAGCGTTCTTGGGTTGCAAGGCGTTAAAATCGGTGAAATTTCCTCCCGGGCTCGTCTCGATCGGCGCCAACGCTTTTTTCTTTTGCGACGCTTTAACGCAAATCGAATTTGGCCCGGGCTTAAAAAGGATCGGCTCGCGCGCGTTCGAGTATTGTCCGAAATTAACGCGAATCTCGCTTCCACAAAACGTCGATAAAATTAGCGATAAAGCGTTTTACGCTTGCGGAATTGAAGAACTCGACTTGCCGGACGGTCTCCCCAATTTGGGAAAACGCGCTTTTTCGGAAAATTACAACTTGAAGCGCGTTTCGCTTCCCGCGTCGTTGAAAAGGCTCGGGCCCGAAGTGTTCGCTCATTGCGTTTCGCTGTCGGAAATCAAATTTTCGCAAGGTCTTACAACAATCGAAAACGCCGCGTTCTTCCGTTGCCGAAGCCTCGAGTCGCTCGAACTTCCGCTCGGTTTACGCAAACTCGGCGCTCGCGCGTTCGCAAATTGCTCCCAACTCAAATCGGTCGTTCTTCCGGCGACGCTCGTCGAAATCGAGCCCGACGCGTTCGCCGAAACCAACGACGATTTAACGCTTTACGTCGAATCCGGTTCCGCCGCCGAGCAATTCGCTCGCGACGTCGGACTCCGTTTTACGACGCGTTAAAATCGGCGCCGCGTCATTATTCGTTTTTTACCGTCCATTGTCAACGCAACCCATTTACCATCAACAATATTTAACGGAACGTCCAACAATGCAAACGCCGTCTTCAACTTCTTTATCCTCCGCCTCGCCGACTCCGCCAAACGCCTTCGATTGGCGCCTTGACGCAACCGGTCGCGTCGTTCTTCAAAAATTGCGCGACCCGGCCGCCGTCGCCGTCGTCGTTCCCGCCGAAATCGACGGCGCTCCCGTCGTCGCAATCGCCGACGCCGCCTTCGCTTACGCCGAATTATTAACGTCGATAACGCTTCCGACAAGCGTCGAAATAATCGGCGCCAACGCGTTCTTCCGTTGCGGTTCGCTAACCGACGTCGCTCTTCCCGACGGCTTGCGCGAAATCGGCCCCAAAGCGTTCGATCTTTGCGCCTCGCTCCGTTCGCTTCGCTTGCCGGAACGCCTCAAAACGCTCGCTTTCGACGCGTTCGACCGTTGCTCGGCGCTGTCGGAAATCCTTATTGCGCCGACAAATAAAAAATTTAGCGCCGTCGACGGCGTTCTCTTTTCCGCCGACAGTAAAACGTTGCTCCGTTATCCGCCGGGAAAGTCGGACGCTTACGTCGTTCCGAACGGCGTCGAAAAAATCGCCCCCGGCGCCTTCGACGGTTGCGCGGCGCTAACGTCCGTCGCGTTTCCCGCGACGCTTCAAACGATTGACGCGCAAGCGTTTCGCGATTGTCCGGCGTTGGCGAAATTTCAAGTCGCTCCGGAAAACGCCAATTTCCGTTCGTTCGACGGCGTTCTTTACTCCGCCGAGGGCAAGACTTTAGCGCGTTATCCGGAAGGCAAAGGCGACGCGTTCGAAGTTCCAAACGGCGTCGAAACTATCGGCGACGGCGCGTTTTCCGGTTGCAAGTCGTTGCAAAAGGTCGCTTTACCGCTCGGCTTGCGGACGCTCGAAGCCAACGCGTTTTCCGGATGCAAACGCTTAACGTCGGCGGAGCTTCCCGACGGCTTGCAAAGCGTTGGCGTCGAAGCGTTTAGAGGCTGCAAACGGTTAAAAGGACTCGCGCTTCCGACGACGTTGCGCTCGCTCGGCTCCGGCGCGTTTTACGGTTGCAAAGCGCTAACCGACGTCAAAATCCCCGACGGAATCGCAACCTTCGGAGCCGCGACGTTTTACGCTTGCTTCCAACTCCGTTCGGTCGCGTTTCCGGACGGTTTGCGGGAAATCGGCGCGTCGGCGTTTTACGCTTGCGACTCGTTGACGCAAGTCGTCCTCCCCAACGGTTTGCAAACGTTAGGCCCGGCGGCGTTCGGGGGCTGTCGAGCGTTGGAGACGGTCGCGTTCCCGGAAACGCTCCAAATCATTTCGGCGCAGTCGTTTAAAGGATGCGCGGCGCTTCAAAAAATCGCGCTTCCCAACAACTTGCGCGAAATCGGCCCCGGCGCGTTCGACGGGTGCGCGGCGTCGACCTCCGCGACGCTTCCCGTCGGTTTGCAAACGCTTGGCGCGGCGGCGTTTAGCGGGTGTCGTTCGTTGCAATCAGTCGAAATTCCCTCCGGCGTTAAAACGCTCGAACTCGGCGTCTTTAGCGGGTGTCGAGCGCTAACGTCCGTCGTCGTTCCCGACGGCGTCCTAACCGTCGACGACGAAGCGTTTAACGGTTGCGCGGCGCTAACGGAAATTTCGCTCCCGTCGACGTTAAGAACGCTCGGCTTCTGCGCGTTTTGCGGTTGTCGAGCGTTAACGTCCGTCGCGCTTCCGGCGTCTCTCGAAAGCGTCGACCCCGACGCGTTTTTCGGTTGTTCGCCCGACTTAATTATTTACGGGAAAACGGGTTCCGTCGCGGAACGATTCGCCGAAAACGCAAGTTTCCGCTTCGAAGCGCGTTGACGCCGCGTCGTCTTTTGACGTTCCAACGTCGAGCGTATTAGGCGCGTTTGCCGATAAAACGAACGGCGTTTTCCCCGCTTTAACGATTATGCGAGTCGCGGCGAAGAGAATTTTCGAAAAAAATCGTCGGTCGGGGCAAGATTCGCTTGCCTTGCGCGCTTCAATCCGTCATAATAACGGAATACGTCGCCGATTCGTTCGCGACCGCCGCCGACTCCGTCCGACGTCGCGACCTAAGCAAACCATTTAACGCAAGGAGTTAAACAATGTCAAGCGCTCAACGTCAAGACGTCGCGAGACCGAATCCGCCGGTCGATTTCGAATGGAAAGTCGACGAAGAAACCGGCGACGTTACGATCGTTCGTTTCCGCAGCGGAGGCGCGTCCAAAGTCGTTATCCCGAACGAAATCGGTCGCCATCCCGTTACAAAAATCGGAAATTGGGCGTTTGGCGGCGGTTGCGCGATAAGGTCGGCGACGCTCCCGGACGGTCTGCTAAATCTCGATACGGAAGTGTTTAGCTCCTGCAAAGAGTTGACGGAGTTTCGAGTTTCCGCCAACGCGAAAAATTTCCGCGTCGTCGACGGCGTCCTCTTCTCCAAAGACGGCCAAACGCTCGTCGCGTATCCCCGCAATAAAGCGGGGGCCGAGTACGTCGTCCCCGACGGCGTCGAAACGCTCGGCAAAGGCGCGTTCTCCTGCGCCCGAGCGCTAACGTCCATCGTACTTCCGCCAAGCCTCGCGACCGTCGGCGACAACGCGTTTGATGGTTGCGAATCATTACAGTCAATAGCGCTTCCGCAAAGCGTCGTAACAATCGGCGCGAGAGCGTTTTGGGGTTGCGCGTCGTTGCGTTCGATCGAACTTCCGAGCGGGATTCAAAGCGTCGGCGCGGGAGCGTTCCAAACCGGTCCGTTCCCAAAATGCGGCGCGCTGTCGGAAATCGTTATTTCTCCCGACGCGGAGCGCTTCCGCGCCGTCGACGGCGTCCTCTTCTCCAAAGACGGCAAAACGCTCGTCGCGTACCCGGGCGGGAACCCGAAAACGGAATACGCGATTCCCGACGGCGTCGAAACCGTCGCCGACGAAGCGTTTTGGACGTGCAAGGCGCTGCATTCCGTCGCTTTTCCCGACGGTTTGCAAACCATTGGCAAATGGGCGTTTGTCAACTGTGATTCATTACATTCCATCGCGCTTCCCGACAGTTTGCGGACTATCGGCTACGGGGCGTTTTCCGGTTGCAAAGCGTTAACGTCCGTCGCGTTTTCAGACAGTTTGCAAACCATTGGCGAACGGGCGTTTAGTTGCTGTTCTTCGCTAACGTCTATCGCGCTCCCGAAAAGCCTCAAAACCGTCGGCAAGTACGCGTTTCATTACTGCAAATCGCTACGCACAGCAACCCTTCCCGACGGCTTGCAAACTATCGACAGCCACGCGTTTGACGATTGCGAATCGTTGCGAACAATCGCGATTCCCGACAGTTTGCAACATATTGGAGTCGGCGCGTTTCAGGGCTGCGAGGCTTTGCAAGCGGCGTTCTTACCCGAAAAACTGCCGACCGTCGAAGCTCACGGGTTCGGGCAAAACGATTCTTTACGTTTTGCCGTGTCGCAAAGCGGCGAAGTCGGCGTCCCCGACCGCCGTTGCAAACGCCTAACGCTCGAAGAGTTCCGCGCGCAAACGGTCGACGGCGTCCTCTTTAGCCCCGACGGCAAAACGCTTTTGGCGTGTCTCGAATCGAAAACGGAGTACGTCGTCCCGAAGCGCGTTAAAAAGATCGCTCCTTGCGCGTTTTGCGGGTGCCGCGAACTAACGTCGATCGAGATACCGGAAAGCGTCGTAAGCATCGGCAAAGAAGCGTTTTACGAATGCAAATCGTTAACGTCGGTCAAGCTCCCGGACGGCCTGCAAGACCTCGGCGCCGAAGCGTTTTACGAGTGCGATTCGTTAACGTCGATCAATATCCCGGACGGGCTGAAAACCCTCGGGAAATACACGTTTTGTCGTTGTTTAGCGTTATCGTCCGTCGCGCTCCCCGACGGACTGCAACGTATCGACGAGGGCGCGTTGCTAGGGTGCAAATCGCTAACGTCCGTCGTTATTCCGGATAGCGTCGAAACGATCGGCGAACGCGCGTTTCGTTTGTGCGAATCGCTAGCGTCTGTAACGCTTCCGGACGGTCTCCAAAAGCTCGGCCCCTACGCGTTCGACGAGTGCAAATCGTTAACGTCGATCCAACTTCCGAACGGTTTGCAAAGCGTCGGCGAACGCGCGTTTTGCGATTGCGTTTCGCTAACCGACGTCGCGTTGCCGGACGACCTGCGCGCTATCCCCGAAGGAATGTTTTACGGTTGCGCGGCGCTGACGTCGCTCGAACTTCCTGAAAGCGTCGAAAAGATCGGCGACTGCGCGTTTGACGAGTGCAAATCGTTAACGTCGATCAAACTCCCGAACGCTCTGCAAACCCTCGGCGAGTTGACGTTTGCACGTTGCGAAGCGCTAACGACGGTCGTTCTTCCCAACGGACTGCAAAGCGTCGGCGAACGGGCGTTTTGGGGTTGCGAAGCGCTGACTTCGATTACGCTTCCGGAAGCGTTACAAACCATCGGCGACGAAGCGTTCGGCGGTTGCGAAAGGTTGTCGTCGGTCGTATTTCCGAACGCATTGCGCAAGATCGGCAAAGAGGCGTTCGTCGACTGTCCGGCATTACAAACCATCGCTCTTCCGGACGGACTCGAAAAGATTGGCAAAGAAGCGTTTGGACGTTTCGGAAAAAAAGAAACGCCTTGGCGCGCCAGTAAAGAGAGCGAACGCCAAACCGTTCCGAACTTTACGCTTCGAGTCGCGCCGGGCTCCGTCGCGGAGAAATACGCTCGGAAAAATAAGTTGCGCTTCGAACCGCGTTGACGCCGAGTCGACGTTTTTATTTTACGAAGATTAGCGCTCGTTTCGTTTTTAACTTAATAGGAGAAACCGCAATGACTTCGCAACCCGCCAAAACGCCGAATCCGGCCTCCGATTTCGAATGGAAAATCGACGAGGAAACCAACGGCGTCGCGATCGTCCGTTTTCTCGACGGCAACGCGACCGAAGTCGTCGTTCCGCCCGAAATCGACGGTCGCCCCGTTACAAGCGTCGGTCAAAGCGCGTTCCAAAATTGCCGCCGTTTAACGTCGGTCGCGCTTCCGGTCAGACTCCAAACTATTTGCTACGAAGCGTTTGCCGGTTGCCAAGCTCTAACGTCGCTCGTTCTCCCGAACGGGCTGAAACGCGTTGGCGACGCGTTTCAGAACTGCGTTTCGCTAAGGTCTGTCGCGCTTCCGAACGGAATCGAATACGTCTCGCCGACCGCGTTTTTGGAGTGCGAATCGCTCGAAGAATTTACCCTTTCGCCCGGCCCCTCGCGTTACCGCGTCGTCGACGGCGTCCTCTTTGCCGACGGCGGAAAAACGCTCGTTTTCTTTCCCCGCAATAAAAAAACGACGGAATACGCGATTCCGGACGGAGTCCGAACCGTCGGCGAAGACGCGTTTTACGGATGCAAAGAGCTAACGTCCGTCGTCTTTCCGAAGAGCCTTAAAACCGTCGGTCTTCGAGCGTTCGCGGACTGTTCTTCGCTAACCTCCGTCGCGCTCCCGGACGGCGTTAAAACGATCGGCAAATTCGCCTTTACAGCGTGTTCTTCGCTAACGTCGGTCGCGCTCCCGAACGGGCTCAAAACCGTCGTCGACGGAGCGTTCCAGCAATGCGCGGCGCTAACGTCCGTCATACTCCCGGACGAACTCCAAGAATTCGCCCCGGACGCGTTCGCGGATTGCGATTCGTTGACGGAATTCCTCCTCTCGCCCAACGCGAAACATTACCGCGTCGTCGACGGCGTCCTCTTTTCCGCCGACGGAAAAACGCTCGTCGCGTACCCCGGCGGCGCCCCGAGAACGGAATACGTCGTTCCGAACGGCGTCGAAACTATCGGCGAAGACGCGTTTTACGAAAACAAGACGCTGCGCTCCATCACGCTTCCCAAGGGGCTCGAAACCGTCGACGACGGAGCGTTCGCCCATTGTTCCGCGCTAACGTCCGTCGCGTTTTCGGACGGATTGCGACTCGTCGGTCCAGGAGCGTTCCAAGATTGCTCCGCGTTACAAAACATCAAACTACCGAACGGACTCGAAACAATCGACTTCGAAGCGTTTGCCGGCTGCGTCGCATTACGAACTGTCAAGTTCCCGAACGGACTCAAAACGATCGACGAGGGAGCGTTCCAAGGTTGCGTCTCGTTACAAGAAGTCGAGTTTCCGGACGGACTCAAAGAAATCGGCGACGAAGCGTTTGAAGGTTGCGCCGCGTTGAAAACGGCGACGCTCCCCAAGAAAGCGCCGAAAGTCGGCGAAAACGCGTTTTACAACTGCGATCACGCGTTGCGAATTATCTCGTCCGACGGTCGCGCCGAAATCCCCGCACAACAGCGACAACGCATAGCGCAGGCCCCTCTCCACGCCGAAACGGTCGACGGTCTCCTTTTGAGCCCCGACGGTAAAACGCTCTTGGAATGCGTCGAACCGAAAACGGAATGCGTCGTTCCGGACGGCGTTAAAAAAATCGCTCCGCGCGCCTTTTGCGGTTGCCAGACGCTAACGTCCGTCGTTCTCCCGGACAGCGTCAAAAGTATCGGCAAACAAGCGTTTCTAGGTTGCTCGTCGCTAACGTCGATCAAACTCCCAAACGGCCTCGCAACCATCGGCGACGAAATGTTTTACGCTTGCAAGACGCTGACGTCGATCGAACTCCCGAACAGCCTGAAAACGATCGGCAAAGACGCGTTTTTTCACTGCGAAACGTTGTCGTCGGTCGTTCTCCCAAATGGACTGCAAACCGTTGCCCACGGGGCGTTTTACCACTGTAAAGCGCTAACTTCCATCGCGTTTCCGGAAGGTTTGCGAACGATCGGCGCCTACGCGTTCGCCGGTTGCGAAGCGCTAACGTCCGTCGTTCTTCCGGATAGCGTCGAAACGCTCGGAAGCGTCGCGTTTGCCGCTTGTTCGGCGCTAACGTCCGTCAAGCTCCCGAACGGCTTGCAAATTATCGGCGGCAACACGTTTGACAGCTGTTCGTCGCTAACGTCGGTCGAACTTCCAAAAGAACTGCAAACCCTCCGCGAATTCGCGTTTTACGGCTGCAAGTCGTTGACGTCGATCCAACTTCCGGACGGCTTGCGAAGCGTCGGTAGAGGCGCGTTTTGCGACTGTTCGTCGTTGACGTCGCTCGAACTTCCGCAAAGCGTCGAAACGATCGACGCCGACGCGTTTAACGGGTGTTCGTCGTTAACGTCGATCAAGCTCCCAAACGGCCTCCAAACTCTCGGCAAAAGCGCGTTTTACCGATGCGAATCGGCGTCGTCGCTCAAACTTCCGGACGGCCTCGAAACCGTCGGCGCGGACGCGTTCCATTTCTGCGTTTCGCTAACGTCCGTCGCGCTCCCCCAGGGATTAAAAACGGTCGGCGACCGCGCGTTCGCCGGTTGCGCCGCGTTGCAGGAAGCCGCGTTTCCGGACGGGTTGCAAAAGATCGGCAAAGAGGCGTTCGTCGACTGCCCGTCGTTAACGTCGGTCGTTCTTCCGGACGGACTCGCAAAGATTGGCAAAGACGCGTTTGGACGCGTCGAGCAAGACGGCGAGCGACGCGACGTCCCGCACTTTACGCTTCAAAGCGCGCCGGGTTCCGCCGCCGAGAAATACGCTCGGAAAAACAAGTTGCGCTTCGAACCGCGTTGACGAAGCGCCCGCGAACTTGCGCTTCCGCTCGTCTCGCTTCGCCGACTTGACGCCGCGTCGACTTTCCGCGTCGGGGCGGCGTTTTCGCGTCTTTACGTCTTTCGTTCGCCTTCTCCGTCTTGCGTAATGCGCCGCGAACCGGCTTCGACGGCGGCGAGCGTTCCGGCGGCGGTCGCGGGTCCGGACGATAAAGCGGGTTCGCGTTCCTTGCGCGCTTACTCTTCTTTATCTATTTCACGCATCCTACCCAGTCTATCGTCTTGCCGCGTCGGTTCTCTTCGTTTTCGCGAAAAAATCGCAAAAATTGGCGAAAATCTCGACGAAAAACTTGATTTTCGGCGCCGCTTCTGTTATCGTTAAGGCTATATCGCCGCGACTCGGTCGGGTTCGCGCTTTGTGTTCCCGTTAAACTTTCGCCAAACCGCCCGGTTCAACGTCGGTCGCGGCGCCCGTTATTATTCTTTCGCTCGTTATTTTTCGAGCGGAAACCCGTTAAATTCGCATTTCACGCCTTATATCGTTCGAGCGGCGACGTTTAACTCGCCGCGAACGCGGAGAAAGGAGCCCTTATGAAATCAACGCAACGACGCGTCGGTCGTCGAGACTTTTTGAAAGGTTGCGCGGTCGCCGGAGCCGCGGCGCTCGTTCCGACTTACGTTCCGGGCAAAGTCCTCGGGCTCGACGGCGAAGTCGCCCCGAGCGCTAAAGTCAATATGGGCGCCATCGGAATCGGGTCGCGCGGCAACGAAGACCTCGGCGTCTTCTTGGGACGCAACGACGTTCGCTTCCGCGCGATCTGCGACGTCCGCAAATCGCGCCGCGAATACGTTAAAGACCGCGCCGACAAAACTTACAACGATACCGATTGCGCGATGTACAAGGATATGGAAGACCTCCTTATCCGCGACGATATCGACGCCGTCTTGATCGCGACCGGCGACCGTTGGCACACGATGGCCTCCATCACCGCCGCGAAGTTCGGAAAAGACGTCTACTGCGAAAAACCGCTCTCCCTCACCATTCAAGAAAGCCGCGCCCTCGCCGACGCGGTCAAGCGTTACGGAATCGTCTACCAAGCCGGGACGCAACGCCGCAACATCGGCAACTTTATGCTCGCCGCCGAAATCGTCAAGAGCGGCAAACTCGGCAAACTCACCGAAGTTCACGCGAACACCCTTTGGCCGGCGACGCACCACGACTGGTTCCCGGCGGAACCGGAACCGGCGGTCGACGAATGCGACTGGGATCGCTGGCTCGGCCCCTGCCCTTGGCGTCCGTACAACAGCCGTTACGTCGCGGGCGACTGGCGCAGCCACTTCGATTTCCACGGCGGCGGGATCCTCGAATGGGGCTCGCACACCGTCGACCTTTGCCAATGGGCCGCGCAAAAAGACGACACCGCGCCGACCCGTTACGAACCGCAATTCAACGACGACGGCTCCATCGCCGGGCACGTTTGGGCCTACTACGCCGACGGCGTTAAGCTCGTGATG
>JAFYQR010000229.1 GCA_017559825.1 Thermoguttaceae bacterium | reverse complement strand
AGTGAAATCGTTGCAACCGTGGAACGGCGAATGGAAGCTGGTTGGAACCTACGGCGCGAATACGACGAATCGACTTTGCACGCGCTTGGAATTTGGCGAGTCGTACCATTATCAAGTTCGAGCGGTAAACGCGTCCGGCGTTAGCGAATGGGTTTCCATCAAATTTGTCGCGGGCGACGCGCTGCCGGCTCCTACGGATTTGAAGATCTCGAATTACGACCGAGTTTCTGGTACGGCGACGCTTAGTTGGACGGATAACGCGACAACGGAAACGCAATATGAAGTGAAATCGTTGCAACCGTGGAACGGCGAATGGAAGCTGGTTGGAACCTACGGCGCGAATACGACGAATCGACTTTGCACGCGCTTGGAATTTGGCGAGTCGTACCATTATCAAGTTCGGGCTGTAAACGCAACCGGCGTTAGCGAGTGGGTTGGAATCGAGTTTGTCGCCAACGAAGATTTGAATTCGAACGATAAATCCGACGACGTTATTTCGAATGTTTTCGCAAACTTCTTTGCAGAAGAAACGGAGAATGATTTTTGGTTTGAGCTTGAAGAAACGTTAATCAAACGAGTTAAGTGGTAGTTGCTAAATATCGCGGCATTGTTTTTGAGCGTTGTCGCGTTTTCGACGGGAGCGATTGTTGATCAACGACCGCTCCCGTTTTTATTGCGGTTTAGGGCGTAATAACCTAACTTCTAGGGCGTGCTGCCATTAACGGTTAAGTAAAATAACGGTTGTTATAAAGCTTAAAAAAACAAAAACGCAACGTCGAGCTTGTCGCAGCGCGTTGCGATGCGTCGGAAATCCTTGATTGATACGTCGAAAGAAACGTTCGATGTATTTTCTGCGTTTATAAATTTTTTTGTCTCAACGTTGGATTTTGCGTCGGTTACACTTGGGGGGAACGCCCGGTTTCAAGCCGACGTTGCGAGCCGTTTGGCGCGTTTCATCGCCTTTGTAAGCGGGATTTATTAAAACAAGTTGTCTTAAATTGTTTAGCGTTAAGGTTTCGGAGAAGTTCGCGTCCGACGGGCGCGTCGCCGACGTTTCTCGGCGAGAGTTCCAGCGCGACAGGAATCGTCAGCCCCGCGGACGATCGTAGGAATTTTGGTTGTGCAACCGATCGCCTGCGGATCGTTTTTAAAGCGTCGGCGGTGTTCGGACTCGATTTTACGAACGTCGAATCAAGGAATAAAACCAAGAAATCGACGCCAATAAGTTCTTCGATAACAAGAATTTCCAGCGTCTTCGGTAAAATGTCGTTTTTAGCTCGACATAGCCAGTGTTTCACGGGCCGTAACGCCGCAGTAAGGCCGCTGTTTGAACCATTATTCTTGTAATGTAAATTGTAGCGCGTTTAAAAAATGTTAGATTGTCAAGGCGAGCGTTTTTGCAAGCCGGAGATCGCCGGTTCGATCCCGGTTGGCTCCACTGCGCTAAACGTTTATATCCCAAGTGTTTGGCGCGTCTTCGGAATTTTGTCGCTCCTCGACGTTTCGGCGAAAAACAGATACGGTATCTGTTTTTTAGGAGACGTCGAATTATGAAAAAATTCCCCAAATTGTGCCGCTTCAAGGCGCGTAATCTCGCTTTCGTTCACATCGACGGAGGAAAGCGGAAGCTCTATCTCGGAAAGTGGGGCGCTCCCGAAACCGAAGCCGCGTATCGACGTTTTATCGCCGAGTTGGCCGCCGACGTTTCCGTCGTCGCGTCGAGCGTTCGCGGCGAACCGACCGAGCGCGTCGTTTGCGTCGCCGAATTGGCCGACCGCGCCGAATATTACGTCAAAAACGGCAAGCAGACCGGCCAACTCGACCGTTTCCGCGCCGCGCTTGAATTTCCGTTGCGATATTTTCCCGCGACGCCGGTCGACGACTTCGGTCCGAAAAAGCTCCTCTTTTGCCGCGACGAAATGGAGAAGTCGGGCCGGTTCGCGCGCTCTTACGTCAACACGCTCGTCAACTGTTTCCGATCCGTCGTCAAATGGGGCGTCGGTCGCGAACTCGTTCGTCCGGAAACGCTCGTCGCGCTCCAAACCGTCCCGGCGCTCAAACGCGGCAAGTCGACCACCCGCGAGTTCGAGCCGGTCGAATTGGTTCCCGGCGACGACGTCGACGCGACGCTTCCGTTTCTACCCGGTCAAGTCGCGGCGATGGTTCGGATTCAACGCTTGACCGGAATGCGGCCCGGCGAAGTTTGCGCGATGCGTTTCGGCGACGTCGAAACCTCCGGCGACGTTTGGGTTTACGTCTTACGCTCCGACAAGACCGATTGGCGGCGCGCCGTCGGAGCGAAGAAGCGCGTCCCGCTCGGCCCGCAAGTTCAAGCGATTTTGGCGCCGTATCTCGCCGAAAAATCCGGCGACCGCGACGCGTTCCTCTTTTCGCCGTGCGCCGCCGCCCGCGACCGAGCGTTCGAGCGTCGCCGCAACCGCAAAACGCCCCTTACGCCGTCGCAACGCAAGCGCGACGCCGCTCCGAAAACGCGACGCTACGCCGAATCGTATTCGTCGGAGCTTTACGGTAAAATCGTTAAGAAAGCCGCGATTCGCGCCGGAGTCGAGCCTTGGACGCCGAACCGCTTGCGCCGCCTCTACGCGACCGAAGTTCGCGCGAAGTTCGGCCTCGAAGCGGCGCAAATTATGCTCGGACACGCCCGCGCCGACGTTACGCAAATCTACGCCGAACGCGACTTTACGAAAGCCGCGCAAATCGCCGCCGAAATCGGTTGACGGCGGCGTCGAACTCGGCGAAGTCGTACCCGAGCTTAACGCGAAGCAGCGGGCGTTGAAGCGCGTCAATCGGGAGCCGCGCGTTTGCGAAAACGTGTCTGCCGAATACCTCGAATCGATGCGCAAGGACTGCGAAACCGTCGTCGAGATTTACGACAGTTTCGACGCGGCGCGCGACGAACTCAATAAAAAGATTCGGAAAAGTCGAATTGACTTTTATCAGAAATTAGGAATAGCGTTTTTTAGCGCCGTGCTTGGGGCTGTTTTGACGCTGATAGTCGGTTGTCTGGCCAAATAATTAGGCCTAAAGACGGCGAGAGCGAGCGCGTTCTCGCCGTTTTTCTTTGGCGATCGGCGGAGGCTCCGAGAGAATAAAAGGTTGTTGGACGCTTTTATTTTATAGGAGCGGTTTTAGAATGTCAAGCGCCGGAAGACGGCGAGAACGGGAATTGGGGCCCTTTGCGAACCGACGTGGCGACGTCAAACGCTCGGTTCGGTGAGCGGCGCGGCACAGTTTTTATTGATGGTTGGGGGGCGAGCGAAGAAAGGACGTTAGTTTAAGTCAAGTTGGCAATATTAGACATTCGGGTTTGGGGAACGTAATAAATGCCATATTGCCAAATTTCGTCCAATTTCGGTGATTTTAAAATTTTGAGTGTTTGGAGCATTCAAATGTTTTAACGGTTCTATGGCTGAGCAAGCTAATAATTGGTAAATAATTGGTTGGGCTTCGCTGGTATCATATCTTTTTAGAAAGGGCGGATTGATGTCAGCTTCTGGATGTCGTAAGTCTAATGAAAACAAATCTGCGATACGGTTGTAGTAATCAAAGGTAAAGGTTAAACCATCTTGTTGACTTGTCAATTTCAAAAAATGGGTTGCTAGTAATTGGTGAGTTAGTGGCTCAAAAGAGTCAAGTTTTTGATTAAGGCGTTGACGTTCAACGCGAGAGAGACGAGTGAAAAAATTCTGTTCATCATTGGTAACAAGAGTTTGTTGCGCATTCTGCTGCGATTTTAACGAGTGTAAATCTTGCTCAGCTTGCCGCCGAATTTCTTCAATCAATAAATCGAATTGCACGTTAAACAGAGTGTAGAATTTTTTTCGCTGGTAAGGATGGTAGGCGGCAGTCCAAGGGAATTCTTGATGTTCAATCATTCGACGATATTCGTCTAAACGTTGACGTTCTTTCAGACCTTCAGCGTCCTTGTCCTCGTAAGGCGGTGTACAGAAAAATATCCTACTTGGTTTGTTGGCAGAAGCGTGAATATCGATTTCGCGAAGCGGTGCCGCTAGGATATTTGTCGTCCGGCGGTGTTCCAAGTCGATCAGCAAAAACGGCAATAAGAAATGAACAGCGTTTAACGACTTTCTCGTCAATGATCCATTGCGAGCTATTTTTTTCCGGACGCTTGGTGTCTTTAAACCAAGTGCCGCCTAGCGAGTCGAGTTCTCACATACGAGGTCGCAAATGAATACCGGTTGCTTCGGCGTTATCGCGCGTCCACAGAAGAATCTTGTCGCGAATGTAAAATCGTTCTTTGCGAACGTCGCTGGGGCCTGCGATAAAAATATCGTAAAAAATAACGGGTTTTTGAGACGTAACGACAGTACGTTTTTCTTCAGTCATCCTAGCTACCTTGTTACTTCGCTCGCCGAAGGTGGTGCGCGGCGAGCGAAGCTTAAACCCTTTCTAGGTTGAATTAAATTTCAAGCGAATCGGTTACTTCATCGCGTCCAGCAGAAATTGAATTTCCGCCAATTTTTTTTTCCTGCGAACGCAGATACTCGACGCACATATTGCGAATCAACGCGGCGTTCGAATCGCTTCGCCGTCGCGGCGTCAAGTGTTGACCGCGATCGCGCGGGTTCGTCCAACAAAACGAAACAACCTTGCTCGACGGAATTGGCGGCGAACGACGCGTCGAAGTCGAGCAAAGGAAAGCGATTGCGTCGCGTCGCGGCTTGGTTGCGCAAGCGTTGGAACGACAATCCGGGCGGCGTCGTTTTGGCGATCGCCGCGCTCGTTTGGCTCGCGCTAATCGGCGTCGCAATTTTAAATTGACGGCGGCGCGGTTTAAATTGAGGTAAAAAGAAAAAGGAGAAGAAGATTCGGAAGCGCTACAAGCAGGCGCGGGCGAGTTGGAAGCGTCCGAAGAAGTCGACGAAAACGACCGGGATAGCGGCGCGACTCCTTGTCGCGGTCGCGTTGTTGACGTTGTGGAACGTTGCGGCGGCGGAACCGACGCAAACGTCGGAAGCGTCGGCGTTTGCGAAGTTAAGCGAGAGCGTTGGCGACCAGCTGTTACGGTCAGTGGTAACAATGGAGGACGCGCACCGTTGCGCTTTTCGCGTCGTCGAATGGGGCGACCGCGCCGCAGGTCGGGAGCGGAACGACGAGCGCGCGGCTCAAAAAAGAATGGCTCGTCGCGACAAAAGCCCACGTCGTCGACGGTTACGGCGTCTTCGCGATGCAGTATTTCGGCGACCGAGGCGCTCGTAACGTTTCGTTCTCAATCGCGTTTCGAAATAGGGACGCTTCTATAATTCAAAGAGATAAGAAAATGTAAATTATTTTTAATTTTTGTTGATAAACTGTTTTTTCTCTTGACATTCTAAAAAGAAGGCGTATGATGAAGAAAGATTCTTTTTCGTGTTTTTCTAGAAAATTTTT
>JAFYQR010000228.1 GCA_017559825.1 Thermoguttaceae bacterium | reverse complement strand
CCGGCCCTCCGGCGGTCGACGTCCCGTTTTCGTCAAGCGGCGCGAAACCGGCGTTCGGCGTCGGATTCGCGTTGGAAATCGGCGTCTTCCCCGACGACGCGCTCGCGTTAAAATCGCTCGAACCGTCGCCGACGCCGCCTTCCGAGTTAGCGGCGCCCGCATCGACGTTTCCGGAAACGGGAAAACTTGCCCCAATATTCAAATTATCAAAACCGGTCGAATCGGCGACGGCCAAGGGATCCGTTTCGCCCGTCGGCGCCGCGTCGCTTCGTCCGTTTTGTTCCGCGACGAAAGGCGGAATCGCGTCCGCGTCCGAATACTCCGCGACCTCGCCGAGCGCGACGCCGCTTCCCATTTCGCCGCCGTCGCTCGCCGCGGCAATCCCCGATTCGGCCAACGAGTCGCCTCCGCTTCCCCAACGACTTCCGACCGCCGTTTCAAGCCGCTCGACGTCGGCGAAGGCGCCGAAACGTTCGGCGTTTTCTCCCGCGGCCAAATCGTCGAAGCCCGCGCCGATTTCCCCGAAGCCGCCCGCCGACGCGCCGTTAAGTTCCGATTCGGCGGACGTTTCCGCGATTTGACGAACTCGTCGTTCCCCGCCGACGCGCACTCGCGTTCCGACGCTCCAATCGCTTTCGTCGGCGGTCGCGCCGCTTTTCGTTTCGTTTTCGCGCTTCGCAAGAAGGCCGACGCTTTCCTTCTCCGCGGCCGTTTCCGCTTCGTCCTCAACCCGATAACAACTCGGCGCGACGCCGAAATCGGCCAACTTGGCGCGAACGGGTCGCAACGCCGTCGGAAAAGTTTCCCAAGCCTCGTCGGGCGCAAAAGTCAACGTCCCCAACGTCGCGAGCGACAGCGTCGCAAACCAAGCCGCGCCTTCCAAGACTTTTCCCAACACGTTCCCCTCCCGACGCTTTCGTCGACGCTTGTCAATCCGTTAATATCGTCAATTTCGCCGCTGCAATCGGCAAAATCGTTAAATTCCATTTCAGCGCGACGCCCGTTTCACCGGAAGCCGCCTCGACGACGCAAATTTACGCTCGCCGCTTTCCAAGGATACTCAATTTTTCCCAAAAAGAACAGACCAAAATCGCGCGACCGCCCGCAATTTCTTCCTTTTTCCCCTAATTTTCCAGAACGGCTCTTCCGAACGGGACGACGCGATCGCGCCAACTTTCCTTTATACGCGATTTGGCGGCGAAAAAACGCCGTTTTTTCCGTCAACGCGTTTTTTCGGTTCATCCCAATTTCAACGGTCGTTAAAATCGACGCTTCCAGACGCCGCGAGCGTCCCGCGCCGTTTTTGATTTCGACAAAAAAGCGTCAAAAAACTATTTTTACTACGATAATAGAATAATCAAAGAAATCCGCGAGTCGAGCGCAACATACGCCAAGAGGCGGCTTGCGCCGTCTCGCGTTTAATACGGCGATTTCGTCAAATCCGCCTCGACCGCCTCGACGAAACGAATCAAATCGCCCGGGGCCAAGCGCAACATCGTCCCGCGAACGCCGGCGTTAATCAAAATTTCGTCGAAAAGCGTCGCCGTTTCGTCGATCAGCGTCGGAAATTTCTTCTTCATTCCGATCGGCGAGCACCCGCCGCGAATATACCCGGTCAAATCTTTGAGGTCTTTCATCGGGATTAAGTCGACCTTTTTGTCGCCGAACGCCTTCGCGACTTTTTTCAAGTCGAGCTCGTCGGCGACCGGAAGACAGCAGACGAAGAAGCCCTTTTTTTCCCCTTTCATCACAAGGGTTTTGAACATCGACTCCGGCGCCGCGCCCAACTGTTCCGCGATATGCCCGCCGGACAAATCGCTCTCGTCGACCTCGTATTCGACCGTTTCAAAAGAAATTCCCGCGTTTTCCAAAAGTCGAATCGCGTTCGTTTTCGTTTGCGCCGCCATGCCGCCGCCTTTCTTTATTCTCTCGTCAACCGACTCGCCGTTTCGCGCCGCCGCTCGTCGCCGCGTCTCGCTTTTTGATTTTTTCAACAAATAACTCAAAATCAAAGAAATTCCGCGGCGCGTTTGGGCCCTTAATTTTCGAACGATTTCAATTAAATCAAAGGCGCCGATTTTAACGCCTTCGCCGTCGCCGTTCGAAATCGCCGTTCATTGTACGCGACGACGCGGCGACGTCAAGCCGCCGCCCTCCTTGCGGTAAGGAAAAAATCGGTTATATTATAAGGAAGTTTTTGCCGGTCGCGACCGACGCTCGGCCGGCGCCGTTTCGCCGTTCGCAAAAACGCTCAAATCTTGCCCACTTTAACGCAAAACGGCGAAACCGCCGCCTCGCGCGCCCCTCGTTCGTTCGATAAAATAAGGAATTGAGAGCAATGACGCCCCTCGTCGATCTCCCGCCGATCTCGGAAACGACCCCCATCACCGAAATTTTAGCGCGCAACGCCCAACTTTACGGCTCCGACGTTTGCCTCGTCGAAATCAATCCGGAAGTCGACGAAGCGCGCCGAATCACTTGGAAAGACTTCGACCTCGTTCAACCGTCGACGACGCCCGATCCGACGAATCAACGCCGCTCGACGACTTGGAAAAAATTCGACGATTTGGCGAACCGTTTCGCCAATCTTCTCCTCAGCCGCGGCTTGAAAAAAGGAGACAAAGTCGCGATTCTGCTGATGAACTGCCTCGAATGGCTCCCGGTTTACTTCGGCGCGTTGAAGGCGGGCGCGATCGCCGTCCCGATGAATTTCCGTTACGCGGCGGACGAAATCAAATATTGCCTCGAACTGGCCGAAGTCGACTTCCTTGTTTTCGGCCCGGAATTCATCGGTCGCGTCGAAACGATTTGCGACCAAATCCCGCGCGTTCGCGGCCTCTTTTACCTCGGCGGAAACGCGCCGACCTTCGCCGAGTCGCTGCACACGCTGACGTCGTACTGCTCGACCGACGCGCCGGAAATTAAATTGACCGCCGAAGACGACGCGGCGATTTACTTCTCGTCCGGCACGACCGGTTTCCCGAAAGCGATTTTGCACAAACATTTAAGCTTAACGACGGCTTGCTTTGTCGAGCAAAACCACCACGGTCAAACGCGTCAAGACGTTTTCCTCTGCATTCCGCCGCTCTACCACACCGGCGCGAAAATGCACTGGTTCGGCAGCTTTCTCGTCGGCGGAAAAGCGGTTCTTCTCCGCGGGGTCAAACCGCAAACGATCCTTCACGCCGTCTCCGAAGAGCGTTGCACGATCGTTTGGCTCCTCGTTCCTTGGGCGCAAGACATGTTGGACGCGCTCGACTCGAAGGAACTCGACTCCGACGATTACGTTTTATCGCAATGGCGACTAATGCACATCGGCGCGCAACCGGTGCCGCCGAGCCTTATCCGCCGTTGGCGCGAGCGTTTTCCGAACCACCAATACGATACGAATTATGGTCTTAGCGAGTCGATCGGCCCCGGCTGCGTTCACTTGGGCGTCGAAAATATCGATAAAGTCGGCGCGATCGGCAAACCCGGCTACGGTTGGGAAGCGGCGATCGTCGACGAAACGCGCGCTCCGGTTCCGCAAGGCGAAGTCGGCGAATTGGCCGTCCGCGGTCCCGGCGTTATGACCGAATATTATCGCGATCCGGAGGCGACCGCCGCGACGCTTGCGAACGGTTGGCTTTACACCGGCGATATGGCGCGCGAAGACGAAGACGGCTTCATTTACCTTGTCGACCGCAAGAAGGACGTCGTCATCAGCGGCGGCGAAAACATTTATCCGGTTCAAATCGAAGACTTTATGCGTCGTTGCGACGACATTAAAGACGTCGCGGTCATCGGCCTTCCCGATCCGCGTCTCGGCGAAATTACCGCGGCTATCGTCGAACTGAAACCGGGCAGAACGACGACGGAAGACGACATTAACGCTTTTTGCGCCGCTCTTCCGCGTTACAAACGACCGCGCCGCATTATTTTCGCCGAAGTTCCGCGCAACCCGACCGGAAAAATCGAGAAGCCGAAACTTCGCGAAAAATATTGCGGCAAGAGCCTCGTCGCGACGCAAATCGAACGTTAATCGTCGACGCGCCGCCTCGCCCGACGTCCGGTTCCAACGGTCGCCGAACGATGAAATTCGCCGCGACGCAAACTAAGCGTTCGTTTTAACGCCTCTCGCTCGACGCCGAGTTCGCGCCCTCTTCCGACGGGTCGCGACCTCGGCGTTCGCGTCTTTAAGCAACGTTTTCCTTCTCTATTAATAACGTCAAAACCGTCCGCGCTTCTTTCGTTCGAACCGCGTTCTTTTCGTTTCGCCGTCTTTTCCCGTCGCTCGACGAGCCCGGCAAAATTTTCGCGATTTTCACAAGCGAGTCGTCGATTTTAACGATTCTTCTGAAATCCGGATTTTACGCCGCGCCGCCAATTTTTTGCTTATCCGCAAACGCCTAAATCTTCAGTCCCGCCGAACGGCTCCATCAAAGTCTTCGGCTCGCACCGCCGCTCGCGGAACGTTCGGAAAGCTCGCCGGGTCGACTTCCGGCGCCGTTCGGTTCGTTTGCATCCGGCGGCGAATCCTCCGCTGAGCGTCGAAAGTTCGCCGAATCTTCCGACAAAGCGACTTCGGCTAAGCGGCTCGTTTCAACGCGCCTTTCAAGACAACGGGCCGCGCTCCAAGAAAACGGGGAAAGCGCAAGAAACAAAATACCCCGGAACCGACAGACGTCAATTCCAGGGTTTCTAGGTGGTTGAAGGGGCTCGAACCCTCGACCTTCGGAGCCACAATCCGATGCTCTAGCCAACTGAGCTACAACCACCGTCGCGAAAAGTCCGAAAAGAAAAACCACGGCGGGCCAATCTCTGTCGTCCTCATCGACAACGCAATCATTCTAACAGATATTCGCGTTCGGTCAAGGGGCGTTTTCCAAAATTTTCCGTTTTTTTGAGTTTCCGCCGAAAAAGCGCAAAGCGCGCCGCCGCTCGCCAATTCCCGCTTTATATTTGTTGCTTCCGCTTCACTTTCTCGACGATTTTTTCTCTCCGCCTTGTCGCCGAAACGCCGTCCGTTCGCGCACGTTTCCGCTTTTGTTTTCGCAAAATTCAAGAAAACCGTTTGACAAAAT
>JAFYQR010000227.1 GCA_017559825.1 Thermoguttaceae bacterium | reverse complement strand
GCGTCGCGCTGGCGACCTTCTTTTACTTCGAGCGGCGGCGGCTCGACTTTTCCGAAACGTTGTCGGCGGCGATCGCCGTTTCGGTCGACGAAACGAAGGCGGCGCGAGCCGAAACGAGCGGCGACGCGAGCCCGTGCGCGGCGAGCTCGGACGGCGGCGCGAAGGAAACGGCGGCGTCGGACGACGTTGGAAGCGAGGAAAACGTTCTTCTTTGGCGATTCGACGCGCCGAAATCGACGCTCGAATCCGCGTCGCGCTTTCCGCTTCCGAGCGTGAAAACCTCGGACGATTCCGGGGTCGTTTTGGCGAAAATCGGCGCGGGAGACGTTCGAGCTTGGACGGTCGTTTCGCTGAGCGACGACGAGGAGAAAACTCCGTAAAATCGCAGAAACGTTAAATCGAACGATCGAGAGAACCGTTCGTCGAGCGTCGAAAGCGCGTCGGCGAACGGTTTTTTTCGGCGCTTTCGGCGAAGAGAAGCGAAAAGAAACGTCGGCGCGGACGGACGAAACGCCGCCGACCGCGTCGTTCGAGCAAACAAACCGCGTTTAAGTCGCGCAAATTTTCTAATCTGTTTAGGCTGTTCGGGCCGAAGAAATTTGCAAACCGGGGGCTGGAAAGCGGGCGCGTCGTTCGAGCGAACGAAACGTTTAAGTCGCGTAAATTTCCCGATTGCTTAGACTGTTGGGGGGCGGAAACCGCGCGAATCGTTTAAAGCGTTTGAAACGGTGACGATTTCGAGAGACGAGCCGCTCAAACTGTTGGAACCGCCCGAATTATTTAAGTCGCGCTGAACGCTTAACGCGTTTGTTTAAAGCGTTTAATGCGAACGCGTCGGCGAGCGCGACTCGTCGGGGAGCGTCGGAACGGCGTCGAGGCGGGGCGGCTCGACGTTCGACTTAGCGTCGGAAGGCCGAGGAACGGCGCGTTCGAGCGGAAGATGATTGAGCGCGGCGCGGGTCAACGGAGTCCAAAACTCGCGGGCGTCTCGGGTTTCGAAGAGCGCGCGGAGCGGCTCCGCGTAAGGGAGCGGGCGGCCTGCGACCGATTTATCGAGATGGAATTGGTACGTTAAATCGTTTTCTCGATAAACGGCGACGATTTTGTTGTTGTAGCGAGAATCGAAAACGATTCCGTCGGGCCGCGTTTCGAAAAGGATTTCGAAAACGTTGAACGGCGTCGCGTCGTTCATGAAGCGGTAGGAAAGCGTTTGCGGCGGAAGAACGCGTAGGCGGCCGTCGGCGCAAAGACGGCTCCAGAAGGACTGCGGAAAGGCGCCGTCGACGACGCGAAGCGAGCCGGAGCCGAGAAAAACGCCTCGCCGCGTCGCTCCTCGCTCGACCGAAAACTCCGAAACGACGCCGGAGAAACGAGGCAAGTCGACTCGCGCGGTCAACTTTTTGAGGTCGCAGCGGAAGAGCCGAAAACCGTCGAGGCGCGTCGTCCAAACTCGCTCGACCGGCGGCGCGTCGGCGGAATCGGCGGAGGAAGTCGGCGACGACGGAAAAAACTCGGCGCCGAACTCGGGCGCGTCGCTCGCCGCTAGTGAGCCGACGAACCAACTTTCCGGACTCAACGAACGGAAAAAGGGGAAAAAACGCGCCGCGAAAACGCTCGGCGTCGGCGTCGAGCCGGACTCGAACTCGAAGCGAGCGCCCGAGGCGTCGAGCGCCGTTTCGAATGAAACGAAAAGAGGACGGGCGCAAGAAATTTTGCGCAGCTCGAAAAGCGCTTCGAGACGGCGGCGCTCCGGCGAGTCGACGAGAAGCGCGCGAAAGCGTTCGAGCGTCGGCGCTTCCGACGCGAACGCGACGACCTCGCGCTCCGTCGTCGACTCCGAAACGTCGGCGGCTCCGCGATCCGTTTGCGCCGCCGCGACGCGAAAGAGGGTTTTCAGGTCGCTCGTCGAACGGGGCGTCGGCGGCTCTTCGGCGGATTGCGCGGCGGCGAGCGTTTCGCGGAAGGCGGTCTCGTCTTGAAAAACGACTTGTTCGGCGACGACGCAGAGGGCGCGAGAACGGGCGGCGAGAACGTCGTCGGAGGCGAAACGCAAAAACTCGTCGCAAAAACGGTTTTTAGCTTGAAAAATGTCGCGGTCGCGACAATATATCGTCGGAACGATCGCCAAAAGCGCGTCGCCGCGAAGGTCGTCGTCCTTGCCGAAAAGAAGCGAGCGAGTCGTCGGGGCGTCGGCGCGGGACGCGGAAACGAAAGTTTCGTTCGAATCCGCGTTGTCGGGCGCGTCGTTGTTTTCGTTGGAATCGGAAACGTCGCCGCGATCGGAACGTTTGTCGAACGAATCGACGAACGTCGCGAACGTTTTTTCGTCGACGTCGGTTAAAAGGTAAATTTCGGGACAAAAAACGGCGGGATCGTCGCTCGACGGCGGCGAAAAGGTCGCGTTAAGAAAGCGGCGGACGCCGGGGCGGAGGAAGCGGCGGTCGGCGAAATCGACGTCGAAGCGCGTCGCGGCGGTCAAACGCTCTCGCTCGCGGTCGAGCGCGGCGTCCGTCGTTCGCCAATAAAGGCGAAACGCGACGAAGCCGAGGAGCGCCGGGCCGCCGAGAAAGAAAAGGAGCGTCGTCCAAAGACGCCGCGTTCGATCGCTCAGTTTCGCCATAGGAAACGCAACACCGGGGGAAATCGACAAGAAAAAGCGCGTCGCCGCGCCGTCGGAGCGGTTTTAATCGTTAATACCGTTAAAATCGTTCGAAACGGCGCGGCGTTCGAGCGTTGAAAGGACGCGGAATCGGCGAAATCGGCGATTCCGGTTGAATTGGCAAAAACGCCGCGAACGTTACTTCGACGCCGCGTCGGCCGCTTTGATTTCCTCGACGAAAGCGCGAGACGTCAGCGGTTCGCCGGTCGATTCCTTAACAAATTCCGGCCAAGGCAGGGAAGCGCCCGGCGCGAAAACCTTTTCTTTCAGGAGCGCGCCGAAACGTTTCGGGTCGCCGGCGGCTTCCTTTTCGAGCGAAGCGCGAAGTTGCGCGCCGAAAAGTTCGCCGAGCATATAGTTGTGATAGTAAACCGGAGCGATGACGAAGTGCGGTTTCGACGCCCAGTCGGCGCGGTCGCGGCCTTCCGGTTGGTCGAGGAGTTGGAAGCGCTCGGTCGTTTCGGTCCAAAGTTTGTTGAGGTCTTGCTCCGGATTTTCGTACAGCGCTTTTTCGAAGTACGTCATCACGAGCGTCCAGCGGCAGAAGATGAGCTGTTCGCGGAGGCGTTGCTCGCGGAGCGCGCCGGCGGCGGCTTCGGCTTTTTCCGGCGCGACGCCGACGTTTTCGACGAGCCATCGCGGGTCGCGAGCTTTCGCGCCGAACGTCATCGCGATCCCTTCGGTCGTGAAGATGTGGCAGGCGGAGCGGACGTTCGCCGGAAGGTCGCGGGCGATGTTGTAGTCGTAAATCGCGTGCCCGAGTTCGTGCAGCTGGGTGTCCATCCACTCGGCGGTCGGCTTGACGTTGCAGAGAATGCGGACGTCGCCTTCGAGGTTCATGTCGTTGCAGAACGCGTGCTGCGTTTTGCCGTCTTTTTCGTAAAGGTCGCTGTTGGCGAGAATCGGGCGGACGTCGACGCCGATCGAGTCGTAGAAATCGACCGAAATGTCGACGATTTGCTCTTTAGTTTTGTCGGCGTAGAAGACGTTCGAGTCGATCGCTTTCGAGGCCGGCGCTTGTTGGAAGAACGGGTTGTCGTAGTGCCAAGGGCGAATCTTGTCGACGCCGAATTTTTCCTTCAACTCGCCGTCGAGCTTCGCCTTCATCGACGCGAAATACGGCGCCGTCGAGCGGTCGAGTTCGTCGAAGATCGCGATCAGTTGCGCCGGTTCGAAGTCTTGGAAGAAGACGGTCATTTCCCAATAGTTTTTGTAGCCGAGCGCTTGAGCGGCTTTGTTGCGGAGCTTCGCCAGCTCGACCATCTTCGGCGCGACGACTTCGCCGACTTGCTTGAGCGCGTCCCACATTTCGTAACGTTTTTGGGAATCCGTTTCTTTTTCCAACGCTTCGAGGAGTTCGTTGTTCGTGCGTTCCTCGCCTTGGTAGACGGCGCGGTGCGTTTGGAAAATTTGCTCGATTTCGGACGAAAGCTCGACGATTTCCTTCATCAGCTCCGGCGGAAGTTGCGATTCTTCGAACGAACGCTCGGCGACGTAGGCGGCGCGTTTTTCCATCGGCGTCGCGTCGACGGCGGCGGCGCGGAGCTTCTTAAGCTCGGCGTATTTCGCGGCGTCGGCGTGATAGGTCGACATAGCGAGCGACGCTTCGGCGGACTTCGCGAACGCTTCTTCGGAACCGGTCGTCATCGCGTCCCACCAAGCGTAGGAGTTCGCTTGGTACATTTTCGTATAATCTTCTTGGTATTGGCGCATGAACGCGGCGAGGCGTTCTTCCGGTTCGCCGGCGGCGGCGTTCGAGATCGTTAAATTCATCGGGGCTCCAGTCGATAAAATCAAACCGCCGACGAGCGCGGCGAAGTAGGGGGCGAGTTTTTTCATCGTGTTTTCGCTTTCTAAAAAGGCGTGGTTCGCGTCGTCGCGAGTCGAACGCCGCTTCCGCCGACAAAGAAACGATCGTCGGGAGCGGGACGGACGCGCCTCTTAGTATAAACTATTGTACGCGTCGACGCAACGGAATTTTCACGCTTTTTCACCGTTTTTCGCTATTTTAACGGCGTTCGAACCAAAAAAGAGCGAGAATAAAGAAAATAAAGCGAACGGCGAGAAAAGACAAGCCGCGCGGAATAAACGAGAAAAGCGAAGAGAAGCGAAAACGCCGGTTTTAACAATAAACGTCGAGCAAGCGGCCGCGTTCGTCGCCGTCGCGTCGAATCGGCTTCGAGGAGGGCGTTTCGGCTGAACGTTTCGGCGTCGAGCGACGTTCGACGCGCTCGCGGCGTTCGAGGTCGTCGTCGACTTTTTTACCGGCGGCGATCTTTTGCGCGTCGCGAAGTTTTTTGAGCGCGACGCTCGATTCCGTTTCGTTTTTCGAATCGCGGCGCGTTTCGGTCGCGACTTGGCGAGACGAAAGGACGAGCGCGTAATCGGCGACGTTCATCGAAAAGCTCCGCGAGTTTGGACGTTGTTGTTAATACATCGCATGGGGGATATTGTCGTCGTCGACCGAAACGCCGCGCGAGGTTAGCGAAAAAGCGGAGAGCGCGTCGAGTCGAGCGATTTTAAGGCGCGGAGCGTCTTGTTTTGCGGACTTGGCCGATTTTTCCGCCGCTTTGCGAGCGAAACGCGGCGCGTTTTTCCAACGAAACGGCGGCGTTTGGAAGAATTTTACGAAAAAGATTACAGCGCGGCGGCGAGACGTCCGAAAAAAGGAGTAGCGCAAGTTTTGCCGTCGACGCGTCGCTTTTCGAAAGCGGCGGCGTCTTTCAGGAAAATTTTTAGCGCGAAAGTTGTTTTTCTGAAAGTCGCGCGAAAAATATGCCGATGATTTTCAGGAATCGCGGAAGATTTGCCGGAACGGACGGGATTTCGAACGGCGAACGCGACGCTCGCGACGTCGGCGAGCAAAAATTTCCGCAAGGTAAGGATCGGCGCGAATCGGGCCGCGAACGCTCGATTTGAGATGTAAGGACACATAACAATGAAAAAAACAATAAAGGCGTTTTGGGCGTGTTTATTGGTTTGCGCGACGACTAGCGGATGCTTAAGTATTCCGAACAGTCAGACCGTCCCCGCCAGGTATTTTAAAAGCAAAATTCACGGCGGCGTTCGCAGCGAAATGGAGCAAATCAACTTCGTGAAGCTGCGAATGGACAAACCGGCCGAAGAACTCTTGGGCCCGAACGACGTGTTGGGCATTTATATCGCCGGGATTACCGGAAGCGTCGACGAAGCGCCGCCGATTCACAACATCGGTTCGAACGTTTCCTCGACCGACCGTCCGGCGTCCGGTTATCCGTATCAAGTCCGCTCCGACGGGACGCTCTCGCTCCCGATGCTGCCGGAGCCGATTTACGTCGAAGGGATGTCGCTCGTGCAAGCCGAAGAGGCGATCCGCGCCGCGTACACCTTGAAGCGCCAAATTGTTCGAGCCGACGCGAATATTTCGGTCTCGATGATTAAACGCCGCACGTACCACGTTACGGTCATCCGCGAGGACGTCGCCGGCGACGACATGCGAACTTCGATGAACAACACGGCGATGGGCGGCAAGGGCGCGGCGTATATGGCCGGGATGAGCCGCGGGACGGCGACCTCGCTCGAACTGCCGGCGTACCGCAACGACGTGCTTGAAGCGCTGAGCCAAACCGGCGGTCTTCCGGGGTTGAACGCGAAGAACGAAGTCGTTATTTTGCGCAAAGCGTACAGCGAAGAGTTCAGCGACACCGACTACATGAGCGGCAGCCTCGACGTCGGATACGCTCAAAGCCAAGTCGCCGACCGCTACAACGCGACCGGAACGATTAGCGATTTGAGCTCCGATTTGGGGATCGTCCGCATTCCGTTGCGCGTCGGCGCGAACGAAGAGCCGCCGCAACTGACCTCGGAAGACGTTACCTTGTACGACGGCGACGTGGTTTACATCCAATCCCGCGAAGCCGAGGTGTACTACACCGGCGGTCTCATTAAGGGCGGCGTCTACCCGATTCCGCGCGACTACGACCTCGACGTCATGGGCGCGATCGCCACCGCCGGCGGCACCATCGGCGCCTCGGCCGGTTCCGCGACGACGAACTCGACGAGCCGCGTCGGCAGCCTCGTTCCGGCGAGCCGCATCCTCGTTCTTCGCGAGGTCGACGGCAAGCAATACGCGATTCAAATCAAACAAAAGGAAATGCTGCGCGACCCGTCGCAACGCATTTTGATCGAACCGAACGACGTTATTTTGGTCGAGTACACGCCGGTCGAACTTTGGTTCAACATGATGTACAACCTGATTAACTTCAGCGTCGGTATCGACGACTTCAAATAATCGACGCAAAAGCGTTCGTTGTTGCCGCCGAGCAACGCGGCGACGATTCGAATCGATTCCTTAACCGACGAAACGCGCGGTCTCGCGAAAGACCGCGCGTTTTATTATTTTCTTGACGCGTTGAGGCGAACGAACGTCGTTAAAATCTGCGCGATCGGCTCCAACCGACGGCGGCGGTGCGGAACGAAAGAAAAAAAGACGCAAAATCGAAAAAATCGGCGAAGCGGGGCGGGGCCCCCGTTGACGAAGCGCGGACGTTGGGGTAAAATCTCGAAAAATAAGTTTCGTCGTTTGTTAGTCCGACTTCTCGGCGGCTCAAACGGCGGCGCGGCGCTCGCGTCGGTTCGAGCGTTCGTTTTGTTTGAGAGAAACCGACGCGGCGAACGACGCTCGACGTTATTAACGAATAGCGGAAGCGAGCGGCGTTCGTCGAACGACCTTTAACGTTTAAATCGCGTCGTCTAAACGTCGGCATGGGAGCGCTTGCGGCGAGCGAGCGGCTCCGAGCCGATGTGCCGAACGACGACGAGAAAGGAAGAAACATGGCCGACGCTCCTCTTTCCATTAAAGCTTTGATCGAATCCGGCGTTCACTTCGGGCACCGCGCGAGCCTCTGGAATCCGAAAATGCGTCCGTACGTCTACGGTCGCCGCAAGCTGATCCACATCATCGACGTTCGCGAAACGGTCCGCGGCGTTCTCCGCGCTCGCAAATACCTGAAGCAAGTCGCCGCCGAAGGCAGCCTGATTCTCTTCGTCGGCACGAAGCGTCAAGCGTCCGAAACGATCGCGACGCAAGCGCAACGCTGCGGCATGCCGTACGTCTCCGAACGTTGGCTCGGCGGCACGCTGACGAACTTCAACACGATTCGCAGCCGCCTGAAGCGCCTCGAAGAACTCGAAAAGATCATCAACGGCGAAGAGCTCGCGACCTACTCGAAGAAAATGCAAGCGTCGTTGGCGCGCGAATACCGCAAGATGTACCGCAACTTGAACGGTCTCCGCGACATGAACCGCTATCCGGCCGTCATGGTCGTCGTCGACCCGCGCAAAGAAAAGAACGCCGTCCGCGAAGCTCGCAAACTCGGCGTCGTCTCGATCGCGCTCATCGACACCGACTCCGACCCGGACGAAGTCGATTTGCCGATCCCGGGCAACGACGACTCGATCCGCTCGATTGATTTGATCGTTTCCTACCTCGCCGACGCGGTCGCCGAAGGCGTTAAAGAGCTCGAATCTCGCAAATTCGAAGCTCCGGCGGAAGAAGTCGCCGAAGACGCCGCCGCGGACGAAAAAGCCGAAGCCGACGCCGAATAATTTCGGTTGAAATCGCGTTGAACGCGCCGCGCTCGACGTTTAACGGCGTCGAAGCGGTCGCTTGCGTCGAACGGCTCGAAGCGAAGAAACGACGTCGCCTCTTGGAAACGGGGCGGCGCCGTCGTTTTTTGGCGTCGCCGTCGATTAAGAAAATAAAATACAAAAAAGAGAATAAATTAAGGAGTCTACAATGGCCGACATTACCGCCGCGATGGTTAAATCGTTCCGCGACAAGACCGGTTTGCCGATGATGGAATGCAAAAAAGCGCTCGAACAAGCCGACGGCAACGAAGAACTCGCCATCGAACTGATCCGCAAAGCCGGTAAAAAAACGATGGAAAAACGTTCGGACCGCGAAACCGAAGCGGGCCGCATCGCCGTCTGCTCCGCCAACGGCGCTACCGCGATGGTCGAACTCCTCTGCGAGTCCGCGCCGGTCGCCAACACCGTCGAATTCCAAACGCTGATCGCCAACATCGCGAAACAACTCGCCGAGGGTCCGGGCGCCGCGACGCCGGAAGAACTCCTCGCGCAAGGCGATCTCCAACTCCAACTCGACGACCTCGTCAACAAAATTCGCGAAGTCTTCAAGCTGAGCCGCGTCTGCCGCGTCGCCGGCGCCGCCGGTTCCTACGTTCACCACAACAACGTCGACGGCGTCGTCGTCGAAGTTGAAGGCGACAACGCCGCGTTGGCCGAACAAATCGCGATGCATATTTGCGCGATGAACCCGAAAGCCGTCTCCGCCGACGACTTGGATCCGCAAGTCTTGGCGAAAGAACGCGAAATCGCCGTCGAACAAACGAAACAACAAAACGCCGGCAAACCGGAAAACATCATCGAAAAGATCGTCGAAGGCCGCCTCAAGACCTACCTCAAGGAAGTCTGCCTCCTCGACCAACCGTTCATGATGGACGCGTCGAAGACCGTCGGGCAAGCCGCCGCCGAAGGCGGTTTGACGGTCAAGAGCTTCAAGCACTGGATCGTCGGCAAATAGTTTTCGCCGCGATTCGAGCGAATAGAACGCGTCGCGAAAGCGGCGTCGAGCGTCGGTGAAACGGCGACGGCGTTTTTGAAAGCGGCGGCGATTATTGGTCGCCGTTTCGATTTCGAGCGATTTTCCGCAATTTCGCGGCGCGGCGCTTGACAAACGAGAAACGAAACGTTAAAAAGAAGAGAGAGCTCTTCTTGAAAGCGTTTCGTTTTTTTATTTTTCGGCGGAGCGTTGAAAGCGGCTTTTTCGGCGAGCGACGACGTGCGAAAAAACGAAAGCCGCCGCGTTCCGCAACGTTAGGAGGAATCATGAAGTTGAGTCGTTGGGGGATTTTAACGGCGTTGGCGACGGTCGCGGCGTGTTGGACGAGTTTAACGGTCGCGACGGCGGACGAACCGGCGAAAAGCGACGACAAAATCGAAGTCGTCTCGTATTATTTCGGCAACTATCACGTCGACGCGCGGAACGAAAAGAAGTTTGGGCCCGGTTGGACGGAATGGAAGCTGGTCAAGGAAGCGAAGCCGCGTTTCGAGGGGCACCGTCAGCCGAAAGTTCCGCTTTGGGGCTACACCGATTCAGCGAATCCGAAGGATATGGCGCAAAAAATCGACGCCGCGCATAAATACGGCGTCGACGTTTTCCTTTTCGACTGGTATTATTACAACGACGGTCCGTTTTTGGAACGTCCGATCGACGAAGGCTTCCTGAAGGCGGAAAATCGGGACAAAATTAAATTCGCGCTCATGTGGGCGAACCACGACTGGGTCGACATTCACCCGAAGCGCAAGGATAAGCCGGCCGGGCTCCTTTATCCGGGCGCCGTTACGCCGGAAACGTTCGACAAAATCTGCGATCACGTTATCAACGACTACTTTAAGCAGCCGAATTATTGGAAAATCAACGGCGCGCCCTATTTCTCGATTTACGATTTGACGCAATTCGGGAACAGCTTCGGTTCCTTTGAGGCGACGAAAGCCGCGATCGAGCGGTTCCGCGAAAAAACGAAGGCCGCCGGTTTCCCGGACTTGCACCTGAACGCGGTGTATTGGGGTTATCCGAACATTCCGGGCGAGAAAAAACTGACCGATCCGGTTAAGATTGTCGAAGAATTGGGCTTCGATTCGGCAACGTCTTACGTTTGGATTCACCACGTCCCGTTGAACGAGCGAGAAGTCGATTTTAATTGGGTGCGCGACGAATATTTGAAACATTGGGACAAAGCTCGCGACGGTTTTTCGATTCCGTATATCCCGAACGTCTCGATGGGGTGGGACTCGAGTCCGCGCGCGCATCAAGACGACCCGTTCGGCAATTACGGCTACCCGTTCACGAACATTATCGTGAACAACACGCCGGAAAACTTTAAGCAAGCTCTCCAAATTACCAAAGATCGTATCCTCGCCGACCCGGAATCGCCGCGGATTATGAACATAAACTGCTGGAACGAGTGGACGGAAGGAAGCTATCTCGAACCGGATACGACCGACGGCTTCAAATATCTTGAAGCCGTGCGCGACGTGTTCGGCGATTGAGCCGCGAGACGCCGTTAAAATTCAGCCGTTTGGAAAAATCGGCGTCGGGGAAACGTTTTTCTTAAATTGGCGACGCGTTCGTTTCGGTAAAGTTGAAGCGAGCGCGTCGTTTCTTTTCGCGCTTTTTTTCGCCAAACGTCAAAACTCCTCTATCTTGTTTCCGAAAAAATCGCTATAATCCGCCAGCGTGTTCATCTTTTGTCGGGGCGCCGACGCTCGAAAAGCATTTCGACCGCCGACGTTATTTCAAGAAAATAAAACGAAAATCATGAATAATTTTTGGCGAGCGCTTAAAGTAACGTTTAAGTATAAATGGAACGTTGTTGGGATCGTTCTTTCGTCGTTGTGCCTCGCGCTTTGTTGGGGGGGAAACATCGCGACGGTTTACCCGCTCGTTCAGGTTTCGTTTCAAGGCGACACGGTTTCGACGTGGCTTGAAAAGGAAGTCGTTAATCAAAAAGAACGCGTCGCTAAATTGCGTTCCGAACGCGCCGCGCTTGAGGGTGAAACCGCCGCCGACGCGGAAAATTCGGCTCAACCTGCAAATACGGAAAATTTAAGCGCGAAAAACGGCGAAGACGGGGGAAACGCGCAAACTGAAAGCGGCTCGCTCGACCCGCGTCGCGCGTCGCTTCTCGACGCGCAAATCGCCGAGGCGGAAGAAACGTTGCGCCGTTACGAAATCGCGTTGCCTTACGCTCGACGTTGGACGCCGAGCGATCCGTTCATGACGGTCGTTGCGTTAATGGCGTTTGTAATGATTGGAACGTTGGTGAAGGGCGTCTGCACTTACGTTCACTCCCTTCTTTCGTCGCGAATCGGGCAACTTGGCGCTTTCGAATTGCGAGCGCTTTTCTTCCGCAAGCTGCTCGGGTACGAAGTGAATCATTTTAGCCAACGCGGCGTCGCCGACGCGACGAGTCGATTTACGTCCGATATGGGCTCGCTGACCGGCGGAATTGAATTGGTTTACGGAAAAACGATTCGCGAACCGTTAAAAATGATCGTTTGCCTCGTCGGCGCGGCGTTGGTGAGTTGGCAGCTCCTCCTTTTCACCTTTCTTTTCGTGCCGTTGGCGGCGGTTTCGATCCGCTGGCTGGCGAAGTCGCTCAAGCGCGTCGTGCGCAACGCGATGCAAGAAATGGCGCAACTTTACGGTCGCGTCGAGGAAACTTTTCGCGCCGTTCGCGTTGTTAAGTCGTTCAACCGCGAAGGTTACGAACTTGCGAAATTCCGTCGAACGAATAAGCGATATTTCAAACGCGGCATGAAAACGGCGAAATACGGCGCGATGACGAGTCCGATTACGGAGTGTTTAGGGATTATGATGCTTGTGCTGACGATTTTGGTCGGCGCGTACCTCGTCATTCACCAGCAAACGACGCTTTTCGGGATTCCGACGTCGTCGCGTCCGCTCGATCTCGGCTCGTTGATTTTGTTTTACGGTTTTTTGATCGGCGCTTCCGATCCGGCGCGTCGGCTCTCCGACATTTTCGCCAATCTCCAAGGCGCCTGCGCCGCCGCCGACCGCGTTTTCGAGATTATCGACCGCGAACCGGCGATTAAAAATTGCGAAAAACCGAAACGATTGGAAAAATTCGAAAAATCGCTCATTTTCGAGAACGTTTTTTACGAATATCCGGTCGCCGAAGCGTTCAAACCGGCGCCGCCGACGAAAAAAATGAAGCCGCGCGACGCTTTAAAGGCTGTTTGGAACGCTTGGCAAGAAAAACGAGCCGCCGTTAAATCCGGCGAAACCGGCAAAGTTGCCGCCGACGGCGCAAGCGTCGTCGAAAAAACGAGCGTTCAAAGCGTCGCGAACGTTCCGCTTTCGACGAAAGGGCGCGAAAATCGCCTCGTTTTGAAAAACGTTTCGCTTGAAATCAAGTACGGCGAAACGGTTGCGATCGTCGGGCGCAGCGGATGCGGGAAGAGCACGCTGATGAGTTTGATTCCGCGCTTTACCGATCCGACGCAAGGGCGCGTTCTCGTCGACGGAATTCCGATGACGGAAATCAAAATTTCCGACGTTCGCGACCAAATTGGGCTCGTCGCGCAAGATTCGGTGCTGTTCAACGACACCGTTTTTGAGAATATCCGTTACGGAAAACCTGGCGCGACGCGGGAAGAAGCGATCGAAGCGGCGAAAAAGGCTTACGCCGACGAGTTTATCCGCGAAGAACTCGCCGACGGGTACGACACGAACGTTGGGCCGGGCGGCGCGCTCCTCAGCGGCGGGCAGCGGCAGCGGATCGCGTTGGCCCGAGCGATTTTGAAGAACCCGCGGATTTTGCTCCTCGACGAGGCGACGAGCCAAATCGACCTGCAGAGCGAGCGTTATATTCACCAAGCGTTGAAAAATTACGTCGGTTCGCGCACGACCGTGTTGGTAACGCACCGTTTAAGCGCGATCCAATTGGCCGACCGCGTCGTCGTCATGCAAGACGGCGTCGTTCAGTTTGTCGGAACGCACGAGGAAGCGTTGAAAAACTCGCCTTTCTACGCAAATCTTTGGGCGACCGAAGCGGCGGACGACGAGCTTAACGATTAAAACGTTTATGATTTTTGAAAAAACGACGCGGTTATATGACGCCGCGACAAAAATAAAGGAGAAAACGCCATGAAAGCGAACGAAACCGCGATTGTCTTTATTGAGTTTCAAAACGATTTTTGTAAAGAAAACGGAAAATTGCACGAATTGGTGCGCGACGAAATCGCTCGCAACCAAACGCTTGAAAACGCCGTTCGCCTCCTGAACGGAGCGCGGGAAAAGGGCGTCAAAATTATTCACTGTCCGTTCGTTCTCGATCGCAAGTGGACGCTCGACAAGAACTTCGAAGGAATTTTGAAGGGCGTCGTCGACGGCGACGTCTTCGCGCCGGAAAGCTGGGGCGGGGCGATTATCGACGAGATGGCGCCGAGAGCCGGAGAAACGGTTCTCGTCGGCAAGCGGGCCCTCAACGGTTTCGTCCATACGAACCTCGCCGAAATTCTCGCGGAAGCGGGGGTTAAAAACGTCGGCGTCGCCGGTTTCTTGACGAACGTTTGCGCGCAAGCGACCGCTTGGGGCGCCTACGATTTGGGCTATCGAACGCGTTTGATCCCGAGCGCTTGCGGCGCGGCGACTCAAGCGATTCAAGAATACGTCGAAAACGAGGTTTGCCCGCTCTTTGGCGGCGCGCCTACGGTCGACGAATTTTTAGCGGAAATCGACTGACCGGCGTTGAAAAACCGCCTTTTAGCGTCGGCGTTGAACTTGCGCTCGGTATTTAGCGAGCGGTTCGATTCGACGTCGACGAATTTTTCTTTGTCGAGCGCGTCGCAATCTTAGAATTTAACGCGTTTTTATATTTTCGTTTTTTTAACGAGTTTTTGTCTGTAAAACCGTGAAATCAAAAACAACTCGCGCTTTTTTAACGCCGCGTCGTGCGAACGTTTTTCTTTCTTTCTTAGACGTATTATTGTTAAAATAGCTAAGATTTTCCAATTTTTCTGATTTTTTGGATTATTTTGTAAAACTTTGACGGTTCGCGGTCGAAAAGATTATTAACGAGGCCGCGAGTTTCGACGTTCCTTTCAAATCGAGAGACGCGACGAACGGTTCGACGGCTTCTCGAACGGTCGCCGAGGTTGCGGCGCGGCCCGACGCTTTCGCGTCGACGGTCGAACTTGTCAAATTTTGCGCCCCGCCTTGGCGAGCGTCTTTTCGAAAATACGAACGAGGATAACGATGAGCGAGTTGAAGAATTGGGAAAAAAATAACGGTTGCGCGAACTGCGAAACGAAAACGCGTCGCGGCGTTTTGGAAACGCTGGCGCGTCTTATGAAGACGAAAAGCGTCCGCGCCGTCGGCGCTTGCGCGGCGATTTTGCTCGCCGTCGGCTCCAGTTTCGCCGCCGAAAACGCCCGTTCTCGTTCCGCGGCGAACGATCTCGACTCGATTCCGGTCGCGTCGTCGTCTTGGACGAGCCCGAGCGGTCGCGTCGCCGTCGATTTGAAAGCGAAGTCCGCGACGAAAGTTGGGAAGCGCGCTCAATATCCGATTCGTCAAACGCAAGCGCTGACCCCGGCGCCGGTTTCCGCGCCGGAATTTTCCGAGCCGCTTCTCCAAGACGGCGACGAGTTGCTCGCGCCGCCCGCCGCCGGCGAATTGCTCGATCCGACGCTCGGATCCACTTCGCTTGCCGAACCGACCGAACCGAACGGGCTTGTCGGGGGGACGTCCGACGTTTCGCCCGTCGGCTCCGAGCTTGAGTCGGTCGAATCGCTCTCGCCGACGCAACAAGGAACGATCGAAAAAATCCCGACCGCCCCGACGCTTCTCGAGGCGCCGAGCGACGCTCTTGAAACGGCTCCGACTCCGGTAAAAGTCGAATTGGCGGAACCGACTCCGGCGACTCCGGTCGCTCCTGCCCCGACGTCCGCTCCGGCTCCTGCCCCGATCGCTCCGACTCCGCTTCGCGCGACGCCGATCGTCGCCGAAGACGCTCCGCAAAAACCGAGCGAAACCGGCGCGCAAAATCCGTTTTACGGCGGCGTTTCGGAAGCGGCGCGTCCGTCGAACAATCCTTACGCTCGCATCGGGCAAGCGGAATATCATCCGAGCCAATTTTACGGCGGATACGCTCCGGTCGCCGGAACCGCCGCGCCGCCGGTCGCCGCTTACGGGCAAAACCTTTGGGGCGAGCCGACGCCGAACGTCGACTGCCCGGGATATTGGGGTTGCTGCGGATTCCTGCAAAATCTGCAACTCGAAGCGGGCGCGCTCTCGATGCGCAATCCGCTCGACTTTGAAGACGCCGGCAACTTCGGCGCGCAATTCGCGCTGAACTGGGCGAGCGTTCGACCGCTCTTCTGCGGGCTGAACGTCCAAGCGGGCGCTCGCGCGACGCAACTCGACTTCAACGGAACGGCGGCGAACGGTTTCGAAACGGACGACGCGCGAACGCAAGTCTTTTGGACGGCGGGCGTTTTCTTCCGCGCTCCGGTCGGTTGCGACGGTTGGTCGGCGGGCGTCGTTTACGACTCGCTGATCGAAGATTACTACCGTCAATACGAGTTGAGCCAACTCCGCGCGGAACTGTCGTATTCGTTCGGCGGGCTCTTCGACGTCGGGTTCCGCGGCGCGTTCGCGCTCAACGAAGACTCGTTCGACTTCCTGAAACTCGACGAAGAGTTGACGATCGAAGGAACCGCGACGGCGACCTCCTATTACACGATGTTCCTGCGAACGAACTTCGATCAAGGCGCGCAAGCGACCGTTTTCGGCGGCGTTACCGAATGGAACGAAGCGATCGTCGGCGCGACGGCGGAAGCCCCGCTTTCGGACTCCTTCGCGGTTAAGGGCGGCGCGACGTACATTATCCCGAGCGAACGCGGCTTGGGGAACCTTCGCGACGAAGAAACTTGGAACGTCTCGGCCGGGTTCGTTTGGTACCTCGGCGGCGGGGCCCGCGCCAACGCTTGCGGAACTCGTCCGCTCTTCGACGTCGCCGACAACGGAACGTTCCTGCAAAACTTCCTCCGCTAATTGGAGCGGAACCGGCGGCGGTTTAACGAGTTAACGTTGAACCGTCGCGCCGACGCAAGCGAAACGTCGGCGCAAAATCGCCCAACGACAATCCTTTCCGAACCCCGCGACGTTCGCGCAAGAGCGTCGCGGGGTTTCGCGTTTCTTGACGGCGCGCGGCCTCTTCGCAACGGCTGGCGGTTGGCGGGGGGCGTTTACGGCGTTTACATTGGCTTGGAAGGGATGAGCGCGGCGTTCGAGCGATTGAAGGCGGCCTCGCTGTGTTGGAGGGACGTTAACGACGACGGCGGTTTTAACGATTTTAACGATAGCGCTGGTTTGCGCGGTGGAAAAATGGAAAAAACGAACGGAGGTTGGACGCCGGCTGGGAGGGGTAAAGTTGACAAATCGATATATATATACTTAGCGGCACGGGCGTAAGGAGGCCCGCGCAATGACGATTATTTTTATAACGCTCGCCGGCGAACGCGTCGAAACGTCGGACGTGAAAGAGTTGAAACGCCGCGCCGCAAATGGCGAAATTACGCCGGATACGATCGTTAACGTCGACGGAACGCCGCATTCGGCGAACAAAATTAAGGGGCTCGTTTTCGGAACGTCCGCGAACGAAACGCCGTCGGCGCCGTCCGTTCCGCCGGAAACGGCTAATTTTTTCTTAGAACAAGCCGTCGAAGAGGAAAATGCGGCTTCGTTCGCGCCGACGCAGGAATCGAATTGGGAGGAAGAAAAGAAAAACGACGCTTATTTGGCGGAAAAAACAATTCCGCGCAAAGCGGAAAATTACTTAGCGATATTAGAATTATGTGTTTGGATTCAAGCGGCGATTATTGGCGTCGGCGGCCTTGGCGTGTTGTGCTGGGGGGCGAGTAGAGAGGCTTGGTCGTTTGTCGTAATGGGGGTGGCGCTTTGCGTCGGCGCGTTGATTGAAACGGGCGTCTTGTTTTCCGTTTTAGGTTTGGTTCGCGAACATTTCAAGATTAACGCGCAAATTCTTAAGAAAACGCGAAATCTTGTGGAAATAACGGAAAATCTTATGGAAATAACAGAAATAAAATAACGCTAATAAGGCGCGAACGGTTCGTTTAAACGGAAGCTGTTTGATTTTTGAAAATCGGTTTCTGATTCTAGCTTTTATATACGAGAACCGTTTTGGTTGAGGCGGGCGCGTCGAGCGCCCCGGTAAGAAATGAGAAACGGCGGCTTCCGATAACAAGGAAACCGCCGTTTGACTTGGCGTTTGGCAAAACGACGCGGAAATCGTCGAAACGATTTTGCCGGTTTTAATGATCGACGGAATAAAACGTCAAAACAGGCGGAACGATTTTAACGGTTCGCGGCGAATCAGTCGACGTCGAACGGGACGTCGTTCGGATCGAACGCGAAGTCTTCCAGTTGCAAGCGTTCCGGAACGGCGACCGACTTTTTCGTCGTCTTTTTCGCGGCGGTTTTCTTTGTCGCGGTCTTTTTGACGGTTTTCTTGGCGGCGGTCGTTTTCTTCGCGGCGCTCGTCGCGGTCGGCGCTTCGTCCGACGCGGCGGCTTTCTTCGTCGCTTTTTTGGCGGCGGTTTTCTTCGTCGCGGTCTTCTTGACGGCGGTTTTGCGCGTCGTCTTCTTGACCGGCGCTTCGCCCGACTCGTCGTCGGTCGCGGCGGCCTTCTTCGTCGCTTTTTTCGTCGTCGTTTTCTTCGCGGCGGCCTTTTTCGTCGTCTTTTTCGCCGCTTTCTTTTTGCGCGAGGTCGTCCCCTTCGCGGCGCGGTCGGCGAGCAGCTCGAGCGCCCGTTCGAACGTCAGCTCGTCCGTCGGCAAGTCGCGCGGGAGCGAGGCGTTCGTTTCGCCGTCGGTAACGTACGGGCCGAAGCGACCCGGCATCAGGCGCACTTCGTTCCCGGTAACCGGCGATTTTTCGAAGAGACGAAGCGGCTCCGTCTTCTTCGACGCGCCGCCGCGACCGCCGTATTTCGGCTTCGCAAGCAGCTCGAGCGCTTGCTCGAGCGTTACTTCCAACGGCGAAACGTCCGCCGGGAGCGAACGCGACTCCGCGCCGCGCTTGACGTAAGGACCGAAGCGACCGTTGCTGACGACGACCGGTTCGTCGCCGTTTTCCGCGTCGACGCCGAGCGTTTTCGGCAAACTCAACAGCGCCAACGCCGTTTCGAGGTTGACGTCGCCGACTTGCATTCCGCGAAGCAACGACGCGTTTTGCGGTTTCTCGTCGTCCTCCGCGTCGCCGCGTTGAACGTAAGGGCCGAAACGACCGATTTTAAGGTAAACCGGTTTGCCGGTTTCGGGGCAGATTCCGAGCGGGTCGTCCGTCTTTTCCGCGTTCGCCAACATTTCGAGCGCCTTGGCGAGCGTCAGTTCGTCTGGCGGAAGGTCTTCCGGGACGCTCGCTTGACGTTCGCCGTGTTGCAGGAACGGGCCGTATCGCCCGACGCGCAAGACGACCGGCTCCGAGTCCGTCGAACCGTCCGCTTCGGGCGCTCCGATCTCGAACTGGCTGACGGCGCGAGCGTCGATCGCGTCGACTTTGCTCTGAATTAAGTTTTTCAATCCCAACGCGAACGACGGCGGGAAAGGGAACGACGCGTCGACTTGCGTCTCGCCGCTTTCGTTCGTCGTCGCCGCCGGATCGCCGAAATAGAACGCCTTCAAATAGGGAAGACGCTCCCGTTCGCCGCGGCTGATCGCGTCGAGCTCGTTTTCCATGTCGGCGGTGAAGCCGTAGTCGATCAGCTCCGGAAAATGCGTTTCGAGGAGGCGGCAAACCGCGAACGCCGTCCACGTCGGAACGAGCGCGCCCCCTTTCTTGAAGACGTATTTGCGGTTCAAGATGACGTCGATGATCGACGCGTACGTGCTCGGACGACCGATCCCCTTTTCTTCGAGGGCGCGAGTCAGCGCCGCTTCCGAATAACGCGGCGGCGGAGCGGTCGAGTGTCCTTGCGGCGTCAGGTCGTCGCAACGAAGCGACTCGCCGACTTTAACGTCCGGCAAAATCGTTTCTTGGTCGGCCAGCTCGGCGCTCGGGTCGTCTTTCCCTTCGACGTAAGCGCGGAGATAGCCCGGGAACTCGATCGTTTTCCCGCCGACTTGGAAGCGAGCGTCGTCGATCGCGGCGACGATCGTCTTGCGCTTGCCGCGGGCGTCGGTCATCTGACTCGCGACGGCGCGCTTCCAAATGAGATCGTAAAGTTTGTATTCGTCGCTCGTTAAAACGCCGCGCAACTCTTCCGGCAACGCGAAGCGCGACCCGGCGGGACGGATCGCTTCGTGCGCTTCCTGCGCGTTTTTGACTTTCGTTTGATAGTAGCGCGGTTTGTCCGGCAAATATTCCGGCCCGTAATGCTCGGCGACGAGTTCGCGCGCCGCGCGGAGCGCTTCCTGCGAAAGGTTCGTCGAGTCGGTGCGCATATAGGTGATGCGCCCGTTTTCGTAAAGGCTTTGCGCGACGCTCATCGTGCGGCGAGCGGTGAAGTTCAGCTTGCGGTTCGCCTCCTGTTGGAGCGCGCTCGTCGTGAACGGAGCGTAAGGCCGCGTAACGTAAGGCTTTTCTTCGACCGATTCGACGACCGCCTCGCGATTTTGGAGCCGCTCGACGAGAGCGCGGGCCGCCGTTTCGTCGAGAAGGGCGAATTTTTCCGGCTTGGCGAGCTTCCCGGTCGCCGGATTGAAATCTTTCCCGGCCGGAATCGACTTGCCGCCGAGCGACGTCAACGTCGCGTGGAACGGGCGCTTCCCTTCGGGCGAAAAGACGCCGAGAACGTCCCAATAGTCGGCGCTGTTGAAGGCGATTCGCTCGCGCTCTCGGTCGACGACCAAGCGCACCGCGACGCTCTGAACGCGCCCGGCCGACAGATTGTTTCGAATTTTGTACCAAAGCAACGGCGACGCTTCGTATCCGTAGAGCCGGTCGAGAACGCGGCGCGTTTCCTGAGCGTCGACAAGCCGAGCGTCGACGTCGCGAGGATTCCGCAACGCTTCGAGAATCGCCGTCTTCGTGATTTCGTGAAACACGAGCCGCCGCACCGGAACGCGCGGTTTCAACGTTTCAAGCAAGTGCCAGCTGATAGCCTCTCCCTCGCGGTCTTCGTCCGTCGCGAGATAAAGAGAAGACGACGTTTTCAGGAGGCTTTTCAGCTTCTTAATCTGCTTCGCTTTTTCGTCCGGAACGACGTAAATCGGCTCGAAATTCGATTCGACGTTGACGCCGAGGCGCGCCCAAGTCTCCTTTTTATATTCGTCCGGAATTTCCTTCGCGCCTTTGGGGAGGTCGCGGACGTGCCCGACGCTCGCCTCGACGACGTAGCGGTCGCCGAGGTATTTTCCGATCGTTTTCGCTTTCGCCGGGGACTCGACGATCACCAGCGCGATTCCGTCGTCGCCTTTTTTGCTTTGAGTCATTGCGTCGAAAAGTTTCGTTGTCGATAAAACGGGATAAATGGGTAAAATAAGGAGAGCGGGCAAGTCGGACGGCGAACCGACCGAGCGGACTCCGCCGCCGAAGGCTCTTCGAGTATTTTTCCCCGGGGCGCAAATTTTGTCAAGCGCTTTCCGCAAGATTTCGTTAAAAAAATACGATTTTACCAATTTCCCGCGCCGCTTGCGGAGCCGAAATTGACCGCGGGGGAACGAAAGCGAGGAAAACCGTTTATTTTGTTTGAAAAGTTGGATTTTGTTCCAGGAAACCGGACGCCGACTTTAACGATCGGGGAAAACGGGCGAACGGGGCGGAGTCGGCGGGCGATTTCCTCGCCCCTTTCGACGATTTTCACAAAAAGACGCAAGAAAGAGGGGGCGCGGGGCCTTTGAAATCGAGCGCGTTTCGATATACTTAATATAAAGGGCGCCGAGCGATTTCGGCGGCTTTCCAACGACGGCTCGAAACGGGCCGCTCGACGAAAAAACGGAAAAGAGCGAGGCGATGGGCGAAACGACGACGAATCCCGGAACTTGGACGGCGGAGCTGGCGCGAGACGGCGCGACGATCGCTCCGTCGTTATTGGCCGCCGACTTTGCGAATCTCGAGCGCGAGGTTCGCCGTTTGGAAGCGGGGGGCGCGCAGGTTTTGCACGTCGACGTGATGGACGGACGGCTCGTGCCGAACATCAGTATCGGCGTTCCGGTCGTCGCGTCGTTGCGCAAAGTCACCGACCTTAAACTCGACGTTCACCTGATGATCGTCGAGCCGGAAAAATATTTGGAGCCGTTCCGAAACGCGGGCGCCGATTCGCTCTCGATTCATATCGAGGCCGCGCCGAACCCGACGCCCCTTTTGCGCCGCATTCGCGAACTCGGCGCCGCGCCGGGGCTCGTTCTCGACTTGGGAACGCCGGTCGAGCGGGTCTTGCCGTTCGTCGACGAAGCCGATATTTTGCTGACGATGAGCGTGAAAGCCGGGTTCGGCGGGCAAAAGTTTTGTCCGCAAGCGCTCGACGTCGTGCGGAAGTTGCGCTCGGTCGCCCGGCCGGACGCGTTGATCGAAATCGACGGCGGAATCGACCCGGTAACGATAGGCGCCGCCGCGGAAGCGGGAGCGAACCTCTTCGTCGCCGGAACCGGAGTCTTCAAAGCCGACGATTACGGTCGCCGACTCGCGCTCTTAAAGCGACTCGCGCTCGAGGCTCGCGGCGGGAATCGTTGACGTCGCGAGCTGAAACGATAAAACCGGCGACGATAAAAAATAACATTGCGAACAGCTTTAAACGAAACGTTAATTAGGAAACCGAACGGATGGGTTGGCAAGATTCCGACGAAACGAAAGGCGACGAAACGAAACGTAAACGCGGCGTTCCCGAGGGCCTTTGGGTGCGGTGTCCCGGTTGTCAAGCGACGATCTTCCGCAAAGAAGCGCAACGTCGGTTGGGAACGTGCCCCGAGTGCGACTATCACTGGGCGCTCACCGCGCAGGAACGGATCGCGCAAACGCTCGACGAGGGAACGTTCGAGGAATGGGACGCCGACATGATCGCCGGAGACCCGTTGAATTTTCGCGATAGAAAATCGTACAAGGAGCGTCTCGGCGACGATCGCAAAGCGACCGGCCTTCGCGACGCGATCGTTTCCGGATGCGGACGGGTGCGCGCTCGCAAAGTCGCGTTCGCCGTTACCGACTCTCGCTTCATCATGGGGAGCATGGGTTCCGTCGTCGGCGAAAAGCTGACGCGAGCGATCGAGCGGGCGCAGGAGCAGAACTTGCCGTTGATCGTCGTTTCCGGCTCCGGCGGCGGCGCGCGGATGCACGAGGGGATTTTCTCGCTGATGCAGATGGCGAAAACGTCGGCGGCGCTGGCGCGTTTCCATAAAGCGGGCGGGCTCTTCATTTCCGTCTTGACGAACCCGACGATGGGCGGCGTCGCGGCGAGTTTCGCGGCGTTGGGCGATCTTGTTTTCGCCGAGCCGAAAGCGTTGATCGGCTTCGCCGGGCCGCGAACGATCAAGGCGACTATTCGAGCGGAGCTGCCGGCCGGGTTCCAAACGAGCGAGTTTCTTCTTGAACACGGCTTTATCGACCGCATCGTCTCGCGGCGCGACATGAAGAGCGAGTTGGCCCGCGCCGTCGATTATTGTTGCAAATAACGGCTAAAAAGGGGCGGAACGCGCCTCTCCGCGCGGCGTTGGAGACGAAACGTCGGCGCGAGTCGTCATTAATACTAACGACGAGTTCGAGCGCGGCGGCGAGAACGCGGCGAGTTTGCGGTTTGTAACCGGCGTTCGGAGCCGCGCGAACGACGACGGAAGGGCTATCGGCGTCGATTAAAACGAATTTAACGACAAAAGACGGCGAACGACGAAACGACGGGAGTTGAATTTGAGCGCGAAAAAACGAAAGGGCGGCGGGTCGGCGAAAATTCGCGTCGATTTCAAACGCAACCGCAACGACCGAACGCGAGTCGTCGACTGGACGCGGCGGTACAACGAAAATCGCTCCGCAGCCGATGCGTTGGGAAACGGTTCGGACGATTTTGACGATTCGGCGAATTTTAGCGGCCCCGCGAACGCCGTCGACGACGCGTCGAGCGGAGAGCGGGTCGTCGGGAAGAGCGACGCGACGCGGCGGCGAACCGTCGTCGGAACGTTTGTCGGCGCGGAGAATCCGTCCGGCGAGGTCGGCGACTTCGCGGTCCTGCCCGACGTCGATTTGAGCGTCTGTCGCAAGGGGCGCGTGTTGCGTGTGCACGGGCTCGTTTCTTACGTCGAGGACGAGGAAGGCCGCGTTTATTCTTGCGCGACGCGGCGGGTGCTGAAGACGCTTTCGACGAACCAGCGTCAAATCGTCGTCGCCGGCGACCGCGTTTATTTTCGGGACGCGCAACTTCCGGACGGGCGCTTGGAGGGCGTCGTCGAACGGGTCGAGCCGCGCCGAGGAACGTTGAGTCGAACGAGTTGGAAGCGCAAACACGTCGTCGTCGCGAACGTCGAGCAGGCGTTGATCGTAACGAGCGCCGCCGAGCCGCGCTTGAAACCGAACCTGATCGACCGTTTGCTCGTTACTTGCGAACGGTCCGGGATAAAACCGGTAATCTGTATCAATAAAATCGACTTGGTCGATCCCGCGTCCTTGCAGCCGTTGGTCGGCGTTTACGCGAAAACCGGGTGCAAAACCGTTCTTTTCAGCGCGAAGACCGGTTTCAATCTCGACCGTATGCGTCGCCTTTTGGTCGGGAAGGAAAGCGTCGTCGTCGGACAAAGCGGGGTCGGGAAGTCGTCGGCGTTGAACGCGATCGACCCGAACTTGAACTTGCGCGTCGGCGAGGTCAGCCGCGAAAATCATAAGGGCAAGCACACGACGACGACCGCTCGTCTCCTGAAGCTGTCGTTCGGCGGTTACGTCGTCGACACGCCCGGCATTCGTCAGTTCATGCTCTGGGACTTCGCGCCGGAGGAGGTTGTCGGCTACTACCGCGACTTGCGCCCTTACGAAAATCTGTGCAAATTTCCCGACTGCGCCCACGTTTGCGAAGCGTCGTGCGCCGTGAAGGACGCCGTCGCCGACGGTCGGCTCGACGCGCGGCGTTACGAAAGCTACTTGGCGTTGCGCTCCGGCGAAATGGAGAAAATGGATAAACTTGAGTAGCCGCGTTTCATACGTTCGACGGTTTGGGCGCGATTTTCGCCGTGCGTCGTCGAGCGAAAACGTCTCGACGGCGTTTGTTTTTGATATTTGAGCAAAAAAAACGTTGGAAACGGCGGCGCGAGCGCGAATCGGCGAGGCGGCGGAAATATTGGAACGTTTTCAATGTTCGTCGGCGAGCGAGACGCGTTTCGACGGCGTTTGATTTTTGAGCGAGAACGAAGGAAATCAAACGCGGGGCGTCGACGGCGTTCGAAAGCGCGAACCGCGAGAAGTTCCGGCGTTTAACCGGGCGGCGTCGAAATTGGCGCGAATCGGCGGGGCGGCGCCGCGACAATAAAACAAAATTGAAAACGGCGCGGAGGAAAACGCCGCGTCGTTCAGCTTTTATTGATCTTTTTGAAAACGAAAACCATCGCGACGGGAGAGGAAAAATGGATCGAAAATCGACGCGACGCGCTTTTTTAGGGACGTTTGCCGGAGGAATCGGGGCCGCCGCGCTAGGCGTTTCGACCGTTTCCGAGTCGGCGTCTGCGCAAGAAACCGCTTTGACGAACGCCGCGAAGGAAAACGCGTCGAAACTGGACGCGAGCAAAGTTCGTTTTTGCTTGAATACCGGAACGATTTTGGCGTATAATCTGCCGTTGACGGAGGAGCTGAAAATCGCGCGCGCCGCCGGGTATCGCTCGGTCGAAATTTGGCTGACGCGCCTTCAAGCGTATTCCGACAATTACTCGCCGGCAAAATTGGCCGAGTTGCGCAAGTGGTTGGACGGCGAGGGGATGCGCGTCGAGGGCGGGATCGGTTTCGCGCCTTGGATCGTCGACGACGCCGACCGTCGCGCCGCCGGTTTGGAGCAATTGAAGCGCGAAGCGGAGGCGTTGGCGGCGATCGGTTGCGCTTGCGTCGCGGCTCCGGCGTCCGGCGCGAACGAAAAAATCCCGCTTTCCGCGGTTGCCGACCGTTATCGCGCCGTTTTGGAACTTTGCGAACCGATCGGCGTTCGCCCGCTTCTCGAAACTTGGGGCGCGTCGGCGACGCTCGGAAAACTCTCCGACGCGTTGGCGATTTGCGCCGAAACGGGCCGTTCCGACGCCGCGCTTCTGCTCGACGCTTATCACCTGTACCGCGGCGGCAACTCCTTCGCGGGCTTGAACTTAATCGACGGCAAAGCGCTCCCGATCTTCCATCTGAACGACTATCCCGGAACGCCGGAGCGCGAAAAGTTAAACGACTCCGACCGCGTCTTTCCCGGCGACGGCGTCGCGCCGCTTCGCGAAATTTTGGCGACGCTTCTTGCGAACGGTTTCGACGGCGCGCTGTCGCTCGAACTCTTTAACCCGAACTACCGCAAGGAAATGAGTCCGCTCGAACAAGCGAAAGTCGGTTTGGAAAAGATGCGCGCGCTCTTTGCGTAAGCGCGCGGCGACCGAACGAAACGGAAATTTGCTTGAAAAGCAAACTGCGAACGAAAAAGAGGCGCGGCGAACGGAAAACCGACGCCGCGCGTTTGGTTTCGAGTTGTTAGCGTCCGCCGTTTAACGGTTTATATCTTAAGCGTCGACGCGTTCTAAGGTCGCGTCGGCAAGAGAAGGGGCGCGTCGATTACGGACGGACGCGTTTCGAGCGTCGCTTTTCCCCGAACGAACGCCGGTTAGCGAAGCGGAAGCGTCGCGATTTTGGCGTTTAGCGTCGCGAGGTACGCCGGAACGTCCTCGACCGGCTTGCGCGTGTGCCAACCCGGCAGGAGGTACGCGTCGATCGTCGGCGTGAAAATCGCGTTCTTTTCGGTTAAATTGAGCGTAACGAAACCCATATCGCCCCAGTGTCCGATCGACGGAAAACAAACGGTGGGAACGTTTTCGCGCGTCTCGACCGTCCACCAATGCCAATGCCCGAAGAGGTAGCCGGAGAATTTCGGGCACGCGAGGAGCGTTTCGGTCAAGAGCGTTTCGGACAGCGGGTGATGGCAGCCGACGAAAACCGGCTTGTCGACGTATTTTTTCAGCGTTTCGGCGAGCCATTCGCGTTGCGCCGGGTCGATTTCGCCGCGCACTTCGCCCTTGAGGTACGAGTCGAGAAGGATGAAGTCGGCGCGCGGCGTCTCGACGATATTGACGTGGCGATTTTTGAAAATCGGCGCCTTCTCGAAACGCTCCGGAAAAACGGCGCGATAATTTTCGAGGCGGTCGTGGTTCCCCATCGCGACTTCCCAACGGATTCCGGCCTTTTCGAGCGGCTCGACCATTCGGCGGAAAATCTTGTAATCTTCGGGTTTGCCGGCGTCGTACGCGACGTCGCCGTAAATCAGAAGCGTCGCCGGACGCGGGTTCATCGCCAAGATTTGCGCGACGCTTTTAATAAAACGCGACGATTGTTGCGACGACTCCGGTTCGCGAACGTGAATGTCGGAGAAAATCGCGACAAGATTCGGATCGAGCGGCGCCGGTTCTTCGGCGGCGAGCGCGAGCGCGGCGAACGGGTCGCGCGCCGAATCGGCAAAAACGGCGGAGAGCGCGGCGAAAGCGGTCGTTTGTAGGAAATCGCGGCGGTTCATCGAACTGAATTTCATTGGAAAGACTCCTAAAATAACGGGTTGCGTCGTTTGCGGTTGAACGTCGCGACGTTAAAGGGCGACGCCGACCGCCGCCGATCCGGAGGCGTTCGCAAACGCGGAGCGAGCGTCGCGACGTAAACCGCGACGTCGACCGTCGACGTTAAAACGCGAAACCGGGTCGACGTCGGGAGTAAAAGAAAAGTTCGCCCGCCGGATCGCAAACGCGAAACTAGCGGGCGCTTTTCAAAAAGATCAAACTTTCGGGAGTTCCCAACCTTCGCGGCGCGGACGCGACAGCATCGCGTTTCCTTCCGGCAGGTTGCCGAATTCTTCTTTTTCGGCGTCCCAGAAGATCGGTTTGCCGACCGGAGCCGTCGCGCGGACGATGTTGATCAACTCGCAAATCGTCGTCGAGCGTTGGCCGATTTCGACGTCGGCGTTGCACTTCGCGCCGGTCTTAACGCATTCGGCCCAGTTTTCGACGTGGTAAATCGTTTCGTCGCGCTTGTTTTTCGCTTCTTCCGGCAACGACGCGGCCAACTCTTTCGGGTTCGACGCGATCTTGTGGCGGTTGATTTCGAGCTTGCCTTTTTCGCCGACGACGATGCAACCGAGGCCCGGCCCGCGGTCGCCGTCGAGTTCGAAACGCGCTTCGACGCCGTTCGGGAAGAGCGCTTTCACGCGAGCGCGCGGCCCGACGACCTTCGCCATATGGTAATAATCGGCGCCGGTTTCGTCTTCCGAATAGGGGCGGTTCGTGAATTTGCCGGAGTCGCGGATTTCGCACGGCTCTTCCAAAATGAGTTGCGTCGGGCCCGTAAGGCTTGTGCCGATAGCCATTTGCATTTGGTCGAACGAGTGCGTGCCCCAACCGGAGACGCCGAAACAGAGACCGCCGGCGTCGTAGTCGCCCCAGTTGCTCCAACCGTATTGGATTTCCGGAATGCAAGCGCGGAGTTTCGCTTGGTTCGTCCAGATATCCCACCAAGGTTCGCAGTCTTTCGGGTCGAGTTGGAAGCGCGGGTCATTATCCGGAACGACGTTCGGCCCGACGAAGTTCGGAACGAGAACCGTCTTAACTTTCCCGATCGCGCCGTTTGCGATTTGTTCGCAAGCCCAGCGGCAGAGCGGAAGGGAGCGTTGTTGCGTCCCGACTTGCGTTACTTTCTTGAGTTTTTTCGCGGCGTCGGCCATCGCGCGGCCTTCTTTAATCGTCAGCGCCATCGGCTTTTCGATGTAAACGTTCGCCCCGCAAAGCATCGAGTGAATCGCGACCCAAGCGCGTTGGTGCGTCGCCGTTTGGCAGCAGACGCCGTCGAGTTTTTCCGTTTCGATCATTTTGCGGAAATCGTCGTAAGCCTTGAGATGCGGGCGGTTCTTCATGTAACCGTCGACGCGCGGCTTGAAAATGTCGCAGACGGCGACGAGTTCGCAGTCTTTCGCTTGAGAAACGACGTTCGCGATGTACGTCCCGCGACCGCCGAGCCCGACGACGCCGATTCTAACGCGTTCGCTCGGGGCGGTTTGCGCGTCGAGGCCGAGGACGCGACCGGCGACGAGGAGAGGGGCGGCGACGGCGGTCGATTTCAACAAAGTTCTTCGAGTGAGTTGCATAGTAACCTCGATTCAATAATAACGGGGATGAAGTTGTTTAATTGAAACGATAATTTTCAAAGCGAAACGCGGCGTTTTTTGAAATCGGCGCGTTTTTGAGATTTTCAAAAGTCGCGAACAAGCGGACGAAAACGACCGGCGACGCGAACGGAGTTAAAGTCGGCTAATATTTCGCGTCGTCGGGCGTTTGAAATTGGCTTTAAAGCTTTTTCAAATAAATGTTTTTGTATTCGAAATGGGACGGCGGGCCCGGATGGATTTGGAGTCCGAAAATTCCCGCTTTCGGCGCGTTCGGACGTTCGTCGACGAGTTCCGACGTTTTGACGCCGTTGATATATTGGACGAAACGATTCCCGCGCGCTTCAATTTTGTACGTATTCCAATCGTTCATTTTGATCGACTTCGCGATCTCCGCCGCGTCGCCGAATTGCGCGATCGTCTTTTGGCCGTCCGCCGAGAAGCGGGCCGACTGTCCGCGCCAAGCGATGATTTCGCCGAGCGCTTCGCCGTACAGAATTCCCATAATGTCGCCGGGGCAAATGTCCGCTTGATAACCGTTCAGCCCGAAATTCCGTTTCGGGTCGGCCCAAGCGCGGTACTCGACGCCGCTGTTCCCGGCGTGAACGCGGAAGTCGACGTAAAGGTCAAAGTCGCCGACCGGCTCCCCTTGCCAAACGAGATATTCGCTGTACGGAACCGGCGTTTCCGGCGTCGAACGTCCGACGATGCAACCGTTTGCGACCGACCAAAACTTCGCGTCGCCCTTCCAGCCGTCGAGCGTTTTGCCGTCGAAGAGCGCGACGCAACCTTCGGGCGGCGTCGATTGAGCGGCGTCTTGAGGTTCCGCCGCGAAGCCGGTTCCGACGCAAAGGAAGGAAGCGGCGCCGACGAGCGTTTTGAAAACGGCGCCGAAAACAAAATTCGAGCGAGCGGAGGCGGCGGAGCGGGCGCGTTTCGAACGGTCGAAACGTCGGAGAAGCGAGGCGAGCATAACGGTCTCCTTCTAAGATCGCACACGCCGAATTTTTGCTTTTTTGAAAATAGATTGAGTTTCAAAAACGGCGCGTTTGATTTAATTGATTGTTGTTTGAAAACAGTGCGAATCGATTGGGCGGATCGAGTTTGCGCGTTTAGAGTTATTGTCTAGATTTCGCTTCGAAAAGCAAGGAAAAAAACGGCGATTCGACGATTTTTTTAAAATTTTTGCGAAACGCGAACAAAATCGGCGCGGCGGCGGGGCGAGACGGCGATTTTTCGTTAAACTCGGCGAAAAATCGGCGGCGACGCTTGCAATCCGGCGGAAAATCGGCGATAATAACGGCGTCGGCGAATCGACGGGCGACTCCTTGGCGGGGCGGCGCGATTCGGGAAATTTCGCACGCAATAACATAAGGAAGGAAAAGAGAAAATGCGATTTTTGACGCAAACGCGGTTGTTGTTGGCGTTAGCGACGGCGTTGCTCGCGTCGTCGGCGTTCGGGTTCGAGACGTTGAACGTTTGGCCGTCGACGCCGCCGGGGGACAAGGCGGAGCAATACAAGGAAAACGGCGGCCCGTATTACGCGCCGACTTTGGAATTTTGGGCCCCGAAAGCTCCGAAGACCGACGCTTGCTTAATTATTTGTTGCGGCGGCGCTTACAACGGCGTCGCTTACGATTACGAAGGCGTTATGCCGCGCGATTTCTTCGTCGAAAACGGCGTCGCGGTCGTGATGTTGCGCTATCGGACGCCGCGTCGAGCCGGCGTCGAGAAGCACCGCGCCGCTTGGCAAGACGTTCAACGAACGATCAAAATCGTCCGTTCGAAGGCCGACGAATGGGGGATTAACCCGGAAAAAATCGGCGTCATGGGTTTTTCGGCGGGCGGACACCTGACGCTGATGGCGGCGACGACGAGCCAAACTCCGGCTTACGAACCGGTCGACGATCTCGATAAAACGCCGTGCCACCTGAACTTTGCGGTTCCGATTTATCCGGCGTACGCGCTGAGCGACGGCGTCGACGGCGAAAACTCGAATCGCGGAAACGACGCGACGCTCGTCGGCGATTTCGCGTTCGACGCCAAGACGCCGCCGATGTGCTTTATTCACGGCGACGGCGACGGCTACTCGCCCGCCGGCTCGGTCGCGGTCTATCTGCAACTGCGTAAAATGAATATTCCGGCGGAGTTGCATATCTTCGCCTTGGCCGACCACGCGTTCCGCAACCAACCGCAGGACGCGCCGATTCGCAAGTATCCGAGCCGCGTTCTCGAGTGGTTGCGATCGATGAAAATCGTCGACAAACCCGCGAAGTAACGTTGGAAACGATTTTAACGACGCTCGACGGCGTCGCGACGCGAAAAGGGCGGTTTGCGCTTGAGCGTCGCGACGCCTTTTTTACGGACTCTTTGAAAAATTTGAATTTTGAGCGATTTTTATTGCGCAACGTTTCTTGAGATTGAAAACTACTTGATTTCCGTCCTTTCGGGATTGTCGAGGAAAAACGCGCGTCGTCGGCTTGTAAGTTAGACGTTTCTAATAAAATTTGGGAATATTTGGAAAAAATGCGCGAAATACGGCGGGAAGACGCTTGTTTTTCACGGCGCGTTCCTTTATAATGAACGCATTCAACGAAACGACGATCGACTCGAAAACTGTGGCGAGACGGTCTCCGACTCGCGCGAGCGGCGGCGTTTCGAAAGACGTTTATTCTGTTTTTGTAACGCCCGATTTCGCGGGACTTGCGAGCGTTTTGCGTCGCCGTTTTCATCGGCGGCGGCGTTCGGTCGGCGAACGACGGCAAAGGTTTTGGACGATGAAAAATAAGCAAACGAAACTCAATCGCCGCAAGTTTTTGGCGGCGTCGGCGAGCGCGATTTCCGCTCCGCTCTTCCTGCCGGGCTCTATTTTCGGTTACAACGGCGGCGTCGCGCCGAGCAACAAGCTGACGACGATGTTCGTCGGGATCGGGAACCGCGGCGGCGAGCTTCTCGGCGGTTTCCTGCACAACTCCAACTACCAAATTATCGGGGTTTGCGACTGTTGGAAAGAACGCGTCGACCGCGCCGCCGACCGCGTCAACAACCACTATAAAAACGACGCCGTCGCCAAATTCCATCGTTACGAAGACATTCTCGCCGACCGCGACGACGTCGACGTGATCGTCTGCGCGACGCCGGATCACTGGCACACGAAGATCGCGATCGAAACCTGCATGGCGGGCAAGGACATTTACTGCGAAAAACCGTTGACGCTCACGATCGAAGAATCGCGTCTTATCGTCAAGGCGGCTCGCAAGTACAACCGCGTCTGCACCGGCGGCAGCCAACGCGTGATGGAAGACTACGGCTACATGGCGCCGATTCTTCAAAGCGGCGCGATCGGGGAAGTTAAGGAAGTTTACTGCGGTCTCGGCAACCCGCCGAAGTACTGCTACTTGCCGGAACAACCGATTCCGGAAGGTCTCGACTGGGACCGTTGGCAAGGTCAAGCGCCGGTCGCGCCGTTCAACAGCGAACGCTGCTCCGGCAACTACGGCGGCGGTTGGCGTAATTACGGCGAGTACTGCACCGGTTTCCTCGCCGACTGGGGCGCTCACAAGTTCGGCGGCGCGATGTACTGTCTCGGCGTCGATAAAGAAGAGCCGGTCGAACTTTACCCGGCCGGTTACGAAGGTTCCGAATACGTTTGCGCTGTCTTCAAGAACGGCGTCCGTTTCTATCACGCGTGGAACGGTCCGCACGACGTTACGTTCAAGGGAACCGAAGGCGAATACCGCCACAACCAAACGAAGATGAATCCGATCAAGGTCGTCGACGTTCGTCGTTACTCCGGCGGCGCGCATAACATCGCCGACGATTTCGCGTTCTGCGTCCGCAACCGCCTCCGTCCGTTCCAAGATTTCGAATACGCCGCCGCCACCGCGACGCTCTGCCAAATGATGGCGATTTGCCACAAGGTGAAACGTCCGCTCAAGTGGGACGCCGAAAAGATGATTTTCGTCGGCGACGAAGAAGCGACCCGCATGGTTTCGCGCGTCCAACGCTATCCGTATACGATCCCGGAAGTTTGAGCGAACGTCGCGACGCCCGTTCGACGAACGCGCTTCCATTAATATTAATGGGCGGTTCGCGTCCAACGACGCGGCGCGTCGGGCGTCGATGGGTATTTCGGAATTTTGAGTAAACGCAACTCGCTTGAAAAGGCGATTTAAAGGATATTGGAAACGATACAATGAAACTGAATTGGAAAACTTACGCGCTCCTTTTGTCGGCGCTCGTCGCTTCGTCGTCGTTCGGTTCGTCGGCGTTCGCGCAAGAAGCCGCCGCGAAATTAGCGGAATTCGCGCCGAAAATGACGGCTCAAAATATGGCCGACGGCGGTCAAGTCGCCGAAATGGAAAAGGCGCAACAAGGTTGGATGAGCTACGTTCTCGAAACGGCTTCCGACAAACCGGAAACCCGCGCCGAAGCGAACAAAGCCGCGCTCGAAGCGTTGGCCGGCGACTATCCGGTCGTTACTAAAGCCTGGCTGTTGCACGTGTTGCAATGGACGGCGGACGAAACTTGCGTCGACGCGATCGCGCCGTTCCTGACGAACGAAGACGCTCGCCTCGTCGACGCAGCCGGCCGCGCTTTGGCGGAAATTCCGGGCGACGCGGCCCTGAAAGCGCTCGAAAAAGCGCGCGACGCGGCCGAAGGCGACAAAAAAGCGGCGTTCGAACACTTTATTAAATCGCGCTCCGTCGATTGCTCGCCGGCCGTCGAAACCGAGACGATTCAATCGCTTCCGTACGTTTCGGACGCGAAATTCGCCGAATTTATGAGCGGTTTCGACAAACTCTCCGACGACGATAAAGCTCGCACTCTCGGCGCTTTGCGCGTTCGCAAGACGAAGGATTTCGTCGGCGTCGCCGTTAACGCTCTGAAATCGGAATCGGTCGAAGTCAAGCGCGCGGCGATCCTTGCGCTCGAAAAGATCGCGAGCGGCAAAGAGTTCGACGTTCTTTACGACCAAATGAAAACGTTCGACCGCGGTCTTGTCGCCGACGCGATGAAGCGGATTCCGGGCGCCGATTTCGACGCCGCCGTCGCCGCCGCGTTGAAGAAGGAAACGAACGGCGATAACGCGGCGACTCTCGCCGACGTCGTGAGCGGTCGTTTCCTCGTTTCGGAAGTTTCGTCGATTCTCGAATCGGCGAAAAAAGACGGCTGCCCGATTCGTCTGCAACTCCTGACCGCCGCGGAACGTCTTGCGACGAAAGAACATATCGGCGATTTCGTCGACGCGTTCGTCGCGATTCCGGCGGGCGGCGACCGCGACCGCGCCGAGCAAATCATCGCTCGACTTTGCGAAGGCGACGCGACCCCGGTTATCGCGAAGATGAACAACGCCAACGGCGCGACGATCTTCCCGGCGCTCGGTCGCATCGGCGGCGACGCGGCGTTCGCGCAAATCGAACGCGGCTTGAAGTCGAACAACGGCGCGATGATCGCTCTTTCCGTCCGCTCGCTCTGCAACTGGCCGAACGCTAAAGTCGCCGGCGCGCTTCTCGACGCGGCGAAGAACGAAGCGTATCCGGAAAACTTGCGAATTCAAGCGTTGCGCGCTTATATTCGCGTCGTTTCGCTTCCGGACGACCAAGACGCCGTCGACATGTCCGGCGCCGACAAGTTGGCCGCGTTGAAAGACGCGTTCAAACTGGCGACCCGCGACGACGAACGCAACTTGGCGCTCGAACGCGTCGGCGCCGTTCGCGAGCTGGACTCGGTGAAGTTCGCGCTCGAACACGTCGACAATAAAGCGTTGCAAAACAAAGCGTTGAACGCCGTTCTCGACCTCGCGCACCAAGACTTCCTCCGTAAAAAGGACAAAGACCTCTTTACGAAGGCGCTCGACGTCGTTCTCGAAAAGGGCGACCAAGGCCAAAAAGACCGCGCCGGTCGTTACAAGGCCGCTATGAAATAAGTCGTTAAATAACGCCGTTTAGAACGGCGCTTGTTTGCGCTCGGCGGTTTGCGTCGAGCGTTTCTGGGAACGTTTTTCGCGTCGGAGCGTTAAGTTCGCTTTGACGTGGGAAACGTTTTTTTTATCGACGTTTATAGACGAAGGTTGGAAGGCTGTAAGAGAACGCGTCTCGAAAGACCGGTCGCGCGTTTGACCGAGGCGACGTTAGCGGTTGAAATTATTCGGGTTTTCGACGTTCGAATCGCGGCAAAAAATGAAAAAATTCTGAAAAATCGCGTCGGGGGGTCTTGCAATTTTGCTCGACGCAATTAAACTTGAGTAATAAAGCGGTCGGGAGGCGCGTTTTTCCCTCAATTTTTTGAGGCGTTTGATTTCGAAAGCGTTTCCGTTCGTTTGGTTTGCCGAAAGTCTTGAAATGATTTGCATTTATCGACAATTTTACTGGCGTTCTTGGCGTCGCTATTCGGAAAAGCGCGCTTGACCCGTTCCTCATAATCGAGGGCGCGGCGTTCGAGCGGCGCGAGCGTCGTTTTGCCCCGAAAGTGTTTGTCGATAGTTCTTTAGCAACGTTTGAAATTAAGTTCGCGCCTTGCGACCGCGTCGAGCGGGGAATTGGCGGACGAAAAAATCGACTTCTTTTCGAGAAAATTCGACTTTCGCGACTCTTGAACGTTTGGAGCGCGACGACTTGCGCGAGTTTAGCGCCGCGTTGTTTTTGTCGGGCGAATCCTTATTTTAATTTGCAATAAATTTAATAATTATAACGTTTAGCGAACGAGGAAAAGAAGATGAACTTTCGCGATTACTTGAAAAATTACCCGGACGAAAACGGCCGTTTCGGCGAATTTGGCGGCTCGTACCTCCCGCCGGATCTCCAAAAAGCGTTCGACGAAACGACGCAAGCGTACCGCACGATCTGCCTGTCGCAACGTTTCATCGCCGAACTGCGCCGCATTCGCCGCGACTTCCAAGGCCGTCCGACGCCGGTAACGCATTGCGAAAACCTGTCGCGCGAACTCGGCGACGGTTCGTGCCAAATCTACCTGAAGCGCGAAGACCTGAACCACTCCGGCGCGCACAAGCTGAACCACTGCATGGGCGAAGGCTTGCTCGCTAAATATATGGGCAAAAAGCGTTTAATTGCGGAAACCGGCGCCGGGCAACACGGCGTCGCGCTCGCGACGGCGGCGGCGTACTTCGGCCTCGAATGCGAAATCCACATGGGCGAAGTCGACATCGCGAAGCAAGCGCCGAACGTCGCGCGGATGAAGATTTTAGGCGCGAACGTCGTTCCGGTGACGCACGGCTTGAAAACGCTGAAAGAGGCGGTCGACTCCGCGTTCGAATCGTTCGCAAAGAATTATAAAGACTCGATTTACTGCATTGGTTCCGCGCTCGGCCCGCATCCGTTCCCGATGATGGTGCGCGACTTCCAAGCGTGCATCGGTTTCGAGGCGCGCGAACAATTTATCTCGGCGACCGGTTTCGGCCCGGACGTCGTCTGCGCTTGCGTCGGCGGCGGCAGCAACTCGATCGGGATGTTCTCGGCGTTCCTGGAAGACTCGTGCGAAATCGTCGGAATCGAGCCGCTCGGCCTCGGCCCGGAACTCGGAAACCACGCCGCTTCCACGACTTACGGCGAAAAGGGCGTCCTGCACGGTTTCGAGAGCATTATGTTGAAAGACGAGAACGGCGAACCGGCGCCGGTTTACTCGATCGCCAGCGGTCTCGACTATCCGGGCGTCGGGCCGGAACACGCTTTCTTAAACTCCGTCGGCAGAACGCGTTACGAAGCGATCGACGACGAAGACGCGGTCGAGGCGTTTTACCGCCTGTCGCGCTCGGAAGGGATTATTCCGGCGCTCGAAAGCTCGCACGCGGTCGCGTTTGCGATGAAGTACGCGAAGGAACACCGCGGCATGACGATTTTGGCGTGCTGCAGTGGTCGCGGCGACAAGGACGCGGACTTCGTCGTCGAGAAATTCGGCTTTGGCGACGAGTTCCTCGCAAAGCGCGCCGCGGAAGGGAAACGCTTCTAAAATAAGCGGTTAGAAACGTTGCAAACGCTCGCCGGTTTTCCGAACGAACTTAACTTTCGTCGCGAAACTGAAGAAAGAGGCGAGCGCGACTTTGACGCCGACTCAAAGGTAAGGACGGTGCGACAAAACATAGTGTTTGCCCGTAAAACGACGCGGCGCCGTTTGTTCGAGAAGACGG
>JAFYQR010000226.1 GCA_017559825.1 Thermoguttaceae bacterium | reverse complement strand
GGCGTTCCACGCGAGCGCCGTCGCGTCCGCCGCGCGATTTTCTAACGTTTTGCGAAGCGCCGTCCGTTTTCGGAGACGCGTCGCCGTTCGGCCGAGGCAAGTTAGTCGGCGAACCGTTCTCTGTCGTCATATTTGCACCTATATCCGTAACGCCAATGTTGCTTCGACTTGCGCGTTGTTCGCAAGCCGCCGAGCGCTCGAACGTCGCGAAGCGACCCTTGTCGCCGTTTCGCCGCGATTCAAACGCGATTAAGTCTCTCCATATTATACAAAACGCTTTCCAACTCGAAAAGAGGGATTTTAACGGTCGCAAGACGCGACGCTCAACCTTCGCGGCGAGCGTTCGCGACTATAAAAACGCGCTGCGGAGAAAACTAGCCGACGTTCGCGACGTCATTTCCACAAGATGCGTAGACAAGATAATCTACAACGTTTAAAATACGCAACCTGTTATCAAGGAAATAAACGAAGCAAAACAAAAAAATTTTTTCAGTCGCGCAAAATAAAGAATTTACGGCATTTATTTCAACCTCTTTCGGCTTGCGATTCTATCGAAAAATTTTCAAAAAAATTTATTCCGCAAGCGGACAAGTTTATTTTCACGGAAAAAAACGTCGGACTTAAAATCTTTGAGACCCAAAGCGACTCTTAAAATCGCGCTTGAGTAAAAATCTTTCAAACGGCGCGGAGAAACGGCGACTAAACTCTTCCTTCAATCTTTGAGTTTAAAACCGATTGAATCCGACGAGCCGCGAGAAGCGCGGGTCGCTTGGTCTTCACCGCGTTTTAGAACAGTCGGCGAAAACGGAACGCTGTCAACGCGAGCCTGTCTTGCGTCGGATTAGACGCTCGAGACAAAAACGGGACGCGGCGCTCGTTAAATTTGACAAGTCGAAAAACTTTTTAAAGAGCCGCGCTAAAAGACGCCTAGCTTCGTCGCGCAAGAAATAAAAAAAGGAGCCGTACACGACCCCTTTTTTATTATCGCAAGTCAAACCGCGCGTTTGTCAAGGCTCAACGACGCAGGCCTTGGAACGGCGAAACCGGACGCGGCGGGACGTCGTCGTCGACGCCAAGAGCGATCGCGGTGGCGACCAACGCGCCGGTCAAACCGAGGAACCCCCAAGTGTTGCAGGAACCGACGGAAGCGGCGGCGACCGGAACGGCGGCTTTACCGCAATCGCAATAGGGGCAATTGCAGTTGTCGCGACAATATTCGCGCGATTGACTGCATTTGCAGTATTTGCACTTGCAGACGTTGGAAGAGGTTCGAACCGATTTCTTCGCGATCGTCGGAGCGACTTCTTTCGCGGCGACGGCCGGTTTCAAACCGTCGGCGGCAATTTCCAACGCGAACTCGGCGCCTTCCGCCGGAACACTCAACGCTTGCGCGCCGTAGTGAACTTGTTCGTTCGGCAAATTTTGCTCGACCGTGATTTCATAAACGCCTTCCGCCAAATCGAGCGCGATTTCGGCTTGCTCGCCGTTGGCGACGATTTTACCTTCGGAGTCGGCGATCGAATATTTCACATTTTGCGCCGCGACCAATTGATTGTTCGCGTCGCGATCTTGCAAATTAACTTTCACATCGGCGGCTTGAACCGACGCGACGACCGTCATAGCCAACGCCGCGACCAACATCATCAAGGTACGTTTCATTTTTTCACCCATTTTCTAGACGGCAACGCGCGTACTCCCAAACAAACGAAAACGCCGTTTTGTTTGAAGCGCAAAACAATCCGCTTTATTATTTGTCATTATACTTGCAGAGCGTCGCTTTTGCAAGTCTTTTTTTATCTTTTTTTCTTTTTTTTCTAAAATTTCTAAAATTTTTCCACATTGAGACGCGTTTTTACGATTACGACAGTTTTCACGTCGACGCGGCGACGCTTCAAATTTCCCGTTCGTTTTCATCCGCGCCGTCAAGTTCGGGGCCGCTCGTTCGCGTCTCGACATTAACGCTTTCGCGCTTCAAGTTCAACAAGCGTCGCTTTCAATCTTTCGACGGCGCCGCGCAATTCGGAAGCGCACGACGTTCCGCGTTCTTCGAGAATTTCGGCGACCGATTCGTAATACCAAATCAAATCGCTCGAACCTCCTTTAAAACGCGCCAACATTCCTCCGCCCGCGATTTTCAACGCGCGATCGAGAGACGAAACGTTGTCCAATTTGTCGCATCCGCTTACGAGCGCCGCGGCTTCAAGACCGGTTCGCAAACGCGCCAAATACGCCTCTTTGCGTTCGCGCCAAGGCGACTTGCGGTTCGCGTCGGCCGTCGTCGAGTCGGAGGTTTCCAACACGATATCCGCGACGAAATCGCCGAATCGCGCTCGAATTTTCTCCGCCGTCGCGAGTCCGCCGCAATCTTCGACCGCGTCGTGAAGAAGCGCGGCGATCGCGACGTCTTCGGAGGCGCCGAAATCCAACGCCGTTCCGGCGACGCGCAACAAATGCGACAAATAAGGAACGCGCCCGATCTTTCGCAATTGCTCGCGATGGAGCTCGGAGACAAACGCCAACGCCTCGTCGAAACGAGCGGTCAACGGGCCTGCGCCGAAATTATCGTCGAAATCGTTCCGTTCTTTCGACGCTTCCATTTTTGTCCCTTTTTCCAAATTTTCCTAATCTCCGGGATTTTTCCCCGACGCTCTTATTTTTCCACATTTTTGCGACGGCGTCAAGAACCTTTCGAGCGAATCTCTACTTTTTTCCTCAAAAAAGTTTTTTTTTGTCGGCGTCGACGCGATTTTCAGCGTCGACGACCGTTTTCCGCTTTCTCAAACTTGTTTTTCAATTCGAGCGCGTCGAGTTCTATCGCTCCGACGCCTTCGAGAATCCCGATTTGAAGGGACGCTTCGGCGGCGCGGCGCGGCACGTCGATTTCCTCGCTCATTTCGCGCCAATCAAACGTTCCGGCGGACGCGGCCCAAAGGATTTCGTCGGCGATCGGTTTTCGGTCGCGGTCGAAAAAGACGATTCGCGCCAACGGAACCGTTCTACGGCCTTCGATCGCTCGCAAGTCGAGCGCGCGCACCTGCCCGGTCAGCGTCAGCTTTTTCACTTTCGCCCCGTCGACCGGAACGAATTGGCGCAAGTGGCAGTACATCTCGCGTTCGCGCTGACGTTCTTTAAGGTTCGCGAAGTCGGCCGGAAGCTCCCGGCGGTTCTCCGGCAGAGTCGCCGCGGCGAAACGCGCCTCGTTGCGGTCTTTTTTGAGATGCTCTTTCTCCACCGAAGCGTTGTCGCAAACGCAGACCCGGCTTCCCTCCGGAGCGTCGTCTCGTTCGGCGACGTAAACGTTCCGCGTCGCGTACCAGCCGTCCGGCGTCGGGCGGCGCGGCGGCAGTTCGATCGCGAGCTCGTTCCGCTCGGCGTCTTTTTCCTCTTTAACTTGTTTATCGGTCGAATCGAGCGCGTTCGTTTCGCTTTCTTGCGCCGTCGCTTTGTCTTGCGCGTTTTCGCCATTTTTACGCGTCGCGTCTTGCGAGGCGACAAGAGCTGAGCGAGCGATCTCCTCGAAACCGCCGCCGGCCAAGCTCGGACGCGTTGGATCCGGCTTCTCGACGCGTTTTTCCTCAGCTTCGCCGGTCATCGGAACGAAACAGATCGGAATCAGCGTTTTGCGCTCGATTTTACCGTTTTTCTTTTCGCAAAGAACGAAATACTGACGGTACCGCTCGCCGACCGGAATCATCAGCTTGCCGCCTTCTTTTAGTTGTTCGAGGAGCGGTTGCGGCACGTCCTCCGGCGAACAGGTAACGATAATCTTGTCAAACGGCGCGGCTTCCGGCCAGCCTTGGTACCCGTCGCCGACGCGCGCGAAAACGTTGTCGTATTCGAGTTTTTTCAACGTTTCGGCGGCTTTGCGTCCGAGATTCTTGACGATTTCGATCGTGTACACCTCGGAAACCAAGCAGCTCAACACCGCCGCTTGGTACCCGCTTCCCGTCCCGATTTCGAGCACGCGGTCGGTCGGCTGCGGATCGAGCGTTTCGGTCATATACGCGACGATAAACGGCGCGGAAATCGTTTGTCCGTCGCCGATCGGAAGCGCCGCGTCTTGATAAGCGTATTCGCGGAAGTCTTTCGGCACGAACTCGGCGCGAGGAACGCGCGCCATCGCCTTCAACACGCGGACGTTTCGCAGCTCTTTCGTCGGAATCAACTCTTCGAGCGTCATGCGGAGCGCGTCCGGAACGACCGGGTACTTCGCGTCGAGTTCTTCCGGCGTTCGCGGCTTGAGCGGCGAGGTAGGCGGCTCCGTCAAAATACCGGAATCGTCGTTTTTCTTCGACGACGCTGCGACGCGGTTTTCTCCTTTCTTCGTCGAAACGTTTTTCTTCCCCGTTTTGTCCGACTTCGTCGACTTTTCGCTCGACGCGGCGGCCTCGCGCGGTTTTTCGCTTTTCTTTCCTTCCGTCGCCGAGTTTTCCGCCTTGTCTTGTTCGACGATGGACGCGTTTTTCGCCGGCGCCGGTTTCAGCGTTACCTTTTGCGCCGACGCGACGCTCGCGCTCGTTCCGAAAAGCGCGACCGCCGCCGCGATTAAACTCCAACGTTTCATTGCGTTCCCCTTTGCGAAAAGTCTCGTCGCGATAAGAAAACGACGCGATTCCTTCAAAGAAACCGCGTCGAGAGCGTTTAAGCGGTGATCCCGCGCGTTAGCGTCATGAACGCCGTTTCCAAGTTGACCTCTTCCTCGCGGAACGAGCGGATTCGGAAGCCGCGCTCGATCAGCCGCGTCAGAAGCGCGGAATAATCGTCGAGCCCGCGCCCCTTCTCGATCAAAACGCGGAGCGCGTCGTTTTTCGTCGCCTCAACCGACTCGACGATCTCGTCGTCGGAGAGGAATTTCGCGCACTCGTCGAGCTTTTTGCCGAATTTATAGTCTTTCGGCTCGGCCAACTCGACCAAGACGACGACTTGGTCGCGGACGCGCTTCATCACGTCTTCGACGCGAGCGTCGACGAGAAGCTCGCCGCGCTCGATGATCCCGACTTTGTTGCAGACGTCGGCCAACTCCGGCAAAATATGGCTCGAAACCATGATAGTTTTGCCGCGTCCGCCGAGCCGCTTCAAGAGTTCGCGAATTTCAATGCGAGCGCGAGGATCGAGACCGCTGGCCGGCTCGTCGAGGAGCAACACCTGCGGGTCGTGCAGCAGAACGCGCGCCAAACCGAGCCTTTGCGTCATCCCGCGGCTGAGGCTCGTAACCAACGCTTCGCGCTTGTACCCCAAATCGACAAGTTCGAGAACTTCGTTGCAAACTTTGCGTCGCGCTTCGCCGCGAACGCGGTACGCCGCCGCGAAAAACTCGAGATACTCGATCACTTTCATATCGTCGTACACGCCGAAAAAGTCCGGCATGAAGCCGATTAAACGGCGGATTTCCTTCGGTTTCGTGTAAATCGAGAGTCCGCAAACGTAAGCCTCGCCGTAAGTCGGCTGCAACAACGTCGCGAGCATCTTCATCGTCGTCGTTTTACCGGAACCGTTCGGCCCGATAAAGCCGAAAAGATCGCCTTCGTTCAACTCGAGCGACAAATTCTTCAACGCGAAAAGTTTTCCGTATTGTTTCGTAAGGTCTTCGGTCTTAATCATGGAACGCGGCCCGGTTCTTTCTGGTTTCGCTCGCTTTTTTTTATGTTCGACATTGAAATTTTATTCGACGTTCTCGCTCGTTTCCGCCGATTCCGTCTCGGCTTGACGCTCGCCCGGCGCGAAACCGCGGCTCAGCGGAAGAATCAAGCGAACGCAAACGGTTCGCCGCGCTTCGGCGCCGTCGCTTGTTTCGACGACGGTCGGAACGAAGGAGTCGCTCGATCCGAAGAGCCCGTGCTTTTCGACGGCGGACGTCGCGTCCGTTTTTTCCGATTCGGCGTTCGCTCGCGCTCTCGAAACGGCGTCGAGCGTCGGACGGTCGTCCTCGAGCAGACGGTATTTCTCCGCTTCCGGGTCGACGACGGTTCCGTAAACGACGGCGCGACCGCAGCGAACCAAGTCGCTCAAATCGACGTCGCCTTGGAGCCTTTTTTCGAGCCCGAACGAATCGCTTCCGCCGCCGAGCTCGTAAAACGACGCGGCGCGAAGAACGTACGGAACGCGTCGCGACGCCGCGTTGTAGTCGGTCGAGTCCCAGTTTTTAGCGCGGGCGGTCGGAACCGAACTTCGATGTTCGTTTAGAACGCGGCGCGGCTCTTGCCGAATCGCCGATCGGTCGAGCTTCGTTTCCCCCGGAGCGAGCGTCCCCAACGAATACGCGCCTCCCGAGTAAACGACGAACGCCGAATAAATCGGAACGTCGAACGGATTGACGATCGTTCCGCGCAACCCGAGCCCGTCGTCGCGCAAATCGCCGACCGGAAGACCTTCCAAACGTCCCGTCCAACGCCCGACGAAACTTTTGCTCGAACGCGCCGGGAACGGAATCGCGCTCAACGCAGCCGTCGAGGCGTCCGATCCCGCGCTCGAATAAGGCTCGTCCCAAACGCGCGGAGAGAACGTCCTTTGCTCCGCGGCGCCGACGCCGTCGCCGGAAAGAGTCAGCGGAGCCAAAACGCCTTTCGGTTCGGACGCGAATTTCGCGTCGGCGCCAAAAACGCTCGCCGCTCCCGGAGCGAACGTCAAGTCGCGTCGAGCGTCGTTAGGAGAGTAAACGCCAAGCCACGTCGTATCGCGGACCACGCCGCTTTCGACGTCGACGTCGAGCAAATCTATTTGGTTCAAGCGCGTCTCGCTCGGACGCGACGCTTTCGTCGCCCAAACGGCCAACGCGCAAAACAGTAAAACGAACGCCGGGAACGTCGCCCAAGTAACGGACGGCCGCTTAACGACCTTCTTCGCCAAAAACCAATCGAGCGGGCCGATCGCCAGCAGATAAACGAAAATCAAAATCAACGCCAACGCGAACGACGGCGCGCGGAGCCCTTCGAAAACGTCGTTCGCGCTCCGCAATTGCCCGGAAAGATCGTCGTACCCGCGTTTAACGTAAACCGGCGCCTCGGCGGCGGTCGACGAGCTCGGCCGCTCGATTCCCAGAATCTTCAGCCAAAGCGTTCCTCGCCCGCTCCAGTTCGAAAAGGGCGGCGTCGACAAATCGGCCGCGAAAAACGAAATCGTCCCCAACCCGATCGGACGCTCGACGAAGAGAGGCGTCTCCGCTTCGAGCATGTCGACGATCGCGTTCGGCTTCAGCTCGGAAACCACCGGAACGCGCAGATACGGCGCCGACTTCGACCCGGTCATCGCGAGATTCTTTACCCCGTGCAACCGCGCCAACAACGAGTTGACGACGCGAAACTCGTGCGTCGCGTCGGCAACCTTCGCTCCCGGCGAAAAGAACGAGAGCGCGCCGCCTTCTTTCAAAAGCGGAACCGATTTTTCTCCGGCGAGCAAAACGACGTCGCCGCCGCGCTCGCACCATCGCCGCATCGCGGCGATTCGTCGTTCGAACGATTCGGTTCGCGAAGGCTTAAAAATCTCCGGATCGGTCGTCGTTATAATCAGCTTGTCGACCGCTTCGTAAGACCGCCAATCGGTCGGCAAAGCGCGGAGCGAACGAACGAGAACGACCGTCGGGCGACGCTCTTCGCTCCAACGCAGCTCGCCGAACGCCTCTTGAAGCCCGATTTTTTCGTCGTCGCCGACGACGAGGTAAATCGGTTTCGCCGCGGACGCCGGTTTTTCGAAAACAACCGACGAATCTCCCGGACCGAACGTTTTCTCCGCCGTCTTCGTCGTTCCGTCCTCGTTTTCAACGACGCGGCGAACCGTCAGCGGCGCGGTCGCTTTCGGCAAAACGAGCGAAAATTCCGTTTCTCTTTCCCGACGAAGAACGGATCGCGACGCGACGAACGGCGTTCCGTCGGAGTCGAGCGTTTCCAACTCGACGCGGTCGCAGTCGCCGTCCCAGCGAACGACGACCGGCGTTCGAAACCCGCTCTTGTAAACGCCCTTAATCCCAACTTCGACGGACAAAGGGGCGTCGTTTTTTCCGTCGGTCGCCGCCGCGACGTTCGTTAGCGCGAAGCAAACCGCCGCGACGAGAACCGCCGTCGTCGTTAAAAAGCCCTTTTCGTTCGTTCGCCGTTTCATTTTTTCCTCGTCGGTCGCCGTTGTTTTCGCTCGCTCTCCTCGTCGATTTTAGCGTTTTGCTTAGGGTTTCTCCGAGTTCGGGCACTCGCAGACAAGCTTGCCGCACCCCGGGCAACCGGTTCCGTACTTGTCGGCCAACGCTTTGTTTAAATCGACGCCGACGACGTTCGCGATAGTCGTCAGCCAAGCGAAAACGTCGGCGAACTCTTCCTCGCGTTCCTTTTGCGTTCCGGAGCGCAACGCGGTCGAGAGCTCGCCGATTTCCTCCATCAGCCACATGAAGGTGCCGGCGACGCCGCGTTCGATATCTTTTTCGACGTACATTTGGCGAATCAACGCTTGAAAATCGGGAATCGAGAGTTCTTTAACCGGCGCGCCGTCGTTGTTCGTTTCTTCGTTTCGCATCGTTTCTTTTCGTTTCTAAGCCGCTTAAAATTTCGGGCGAGTTCGTCGTTCGTTCGCCGCCTCGGTCGAGCGGCGAGTCGGAGCGTTTTCGCCCCGATTCCTTTGTTATTATACCGGAAACCGCTCGAATCTCAAGGCGGACTAACGCGCCTTTTCGCCGTCGAGCGCGTCGGCGAAGCCCGGCGTCGCGAAAACGTCGATTTCCTCCGCTGAAAACGGCGCCTCCGCGTCGCTCTTCACTCGATAAAGAATCGTTTCAAGCGGGTCGAACGCGCCCGCTTTTTCGTCGTTGGACTCGCTTTTTTTCAAGCGTTCGACAAGTTCCGGCGTTCCTTCGAGCCCCAAAACGCAAACGGCGCTCGCCAACGCGTCGGCGGCGGTCGCGCTCGGAGCGACGACGGTCGCGACGCAGCGGCGCGTCAACGGCTCGCCCGTTCGCGGATCGATAATGTGCGAATATCGAACGCCGTCGATTTCAAGGAATCGATTCGCGTCTCCGGACGACGCGACGCCGACGTTCGCAAGCGTTCGATAAAACGCGGCGCCTTCCTTTTCAAGCCCGGCGATTCCAATAGTCCAACCGTCTTTGCCGGGCGGCGCGGCGCCGAGGCGCAAATCGCCTCCCGCGTCGACCAACGCCGACTCGATTCCGAACGTTCGGAGCGTCGCGAGCGCTTCGTCGAGCGCGAGCCCCTTGGCGATTCCGCCGACGTCGAAACGAACGCCCGGCGCGGTTTCGACGCCCGCTTCGGTCAGCTTCCAATTCGCCAAACCTACCGTTTTCTTCGCCGTCTCCAAGATTTTTTCCGGCGGACGCTCGTTGAAGTACCGGCTTCGTCTCCAAAGTTTAACGACCGGACTAACGGTAACGTCGAACGCGCCGTCGGTCAAAACGCAGAATCGCCGCGCCTCTTCGAGCGTTCGTCGCAAATCGGCGCTAATCGCGACCGGCGCGCCCGCCTTGCCGGATTCGCGACAAACGCGAACGATTTCGCTTTCCGAGTCGTAATCGGAGAGCGCGGCGTTCAACTCGTCGAAGCGTCGCCAAACCGCGTCCGCCGCTTTCTCCGCCGTTTCTTGATCGCGAGCGTAAAGAACGATTCGCGTCGGAACGCCCATTTTTTGCTCCGCGAATTCAAAGCGTTTCGGCTCGCAACCGCCGATTTCCTCGGTTGCGTCGCCGTTTTCGCCGTCGTCGCTCCAAGCGATTCCTCCGATCGCGGCCGCGGCGCAAAGCGCTCCGAGAAACGTTCTTCTTTTCATCTTCGCCGTCTCCTTCGAAATCGCGTCAAGTCAGCGGCATGATGACGTAAGAGTAGCCGTCCGACGTTTCGAAAAGCGCCGGTTTGTCCGCGAGGAAATAGAACGAAACCGTTTCTTCCGGCGCGACGCACCGCAAAAAATCGCTCAAAAACTTCGAGTCGAGACGAAGCGAAGCGTTCTCGCCGTCGTAAGAAATCGGAATTTGAACGCTCGATTCGCCGATTTCCTCGCCCGCCGCCGCGACGACGACTTTGCCGGGTTCGAAGTTGAGCCAAACGCCCGGTTTCTTTTCCGACGCGACGATTTCCGCTTGACGAACCGCCGACGCGAGCGGCCCGGCGATGAAATCAACCTTTTTTCGCCCGCTTTTATCCGGGAAAATCGCTCGCCAGTTCGGGAAGCGTCCGTCGATCAGCGTGCTCGAAACGACGAAAGAGCCGATTTTAATCAACGCCTGCCCTTCTTTGACCGCGACCCAAGCTTCGTCGACGTCGCCGAACGCTCGTTCGATCAAGTTCAGCGTGCGCGGCGGGAAAATCGTTTTATTTTCCGACGCGTGCTCGCCGACCGTTTCCGCGACGCCTTCTTGAAACGCCAAACGACGCCCGTCCGTCGAGACGGCCGAAACGCGGTCTCCGACGAAATTCATCAAGACGCCGCCGAGCGCGTAGTGCGAATTTTCCGAGTCGATCGCAAACGTCGTGCGACGAATCATTTCGCCGAAAACTTTTGTCGGAATCTTGCTGTACGCTTCCGCGTCGAACGCCGCGACCGGCGGAAAATCGGTCGCTTCGCACGTCGTCAGTTGATAGCGGAAATTTTCGCCGGTAACGACGAGCGTCGTTCCTTCCGATTCGAGTAAAATTTCTTCCGTCGTCGTTTCGGCGAGAATCTTGCGCAACAATTTCGCCGGCAAAATAACTTCGCCCGCGTCTTCGACCGTAAAACCGTCGCCGGTCGGAATTTCGACGCGAGCGCCGACGTCGCCGTCGGTCGCCGTCAACAAAACGTTCGCCTCGGAAGCGATCGTCTTAACGTTTTGCAACGCCGGACGCACGTCGCGAGCGGCGGCGAAAGACGCGGTGAGCGAAAAAAGCGGCAAAAACTTGTCGCGACGGCAACGGATTCTCATAATATCCTCGCTATATCTTTTTATTCTTGGCAACCAAAAAACGAAGAGCTCTTGCGACGACGCAACGCCGCGTGTCTTTAGTTATCGTCCGTCCGACCGCTCATCTTGCGAAAAATAAAGAAAAGCCCTTCGTCCGTGAAATTTAACGGAAAATACGCCTGTAAAAAGTTGATTAAAACAACGCGATGAAGAAAAAATGGAATAAAAACATTTTATTAATATAATTACTTAGTAGTACTAATAGAGTCTCGACAAATAAATGTAAACAACATCTCAAAAGACGAAGTAAACAAGTCTAGAACAACGTATTACGTAGTTACGACGGTACTGCGTAAATCGTAGATTAAAGGTAATGCGAGTGTAATATCCGGGTCGTGCTTTGAAATGTAAATAAATTAAATAAAAATTAAAATAAAAAAGACGCTGAAATAGAAACACGATAGCACAGGTTAGATACAAAATAATCACGAGAGTTGCGACGGGAAGAGGGAGAGATAAGGGGGAAGGTTAAAACAAAAAGAAGAAATAAACGAACGAAGTGAAAAGACGCGGCGATTAAAGAGGGGGATAAGAATGATTCGCGTTAAGCCTAAAGTGAACGCGCGGCGAAAAGTTCTAATAAGATTTTAGTATCGGAAACGCGTTTCTCCCGACGCGGCGTCGATGAGGAAAAAATTAACCTCTTGTTCGCGTTGAACTTGAATCTTAATAAAGTCGTTGTCGAAAGAGCGCGGCAAACCGACGAATCGGCAGCGCGAGTCCTTGTTTTTCAAGCGAGAAGAAAAAAAAGGCGCAAAATCGTCCGCGCGCCGCGACCAAACGAGTCGGCCTTGGTTTCGAGTGTCCAAAACGACGAGCAAATCGTCGTTTTTAACGCAACGGGTTGAAAAAAAACGCGTAACGCGCGAGTCCTCTATAGCGTCAAGCAGGAAGTAGACGCGTCCAAAAAATTCGCAAGCCGGTTTCGCGCCGTTTAACGCGTTAGACGTAAGTAAAGCGACGTCGTGTTTTGGGCGTTCAAACGTTCGATAAACGGTTCCGTCTCGCGTCCAAAGCGGCGCGTTTCTCGTTAGTTCCCAAGCGGAAATTGCGCCGCGTTGGCGATCGACGATCCAACGCGCGTTGGAGCCGACGAACGTTTCGATTTGATCTTGTTTAGAATCAAGGCTATCCCCTAGGGGGGGATGCGCGTCGTCGTTTGGATCCGTTGCGGCCGCTTGCGTTGCGCTTTCCGAGACGAAAAGAAACGACGGCGAATCGGTAAAAGAGCCTAAGCCGCGTGGAGAAGAGGGGGCGCACGCGATAAAAACGGCGGTCGCGGCGGATAAGAGCTGTTTTTTTAACATCGCGAACTTATGCAAACGAAGAGGATAACGACGTTAAATCATGTTGTTTAACGTTTAACGTTTAACGTTGCCGATCGGGTGGAAAAAACGAGTCGCGGCGACGACGTGGAAAACGATTCCAAAAGCCGCGACTCCAAACGTCGCGATTCGGTAAGCGACGCCGATCGTCGCGCCGTAACCCTTTCCAAACGCGAGGTTTCCGTTAAAAGTAAAAAGCGGATAAAGCTCGTCGAGAAAATATTCGAACGGGCCCGCGCTTAACGGTATCGTCGAACCGACGTTGGCGGAACAATAAAGAACGACGCTGTCGATTAACGACGGCGTTAATTCGTAAAGTCCGCGAGCAAAACAATATAGCGACGCTCCGAAGAGCGCGTGAACGCCGAGCGTGACGAGAAACGAGACGCCGAGCGTTCGTTTGCGGTCGCGGTAAATAAGGGCCGCGGTCGTCGCTTTTCGGAGATAATTGCCGATCAGCGGGAAAAGTCCGGCAAACTTTTCTCGGCGTCGTTTCGCGCTCACGGGCCAAACAATGAAAAGTAAAAATATTGTCGCCGCTAAGGTTAGCGCGACTAAGCCTTGCGTCGTAAAGCGAGCGAGCGGTTCAGGATTGGCGTAAAAACCGGACGCGACGGCGACGCCGAGTCCCAAAACAAACATCGCGTAAAGTCCGATAAATCGGTCGAGGACGACGCTCGCGGTCGCAAGATCGGCGGAGATCGACGTTTTCTTCGTCAATAAAACAATTTTCGTCGCGTCGCCGCCGACGATTCCGACCGGAGAGAGGTTGAACGCAAATCCTAAGAAGCCGAATCTTAACGCGTCGATCGTCGACAACGGCGCGTCGAGCGCTCGAACTAATGCGCGCCAACGAACGATGGTGATCGTCGTCGCGGTTAAATTCAACGCGAAGCCGCCGAGTAAAAATAGAACGCCGCGAACGTCGAATCGAATGTCTGTAAACGCGGAACCTTGCGTCGCTCGCGTCGCGAGGAAAAAAAAGAGCGCGACGACGAGCGATAGTTTAACGGCGGCGAGAAGCGTTTTTTTGAGCATAAAACAAGCGTTGCGTCGGGGCGAGGAAAAAGGAAACGAAGCGACGAAAAATCGTCGCGATAAAAACTGGGAAGGGAATCCCGGCGATTCGCCTCATTGTAAACGATTAAACGGAAAACTCAAGCCGACCGTTGCGAAAGAGTTCGATAGTTTTTTGAAGGCGCGTCTTTAAAAAATAAAAATTTTGGTTATAATAGGGAAGTTGGGAGTCCCTTCTCGCGATTTTTGCGCGTTTGGAGAAAATGAAGGGATTTTGCCGCCGATTTCCGCCTCTTGCGAACGGCGAAGAACGCGGCGTTCCCGATTTTCTTTTATCAGCGACAATAAATAAAGACGAAAACGTAACGGTCTTGCGGACGAAACGAGCGGCGCGCCGGTTCGCGTTCGTGAAGAACGGAATACGGAGAGGCAAAATATGGGCGCTTCTTTGCGAAACGTTAGTCGGGATACGGTCGAAGCGATCGTTCGTCAAATTCTTCGCGACGCCGGGGGCGCGTCGAGCGCCGAGGTCGCGAACGCGGTCGTCGGAGCGTTGGGCGGCCAAGCGCCGGAACCGGTCGTTCAACCGCGCAAATCGGAACTCGTCGTCAGCATCTCGGCGCGTCATATTCACCTGACCGACGCCGACGTCGAAACGCTCTTCGGCAAGGGGAAAACGCTGACGAAAATGAAAGACCTCTATCAAGACGGCTTCTTCGCGGCGGAAGAAACGGTCATGTTGATCGGCCCGCGCAAACGGATGTTGCCGTCGGTGCGCATCTTGGGCCCGACGCGGAAAGAATCGCAAGTCGAACTGTCGTTCACCGACGCGATATCGTTGGGGATCGACGCTCCGGTGCGCGAGAGCGGCAAACTCGACGGTTCGCCCGGGTGCGTTTTGGTCGGCCCGGCGGGCGTCGTCGAGCTGAAAAAAGGCGTTATCCGCGCGGCGCGGCACGTCCATATGGGGCCGGAAGACGCGGCGTATTACGGCGTCAAAGATAAGGACATGATGAAGCTGCGCGTCGAATCGAACGACTGCTCGCTCGTTTTCGAAAACGTCTTGGTGCGCGTCGGGAAGGGGATCAAACTCGAAGTTCACCTCGACACCGACGAAGGAAACGCCGTCGATCTCGAACACGCGACGAAAATCGAATTGCTGAAATAACGCGGCGTTAGGTTGAGGGAAGTAGACGAGCGATGCAGGTTTTAACGATTAACGAAGTTCCGGGCGCGCCAATTGAACGAGCGTTGGGGCTGGTTCAAGGTTCGGTAGTTCAAACGAAAAATATCGGGCGCGACTTTTTTGCCAACTTGAAATCGATCGTCGGCGGCGAACTCGCCGGATACACGGAGCTTTTAAACGAAGCGCGCCAAATTGCGACGCGGAGAATGATCGAACAAGCGGAAAAAATCGGCGCGGACGCGATCGTCGGCGTTCGTTACACGTCCGGAGAAATCGCGCAGGGAGCCTGCGAAGTTTACGCTTACGGGACGGCGGTCGCTTTGAAGAAATAAGCGAAGCGCGTAAAATAAAGAAAATTTAAACGTTTTAAGGGAATAAACGACGGTCGCAAGTCGAACGGCGGCGCGCGAAAAGCGTCGGCGAAAGGCGAACGACTCGACATTATTAATAAATACGGGAGAACTATAATGGCAAAACCGATGCAAGCGTTGGGAATTCTCGAAGGCAAGGGCTTCATCACCCTGTTTGAAGCGACGGACGCGATGATGAAAGCCGCGAACGTCGAATTTCTCGGTTGGGACAAACCGGGTAGCGGGATCGTTACCGTCTTCGTTACCGGCGACGTCGCCGCCGTCAAAGCCGCGACCGACGCCGGCGCCGCCGCCGCGTCCCGCATCGGCGAAATCACCGGCGTTCAAGTCATTCCGCGTCCGAACGGCGACGTTGAAAAAATCTTGCCGCAAATCAAAAAATCCGCCTCGAAATAGTTTGAACGAACTCTAGAATTCGTTTTTTCGAGCGCGACGGCGCAAGAACTAAAGAATAAACGAAAATAAACGCTAAATACGAAGGAAATAAAAATGAACGACGCTATTGGATTGATTGAAACGAAAGGCGTTCTCGCTCTCGTCAACGCGACCGACGCGATGGCGAAGGCCGCCGACGTCGAAGTGGTCAAACGTATTCAAATCGGCGGCGGTCTCGTTACGACCGTCGTTCGCGGCGACGTCGGAAGCGTTCGCGCCGCGGTCGACGCCGGC